>VAXU01000034.1 GCA_005885125.1 Actinomycetota bacterium
AAGCCGGCGATCATCCTGAGCGTCGTCGTCTTGCCGCATCCACTCGGCCCGAGCAGCGAGAAGAACTCTCCTTCGCCGATCGACACCGTCACGTCTCGAACTGCAGCGGCCTTCCCGAAGCGTTTGACGACTCCCTCGAGCGCAATCGCCACACGTTCATCCGTGTGCATGCGGAGCGAGTCTAACGCTGCGTCGCGCGGTGCAGCTCATCGGTCTTCGCCGCCATGACGAAGTCGTTGCGGTGAAGGCCGCGGATCTTGTGAGTCCACCAGCTGACGGTGACACGGCCCCACTCGGTCAGCAGTGCGGGATGGTGTCCCTCGGCCTCGGCGAGCGTGCCGACGGCGTCGGTGAACGCAAGCGCCCGAGCGAAGTCGTCGAACGTGAAGATGCGGCGCAAGCGGCTGACGCCCTGGACGTCGACGAGCTCCCAGTCGGGCACCTGCGGATGCAGGTCGGCGACCTCGGCAGCGCTCGCCGTCGGGGCATCGCGTCTGCACGCGACGCATTTCTCGCCGGTCAGTCCACTCAAGGGGGCGGCGCGGTGGAGCCGCGGACGGCGAGCCGTGGGCGGAACGAGGAGTCCGGCAGCGGCTTCCGCGGTTCGTCGATCAGGCTCTTCAGCGCGTGGACCGCAGTCTCCGCGATTTCCTCGATGGGCTGCTCGACCGTCGTGAGCGCCGGGTTCGTCCACCGGGTCGCCTCGATGCCGTCGAAGCCGACGATGGAGAGATCCTCGGGCACGCGCATTCCCTGCGCCGCCGCCTCCTGCAGGACCCCGACCGCCATCAGGTCGCTGGAGCAGATCACTCCCGTCGGCCGGTCCGCACGCGTCAGGAGCGCGCGCAGCGCCTCGCGCCCGCCCTCGACGCTGAACTCGCCGTGCGCCACGAGCCCGTCGGCTTCGAGGCCGGCGGCGCGCAACGCGCTCTCGCGCCCCATCGCCTTCTGCTGCGTCGGCAGGTAGTAGTCCGGCCCGGCGACGTAGCCGATCCGCCTGTGCCCGAGCCCGATCAGGTGCTGCGTCGCGAGCTCGCCTGCGATCCCCTCGTCGACGCCGACGGATGGGACGTTGAGCGTGTTCAGCGCCCCATTGACGAACACGATCCGCGCGCCCTCCTCGAGGAGGCGAGCGTAGTGATCGTGCTCACCGCTCATGTTCGTCATCTCGCACGAGATGAAGATCATCCCGTCGACCTTTCGGTCGAGGAGCATGTGAACGTAGTCGACCTCGCGATACGCCGCGGACGCCGTCGAGCAGAGAATCGACGCGAAGCCCGCCTCGGTCGCCCGGTTCTCCATCGCCTGCGCGAGCGCCGGGAAGATCGGGTTCTCGAAGTCCGGCAGCAGGAGACCGATCACGCCGGTCGCGGCCCGGCGGCCCGGCGGGACGTAGAGGAGCTCGCGCATCGCCCGCTCGACTCGCTCGCGGGTCTCGGAGCGGACATTGTCCAAACCGCTCACGACGCGGGATGCGGTCGCGACGCTGACTCCTGCTTCCCGAGCGACGTCTCGAAGAGTGGGCATCGTGTTGCAGGTCTATGTAACAGATTTTCAGGTCAATAGCCAGCGATTTTCCGCATCTTGACATTTTTGGAGGGGGTGTTAGGGTCTCTCTGTTTCATGGGGGCAAGACATGTTTCATAGACAGTCGGCGCCGGCCACGGGTCAGGCGGGACTGAAGGAGGAGGAGGATCAATGAAGGTAGGGAGGCGTCTAGCCATCCTGCTCGCCGTCGTCCTCGCAGCGTCGCTGACTCTGATCGGTGGTCGTGCGACTCCAGCGGCGCATGCGAGCGCGAAGGCGGCAAAGCTCACGATCTGGGTGGACAACGTCCAGAAGCCCGCGGTCGACAAGATCGCGTCCGCGTGGGGGACGCGTCGCGGCGTCGACGTGAACGTCACGTTCCACGCGTTCGGATCGATTCGCGACGACCTGAAGACGGTCAAGACGGAGAACGCGCCCGACGTCATCGTCGCAGCGCACGACTGGACCGGCGACCTCGCGGCGAACGGTCTCGTGGCGCCGCTCTTCCCGACGAAGGCGATCAAGAAGCAGTTCCCGGCGTATGCGTTGAACGCCTTCTCGTACGGCGGCAAGCTCTACGGCGCGCCGTACGCGCTCGAGAACGTCGGCCTCGTCGTCAACACGCGGCTCGTCAAGGTGCCGACGACGTTCGCGCAGTTCGAGAAGGAAGCGCTTGCGTTCAAGCACAAGTCGGCAGACAACATCGCGCTTGCCGTCCCTCAGGGATCCGGCGGCGACGCGTACCACATGTATCCGTTCTTCTCGGGTCTCGGAGGCTTCGTGTTCGGCTCAGGCAAGAACGGCGCACTGAATCCGAACAAGATCGGTGTCGCGAACAAGACGTTCCTGAAGAACGCGCCGCTGATCGACAAGTGGAATCGTGAAGGACTGATCAACTCGAAGGTCGACTACGGCACGGGCAAGAACGCGTGGCTCAAGCAGAAGGCTGCGTTCTGGATCACCGGACCGTGGGAGACGGACGCGCTCAAGGCGAGCGGGATCCCGTTCAGGATCATCCAGCTCCCGAAGATCAAGTTCCGTTCGGTTCCGTTCCTCGGGGTGCAGGGGATGATGGTGACGAAGTTCGCAGCGGCGCACGGCGTTGCGAGCCTTGCGAAGGATCTCGTCGCCAACGAGATGATGAAGCCGAGCTTCCAGCTCGATCTGGAGCAGGCCAACCTTCGGTATCCGGCGAACATCGTCGCGGGCAAGCGGGTGAGCGACCCCGTGCTGAAGCAGTTCGGCAAGGCGGGAATCGGCGGGGTGCCGATGCCGAACATCCCGCAGATGGGGAGCGTCTGGGCCGAGCTCGGCGGCGCCTGGGTCAAGGCGACGAAGGGTCCCGGCGCAACGCCGGCCCGCGTGGCCTTCGCGACCGCGGCCCGCAACATCGCGGCCAAGATCGCCGGCGGCTAATCGACTGAGCAGGTGAACAGGGGCGCCCGTCTCGGACGGGCGCCCCTCCTTCCTCTTCCCAGGAGGTTCTTCTGAGCCCGACGGCCGTTCGAACCGAGCCGCCCACGCGCCAGAGCGCGGGGACTCGAGCCCTGTCGCTGCCGACCAAGGCGATGAGCGCCTTCTCGGGCACGGTCGGCCTCGCCCTCAAGATCGCGTTTCTCAGCATCGTCAACGCGCTGGGGATCTGGGCGGCGGTTGTTCTGATCGACCATCACAAGTGGCGTGCCGTCGCTGTGCTTGCGGCCGCAACTGCGGGGCTCGACGCGATCTATCTCGTCAAACGGTGGACCCTCCCGCTGAAGTTCCTGATTCCGGGGACGATCTTCCTGCTCGCGTTTCACGTCGTCCCGGTCGCCTACACGGTCAACGTCGCCTTCACGAATTACTCGACGGGCCACATCCTGTCGAAGTCCGAGGCGATCGCGGGGATCAAAGTGAATTCCCTGACGGAGGTCGAGAACGGCAAGGCGTACACGATTGCGCCTGCGCGCGACAAGGGCGGGCACTTCCTGCTCGTCCTGCGCGACGATTCCGGTGCGACGTTCATCGGCACGAAAGACGGTCTGCGGCCGATCCCGCGCTCGGACGTCACCGTCTCCGACGGCGCGATCACTGCCGCGCGCGGCTACAGGGTGCTGAAGGGCACGGAGCTCGGAAGCCTCGACAAGGAACTGTCGACGTTCACCGTCCCCCTCGGGGGCGACAAGGCGATCCAGCCACAAGGCTTCGACACGGCGGTCGTGCTCGCGCCGACACTGCGGTACGACCCCAAGGCCGACGGCTTCGTTCGCCTCAAGGACGGAGTGCTGTTCAAGGACAACAACCGAGGCTCCTTCGTCGCGGCGAACGGCGAGGAGCTGGAGCCCGGCTGGAAGACATATGTCGGGACGAGGAACTTCTCGCGCATCGCCCACAGCTCGCTGATCCGCGACCCCTTCCTCAAGGTGTTCGTCTGGACGCTCGTGTTCGCGTCGCTCGTCGTCTTCATCTCGTTCGCACTCGGTCTGCTGCTCGCAATCACCCTGAACAAGCCCGGGCTCTCGTTCCAGCGGACCTACCGCGCGTTGCTCGTCATCCCGTTCGCGGTTCCCGCGTTCCTGTCGCTCCTCGTCTGGCAGGGGCTGCTGAACGACGACTTCGGCGTCGTCAACAGGCTGTTCCACACCAGCATCCCGTGGCTCTTCGACCCGAACTGGGCGCGCGTCTCGGTCATCCTCGTCAGCGTCTGGCTGGTGACGCTGCCGCTGCTGCTCGTCGCGGTCGCGCCGCTGATGATCGCGTCGTTCGCGTTCAACTTCAACAACTTCGGCAACATCTATCTGCTGACCGGCGGCGGTCCCGCGTTGGGTAACAGCCCCGTCGCAGGTGCAACGGACATCTTGATCAGTTACACGTACAAGATCGCGTTCGCCGCCGGCAAGGGCCAGGACTACGGGCTCGCGAGCGCGCTCGCGATCATCATCTTCTTCGTCGTCGCCACGATTTCCGCAGTCTCGTTCACGCGGACGAAGGCGTTGGAGAACCTCGCATGAGCACGAGCGAACGCGTAGCCGAAGTTACGGTTCCCGCAGTCGCCGAGCGGCGGCAGCCGAAACGGCGCCGTTTTGCACAGAACTGGTGGCGACATGCCGTTGCGCTGATAGCACTCGTCTTCGCGTTGTTTCCCGTCGCGTATGTCCTCTCTGCCGCGTTCAACGGCGACAACTCGCTGAGCGGCTCGTCGCTGATTCCTCGACACGTGACCTTCGACAACTTCCGCACGCTCTTCGTGGGCCAGAAGAACACGACGGGTCACGCGACCTTCCAGAACGCGCATTACGCCAGCTGGTTTGCAAATTCGATGATCGTGGCCGGCGCAACCGCGCTCCTCACCGTTCTCCTCGGCGCGCTCGCGGCGTATGCGTTCAGCCGGTTCCGCTTCCGCGGACGCCGGCTCGGGATGCTGACGCTGCTCCTGATCCACATGTTCCCGCAGCTTCTGGCGGTGCTCGCGATCTACCTGATCGTCCTGAACGTGGGCGACATCTTCCACTTCATCGGGCTCAACACCCTCAGCGCGCTGGTCCTGGTGTATCTCGGCGGTGCGATGGGCGTGAACACCTGGCTGATGAAGGGGTTCTTCGACACGATTCCCTCGGAGCTGGACGAGTCCGCGCGCGTCGACGGCGCGACGCCTGCGCAGGTGTTCTGGGGCGTCGTCTTGCCGCTTGCTGCGCCGGTGCTGGCGGTGATCGCGCTGATCTCGTTCGTCGCGACGCTGAACGAGTTCGTGATCGCGAGTGTCGTCCTGGAGACGCAGCACAAGTTCACGCTTCCGGTCGGGCTCTGGCAGTACATCGACCAGAAGTACTCGGAGCACTGGGGGCCCTTCGCGGCCGGGGTGCTGATCGCCGCCGTGCCGGCGGCGCTCCTGTTCGCGTTCCTCCAGCGGTACATCGTGCAGGGTCTGACGCAGGGCGCCGTCAAGGGATGAGCGCGACGGGGACCGAGGCGGCGGTGTCGCTCCTCGACGAGCCGCACCACGACGGTTCCGATCTGTACGTCCTCGAGCGTCCCGACGAGGCGGGCGGTGAGGCCGCCGTGCGTGTGCGGGTGCCGCCCGAGGTGGAGGTGGAGACGGTTGCCGTCCGCTGGGTCGAGGACGGCGAGGCTCGCGCGGCTAGGGCCGAGCCGGACGGCGACGGCTGGTGGACAGCCCGCTTCCCGGTGCGAAACCCGACGACGCGCTATCGCTGGCTCCTCGCGGGCGGCGAGCTGGGCTACGCATGGCTGAACGGGCTCGGCGTCGTCGCGCACGATGTCCCGGACGCAGACGACTTCGTGCTCTCGCTCGACATGGGCGGGCCCGCGTGGCATCTCGAGTCGGTCGTCTACGAGATCTTTCCGGACCGGTTCGCCTCGAGCGGCCTCGACGTCGACGCGCCGGCCTGGGCGGTGCGGCGGGCCTGGGACGACCTGCCGGAGGGCCGCGGCCCGAACACGCCGTTCGAGTTGTTCGGCGGCGACCTGCGCGGGATCGAAGCGCATCTCGACGACATCGAGCGCCTCGGCGCGAACGTCGTCTATCTGACGCCGATCTTCCCTGCGGGTTCCACGCACCGCTACGACTCGACGACGTTCGACCGGGTCGATCCGCTGCTCGGCGGCGACGAAGCGCTCGAGTCGCTCGTCGCAGCGGCGCACGCGCGCGGGCTGCGCGTGATCTCCGACCTGACCACGAACCACACGGGCGACAAGCACGAGTGGTTCGTCGCCGGCGAACGGGACCTCTACCTCTTCGACGAGAGCGGCGACTACGAAGCGTGGTGGGGGTTCAAGTCGCTGCCGAAGCTGAACTGGCGCTCGCTCGAGCTGCGCACGCGGATCCAGGGAGTGACGCGCAAGTGGCTGCAGCCTCCGTACTCGCTCGACGGCTGGCGCGTCGACGTCGCGAACATGACGGGCCGCACGGGGAGCACGGACGTCAACGCCGAGGTCGCGCCGACCCTGCGTGCCGTGCTCAACGAGGACTCGCTCCTCGTCGCCGAGCACTTCCACGACTACCGGCCGGATTTCGCGGGCTGGCACGGGGCGATGAACTACGCCGGCTTCTCGCGTCCCGTCTGGACCTGGCTGCGCGGCGAGCTCGAGATCGACTACTTCGGCTTGCCCGTCGCGATGCCGCGTCTGGGCGCCGGCGCCTCGGCTGCGACGATGCGCGCTTTCCGCGCCGGCGTTCCGTGGCAGTTCGTCCTCCACTCGTGGGCGATCCTCGACAGCCACGACACGCCCCGCTTCCGCACGATGGCGGGCTCGCGCGATCGCCAGCTCGTCGGCATCGGACTGCAGATGACGACGCCGGGCGTGCCGATGATCTTCGCCGGCGACGAGCTCGGGCTCGAGGGCGAGTGGGGCGAGGACGCGCGGCGCCCGATGCCCTGGGACCGGCCCGAGACGTGGGACACGCAGTTGTTCGAGGAGTACCGTCGGCTGATCGCGCTGCGCCGGTCGAGCGACGCGCTCGCGCGAGGCGGCATCCGGTACGCGTACGTCGACGACGACGTGATCGCCTACCTGCGCGAGACGCGCGACGAGCGGCTGTTGTGCCTCGCGAGCCGCGCTGATCACCCGCCGGTGCGGGTCCCCTTCACGTCACTCGAAACGCTCTACGGCGACGACGCCGAGATCGACGGCGCCGAGGCCGTGTTGCCGGCCGACGGCCCGTCATTCCACATCTGGAGGATCACGTAATGGCTGACGTTCAGTTCCGCGATGTCGACAAGGTCTACGACAACGGCGTCCAGGCCGTGTTCAGTCTGTCGCTGCAGATTCAGGACGGTGAGTTCCTCGTCCTCGTCGGCCCGTCGGGCTGCGGGAAGACGACGGCGCTGCGCATGGTCGCGGGGCTCGAGGAGATCACCGACGGGACGATCTCGATCGGCGACCGCGTTGTCAACGACCTGACGCCGAAGGACCGCGACATCGCGATGGTCTTCCAAAACTACGCGCTCTACCCACATCTCAGCGTCGGCGACAACATCGCGTTCGGGTTGCGACTGCGGAAGACCCCGAAGAAGACGGTCGACGAGCGCGTGCAATGGGCGGCACGCCTGCTCGGATTGACGCCGTACCTCGACCGACGACCGAAGGAGCTGTCGGGCGGCCAGCGCCAGCGGGTCGCAATGGGCCGCGCGATCGTTCGCCAGCCGCAGGTCTTCCTGATGGACGAGCCGCTCTCGAACCTCGACGCGAAGCTCCGCGTCCAGATGCGGGCCGAGATCGGACGGATCCAGCGCGAGCTGAAGACAACGACGATCTACGTCACGCACGACCAGACCGAGGCGATGACGATGGGCGACCACGTCGCGGTGATGCGAAAGGGTGAGCTGCAGCAGATGGACACGCCGCAGAAGCTCTACAGCGATCCGAAGAACCTCTTCGTCGCGAGCTTCATCGGCAGTCCCTCGATGAACCTCGTCGAGGCGGAGATCGAGCGCAGGAACGGTGGGCTCGTCGCCAAGCTCGCCGATCAGGAGCTCGCGATCCCGGCCGAGGTCGCGTCGCTCCGCCCGGCGCTGGCGGGCTATGCCGGCCGCAAGGTCGCGCTCGGCATCCGTCCCGAACAGCTCGAGGACGCGTCGATCGTTCGCGACGGTGCGGACGGAAATCGGCTTCGCGGGCGCGTGCTCCTGACCGAGGCCCTCGGATCCGAGCTGCTGGCCCACGTCGAGCTGTCGGGCAGGCCCGTCGTCACCGACGACGTGCTGGAGG
This sequence comes from Actinomycetota bacterium, assembly GCA_005885125.1. GTDB lineage: Bacteria > Actinomycetota > Thermoleophilia > Gaiellales > Gaiellaceae > 3-1-20CM-4-69-9. Next base: position 8,236 of record VAXU01000034.1, read on the forward strand.
GCGCCGTCGAACTCGAAGACGCGATGCTCGACGACCTCGCGCAGAAGGCGGAGGAGGAGCGCACCACGTTCGTCGGTCGCTTCGACGCCGAGTCCGAGGTGCGCCCGGATCACATCGTCGACATGCTCGTCGACACCGGCAAGTTGCAGTTCTTCGACCTGGAAACGGGAACGTCGATCCGCGCCGGCTAGCGCCGGACCGGGGAGGAGCAATGAACAAGAGGTGGGTCGCCGTTCTGGCGGCGAATCGTCAACGTCGCTCCGTGCAGGAACTGATCTGAACGCCGCGCTGCCGGCGGCCGTGCTCGGGAACGGGTCGCTCCTGGCGACCCTTTCTGGGCGGGGCCGCGTCCAAGGGCTCTGGTGGCCTCATCCCGATCGCGAGCAGCAGCTCGGCGAGCTCCGCCTCGGCATCCAGCTCGACGGCGTCACGCGCTGGCTCGACGACGAAACGTTCGTGTGGGAGCAGTCCTACGCGGACGGATCGATGCTGCTTCGCACGGTTTGCCGCACGGCCGGGCTCGAGGTGACGATCGACGACCTCGTGCACCCGACCGAGCCGGCGCTGGTTCGGCGCGTCTCGTGCACGGCCCGCGGTGCGCGGCTGGTCGTTCGCTTCCGGGCACTCGAGGGCGCGCTCGCTCTGGGCACGGAGTCGGCCGCGAGCCCGGACGGCACGGTGTCGCGCGCGCTCGCAGGCTCGGTCGAGTTGGCGTGCGCGTTCGGGTCTTCGCGAGACGAGGCCGCGGAACGCGCTGCCGCGATCGCGGGCGTCGGCTTCGATCAGCATGCGGACGCGCGGCGTCGCCGTGACGCTGCTCGGGTTGCGCAAGCTCAGCCGGCGAGACAACAGGCCGTCACCGGGTTGTACGAACGCTCGCTGCTCGTGTTCGATGCGCTCGCCGATCGCGAGACCGGCGCGGTGATCGCGGCCCCGGAGCTGGATCCCGACTTCGTGCGCTCCGGCGGCTACGGATTCGTCTGGGCGCGTGATCTCGCGTTCCTCGTCCTTGCGTTCCTCGCGGCTCGCCGCCGCGACCTCGTCGAGGGTGCGCTTCGTTGGCTGCCGAGCGCCCAGGAACAGGCAGGGCTTTGGTTGCAGCGCCACTGGACGGACGGCTCGCTGGCGCCGTCGTGGAATGCGCACCAGCTCGACGAGACGGGCACCGTCCTCTTCGCCTACGAGGCCGCGTGGCGCGAGCTGAAAGACGAGGCGTTGGACGCCGGCCTGTGGCCGTCCACTCGACGGGCGGCGGACTTCCTGCTCGGCTCGATCGAGGCGCACGGGATTCCCTGTGAGACCGCCGACCTCTGGGAGGAGCGGGACGGCTGCCACGCGTACACGACCGCAGCGACCGTGGGCGGGTTGCGCGCCGCAGCCTCGTTCGCACAGCGGCACGAGCCTGCGCTCGCGGACACGTACGGCGATGCGGCCGAGCGGCTCGCGGCCGCACTCGACCGCTGCTTCTGGAGCGGCGAGCACGGTCGCTACCTCCGCACGCTCGGGGACCCGACCGTCGACGTGTCGCTGCTCGGCCTCGCGTGGCCGTTCGGTGCGGTCGATCCGCGCGGGGCACGGATGCGTGCGACGGCCGATGCGGTGGAGCGAATGCTCGGGCGTCCGGGCGGGGGGATCATGCGCTACGAACGGGACACGTACGCGGGCGGCAACCCGTGGGTGCTTGCCGCACTCTGGCTGGGGCTCTACCGGCGACAGATCGAGGACGCGGAGGGGCATGCACGGGCGCTCGACTACGCACGGCGCGTCGCCACACCGCTTCAGCTGCTGGCGGAGCAGGTCACGGACGAAGGCGAGCCGGCCTGGGTCGTCCCGCTCGCCTGGAGCCACGCGATGCTCGTTCTCGCCGCCCGCCCGGAGCTGGAGCTCGTGCGCGCGCGGGGCGCCGCCGGGCGCTCACCCGTTCGCGCGGCGAGCTAACGGAACCCTTACCGGTTCGCGTTCCGGTCCTAACGAGTCGGCACCACCGTGCGATGCGCTGGGATATGCCCGGTCGAGATCGCGGGTCGGGCGCCTTCCATCAGGAGTCGGACCCCGCCGCCTGGGGTCTGATTCTTTCCGGACGCGGCTAGCCTGGGCCGCGTGCCGCTCCTCCGCATTCCGCAGCCCTACGACTTCGAGCTGTCGACCGAGCGCTACCGCGCGTTCGGCGACGACCTTGCGAACCTTTGGCGGGACGGCGGGCTGCATCGGGTCGTCAACGGGCGGGAGGTGCGGATCGCAGCCGCGGACGGGGGCGTCGAGGCCGAGCCGCTCGACGGGGAAGCCGAGCCCGTGGTCGGCAAGCTGCTTGGGCTCGAGTTCGACCTCGATTCCTTCTACGCGTTCGCCTCGACGGAGCCCGTTCTCGCACGGCTCGTCCCCGCCTTGCGCGGCCTCCGGCCGCCGCTCGCCCCCGACCCTTTCGAGTCGCTCGTCACGTCGATCACCGCGCAACAGGTGTCGCTGTTCGCAGCGTTTGCGATCCGGAACCGGCTGATCGCGGCGTTCGGGGTTCGCGGCCGGCACGCGTACGCGTTCCCGACTCGCGAGCGGCTTGCGGTTGCCGACCCGCAGGAGCTCGTTGCGGTCGGCTTCTCACAGCGCAAGGCCGAGTACGTCGTCGGCCTGGCCACGAGCGACGTCGACCTCGACGCGCTCGCCTCCTTGCCCGACGCCGAGGTGAAGACGCAGCTCGTCGCGCAGCGCGGCCTCGGCGAGTGGACGGCCGACTGGTTCCTCGCCCGCCACCTCGCGCGACCGGAAGCCTGGCCTGCCGGCGACCTCGGACTGCGCAAGGCCGTGGCCGCGTTCTATGGTGCGGACGAGGACGTGCGCGCGATCGGCGCACGGTTCGCTCCCTTCCAGAACCTGACCGCCCACTATCTGCTCACTGGCCTCCGTGTCCATCCGCCCGGCGACTGAGAACGACCACGACAGCCTGCGCGACCTCTGGCTTGCCTTCCAGGACGAGGTCGACACGCCCGACTTCCTGCGCGAGAGCTGGGAGCACGCATGGGAGGATCTTGGTCGGCACGTCCGGGCCGGTCTCGGATTCGTCTCGGAGGAAGGCGGGGTCGTCACCGGTTTCGTCTTCGGCACGGTCCCGCGCGAGACGCCGAAGCTTCTCCATGTCACGGATCTGTACGTCGCGCCGGACGCCCGCCGGGAAGGCGTCGCGCGTGGGCTGCTGCATGCGCTCGTCGCAACGGCGAGCGAACGGGGCGTCGGCCACGTCGGCCTCGACCTGCAGATCGACAACACGCCCGCCACGGCGCTCTACCGGCGACTCGGGTTCGTCGATCAGGAGCGGTTCTTGACCGCGGAGCTCGCCATGGTCCTCGAGCGGACCGAGCAAGTGGAGCGGCCTCCGTCGGTCGCGTCGACGCACGTGCAGACGGACGACGAGACAGCCGTTGAGCATGCCTTGCAGCAGTTCATGCCCCGATTGGGCCGCAGTGCGCGCATGGAGGTGGCGCCGCCGCGCAACGGCTGGGTGAGCGTCGTTGACGAGCTCTGCGATCGCGACCGCAGCGCCCAGCGGCGGCTCGGCCGCGAGCTGTCGGAACGAATGGGCGTGCCGGTCGTGGCGCTCGCGCTGGAAGAGGATGCCGTCGTCCGCTTCCTCTTGTTCGAACGGGGGCGGATGGTCGACGAGTACCTGTCCGTCCCGACATACTACGGCGCACTGAACAAGGCGGACGAACTGTCGCTCGCCGCGAACCCGACGCTCGTAGCACGGCTGACCGGAGCCGACCCGGGCCGCGTGCGCGCCGTTGCGCGCACTGCCTCGTCTCCCGCAGAGCTGCCGCCGGCGCGCGAGCTGTTCGTGCAGATCGCGGAACTCATGGGTCTCGAGGCTAGGATCGACCGGTGATCACGCTCTACGACGCCGACCGTTGCCCGTACTGCGCCCGGGTGCGGATCGTCCTCGCCGAGAAGGGCCTCGAGTACGAGACCGTCGTGATCGACCTCGACGACCGGCCCGCGTGGATCTACGAGAAGAATCCAACAGGACGCGTCCCGGTCCTCGAAGAGGACACGTTCGTGCTGGCGGAATCGGCAGTGATCGACGAGTATCTGGACGAGCGGTATCCGGACCCGCCGCTCCTGCCCTCCGATCCTGCCGAGCGCGGGCTCGCGCGTGTGCTGATCTTCCGGTTCGACGACCTGTCGAAGCCGTACTACGCGCTCCGGCGCGGGGAGGAGGGTGCTCGCGAGCGCTTCGACGCGCAGCTCCCGAGGCTCGACGCGCTCCTCGAGTCACAGCCGTTCCTCACGGGGCGCGAGTTCGGACTCGCAGACGTCGCCTACCTGCCGTGGATCCTGCGCGCACGCGATCGCCTGGACGTCGAGCTGGAGCTGTTTCCCACTCTTGCCGACTGGGTCGCACGCCTCTCGGAACGGCCCTCGATCGCCGCTGAGATCGCCGTCGTCGCAGCCCAGTGAAGGTCGTGCTCCTGCATGCGTTCCCGTTGGACGAGCGGATGTGGGAGCCGCAGCGCGGGATCGTCCCCGATGCAATCGCGCCGCGGCTGTACGGGCGCGGGCGATCGATGGACGCGTGGGCGGAGTCGATCGCAAACGAGGCGGAGGACGAGCTCGTGCTCGTCGGTGCGTCGATGGGCGGCTACTGCGCGCTGGCACTCGCGCGCCGTGCGCCCGAGCGGGTGCGCGGGGTGTTGCTCGTCGGCGCGCGTCCGGATGCGGATTCGGAAGAGCGCCGCGAAGGCCGCGCTGCGACGATCGACCTGATCCGCACGGAAGGCCCGGAAGCGCTCTGGCGGGAGATGGCGCCGAAGCTGTTCGCGGACGAGAGCCGAGCCGACGAGCGGTTGCTCTACCGGGACCCGGAGGGGCTCGTCTCCGCGGTCGAGGCGATCCGCGACCGCGCGGACTCGACGGACGTCGTCCGCGCGTTGGGCGATCGGGCCCGCTTCCTGATCGGGGAGCACGATCCCTTCGTCTCGGCGGACGAGCTGGAAGGCTTCGACGTGTGCGAGATCGCCCGTGCAGGCCATCTCCTCAACGTCGAGTACCCCGACGAGTTCAACGCGGAGTTGCTGGAGTTTCTCGCCGGTGTCTGAACTGCCGCCGGTCGTCGACGTCACATGGCTGCAGCAGCATCTCGCCGACGGCGATCTCTTCCTCGGAGACGTTCGTGGGCCGAATGCGCACACGCGCGGACACATCCCCGGCTCGAAGCCGCTCGTGCTCGGGTCGCCGCCGCCGATGAGCGACCGCGCGATGCTGGAGGCGCTCGCGCCCGAGGTCGGGCTGCGCCTGCGCCGCCACGGCGTCACGGGCGAGGAACGGCTCGTGCTCTACGACCGCGGCGACGGCGTCGGCGCGATGCCTGCCGCGCAGATGGCCGAGCTCGCCGGGCATCGCCGGGTTGCTGTGCTCCTCGGCGGGATCGCGGCGTGGCCCGGCGAGCCCGAGGTCGGCGCCGTCGAGTTGCGGCCCGTCAAGACGACGTTCGAGCCGCGGCTGAATGCGGTGCCGACGCGCGACGAGCTCTTGTCGCGGCTGGAGGACGACACGCTCACGATCCTCGACGTGCGAACAGACGCCGAGTTCTCCGGCAAGCAGGGTTACCCGTGCGACCCGCGACAGGGTCGCATCCCGGGCGCACGCCACCTCCACGTACAGGATCTGTTCGTTGCGCCCGGCCGGCCGCTCGATCCCGACGGCGTGCGTGCGCTCGTCGGCGGCGCGGTCGAGATCGTGACGTACTGCCATTCGGGCTCCCGCTCCGCGCTGGCGACGCTCGCGCTGCGTGCGGCCGGCTACGACGCGCGGAACTACGCCGGCTCGTGGCACGAGTGGTCGCGCCACGATGAGCTGCCGATCGAGCGCTGACCTGCCGCTTTTCGCCGTGGCCGCTGCGCCGGTCGCGGTGCCAGGCACCGCGACGCCTGTGTGACGAACAATCCACAGCGCCGAGCCTCACGATTCGGCTCCAGGCGCCACTTCGAGAGCGACGGGGCCGCCGGGTTCGCGTCCCGGTGCCCGGTACCGGAGCTCGTCCGGTCCGCCTCGCCGTGCCAGGCACCGTGACGGAAGGGTGACGCGGCGCGCACGAGACCGCGTCGCGACCCGACGTCACACACGTCGGGACGAGGTGAGCCGTTCCGCGGTCTCGAGGAACGCGCCGCAGAGCGTTCGCCCCAGGTCGTTCCACTCGGCGATCTGCGTTCGCGTCTCCGCGCGAAGGCCTTCCGGATCGGGGCACGGATCGCCGGGATCGTCGATCCACCCCTCCACCTGCGGCAGCGTCACCTCCGGGTGGAACTGGACGGCCCAGGCGCCCTCGCCGAGCCGAAACGCCTGCGAGCACACCTCGCTGCGCGCCAGCTCCTCCGCCTCGTCGGGCACCTCGAACCCGTACGAGTGCCACTGAAAGGCGGGGAACGTCCGAGGCAGCCGGCCGAGGACGGGATCGCCCGCACCGGCAGCGGTCAGCTCGGCCGGAAACCATCCGATCTCCGGCTCGCGGAGAGGGCCCACGCGCGCGCCGGCGGCCTTGGCAAGCAGCTGCGCGCCGAGGCAGATCCCAAGCACCGGAATCCGCGCCCCGATCAGCCGTCGCATCAGCGCGTCCTCCTCGCGGAGCCACGGGTGCCGGTCCTCCTGGTCGGCGTGCATCGCGCCGCCGAAGACGAGCACCGCGCCGTATTCCTCCGGCGGTCGCGGCGACGGCACACCAGACACGGGTCTCCACTCGACGAGCTCGTGCCCGCGATCCCGGACAGGGTCGGCGAAGACGCCCTCGCGCACGTTGCCCCCGTGCACGATCGAGAGGATTTCCACTAGCGGGGCATTACGTCGCGGGCACGTGTTCGGCTTCGAGGAGCTGCCGGAGCGCCTTGGCGTTCGTCGCGGCTTGCGCGACACGGCCGCCGCGGCCGTCGGGGCTCGTCGCGTTGTTGTTGAAGAAGGCGTACGCCTGCTCTGCCTGCTCCGAGAGCTCGCGCAACGGCTGCACCCACTCGCGCAGCTCGTCCTCGGAATAGAGGTAATCGAAGCGGTCCGCCGCGCTCCCGCCGCGCTTGTTCCACGTCGACGCGTTCCGCCCGTGGAAGCGCACGTAGAGCGTCGGTGACGTCAGTGCGAGCACGGTCGGCACCAGGTTCTTCGCGTTCTCGATCCGCGGCGCGTCGACGACGACGTGCGTCGCGCCCAGCTCCTCCAGGAAGCGCAACGTCTCGTTGCGCCCGTCCTCCTCGAGCCACGACGAGTGCCGGAACTCGACGAGCATCTCGTCGTCGCCGAGCTGCTCGCGAGCCCAGCGGAGATAGTCGAGCGACGCGTCCTTGCGCACGACGTACGACGGGAACTGGAACAGGATGCCGCCGAGCTTCCCGTGCGAGCGAAGCGGCTGGAGCGCAGAGAGGAACCTGCGGAAGACCTCGCCGCGGAACTCACGCGGCGGCCGGTCGACGCGACCCTTGTCGTCGACGGGCGCTTCCGCACGCAGGTCGGTCGGAAGCGACTCGAGCCTCACGGGATGGCGGGTCATCAGTCCGAACGCCTTCACGTGCATGACGAAGCCGTCGGGCGTCCGCTCCGCCCAGCGCTCGACCATCTCGTCGGCCGGGAGGCGGTAGTAGGTCGAGTCGACTTCGACGGTGTCGAAGTGCTCTGCGTAGTACGCGAGCCGTTCGGCCGGCCGCGTCCCGGGGGGATAGAAGTGCTTCGCGAGCGCCTCGTCGGCCCACGAGCAGGTGCCGATGCGGATCTCCGCCACGAGCCCAGGATACGAGACGGGGCCCTCTCCGGGCCCCGTTTCGAACGGCCGATCCGAGCGACCCTAGATGCGGATCCGGATCTTGTTGCTGATCGCCGTGAACGCCCCCTGCGTCGCGCTGACGCATGGGATTGGCGGAGCCGCCGGACTCGCGCAGCCCGCCGTCGTCACGTCCTGCTCGCCGACGGTGACCTTCGACTGGAAGAAGGTCGTCGTCACCTTCGACCCCTTCTTCTTCTGCAGCGTGAACTTGTACGCACCGTTGGCAGTCGTCTTGGCCTTGTAGCGAGCCTTCCCGTTCAGGAGGAGGCTCACGGTTGCGCCGACGACGCCGACGCCCGAAGCGCTGACGCGCCCGTTCAGGCTGACGACCCGTTTGGCCTTGCTCGTGACCCGAGCCGCGAGCGTGATCGCCCCGGGACCGACGAATGCGCGCGCCTCGATGGTGCCGACGGGGTTCGGGACGCCGGTACCGACGCTCCACGGCGTCCACAGCGACTCCCAGCGTGCGGCGCCGGCCGGCGCCGTGAACACGTTGTTGACAGTGAACGTCGCGCTCTTGAGCTGCGCGCCGAACGGCGAGCGGCCGGGCGACCCCATCGGCGTGTCGGACGGCGCCAGACAGACGGTGAGCTTCGCCGAGCCGAGGCCTGTTTCGATCCCTGCGGTCGGGTTGAGGTAGACCGGGAGGTTGATCGTCTGGCCTGCAACAGACAGCTGCAGGATCCACACCGCCAGGTTGTTGCCGGGAGAGCATGGATCCTTCGTGTGCGCCGCCGGATCGGCAACGATGACGTCACCCGTCAGCGGCAGGTCGATGTTGCCCTGGTCGCGGGCGATGACGACGCCTGTGGTCGTTCCAATCGTCGTGCCGGGCGTCGCGCTCGTGTTCGCCGTGTAGCCGGCCGGGAGGTAGATGTTGATCCTGGACGGCTGTTGATCGGAGGCATCCTGGCTGAGCTTGATCGTCAGCGAGGTGGCGGACTGGGTCACGGACAGCCTCTGCGTGGCCAGCGCGTTGCCCGCGAGGGCCAGCGCGGCGACACCGACGGCCGTCACCGTGACTAGCCTGAGAATCGTCTTCATACCCTTCCTTTCCCTATCCCAAGTGATATTCCGGAGGGTAAGACGCCGCCGCGGGCGACCGGTTGGCGTTTGCCCTAACCACGCGCGTTGACCAGTTTCCCAAACAGGACCCACAGCCCGTTGGAGTACCGGACAAACCGGGCCTTGTCCATCGGGTAGTAGTCCTTGGGCGAGGTCTTGATCCGGATTCCGGGCAGCAGGAACGGATTTGTCTCGTCGAGGTGCGTCGCCGCGCGGAGGAGGCTATCGCGCGTCGGGTTGGCGCCGGCTCGGCGGAGCGCGTCGACCATCGTGTACGCGACGGCCATCCCGTAGTAGAGGTAGACGTCGAGCGGCTTCGCCTTCGGCCTGTAGCGCGCGAGGATCGAGCGGTAGAGCTTGACCGTCCCGTCGTTCTTCCAGGCGGGCGAGGTTGGATCCTTGACGAACGCGATCGAGATCGAGCCGTCGACCGTGCGGGGTGTGGCGTTCAGCCGGGCCACTTTCATCACGTCCGGCGAGATCGACACCGACGAGACGTAGATGCGCGGGTGCCAGCCGAGCCGGTTCGCCCCCGCGTAGGCCTTGATCGCGAACAGCGGTGTTGCGAACAGCATCAGCGTGTCGGCGCGCGACGCTCGCAGGCGCGCGATCTGCGAGCCGACGTCGAGTTCGGTCGGCTCGTAGGACTGTTGCGCGACGAGCTTCCCCTTTCCTTCCAGCCCTCGTTTGAGCCCGCTCAGCATGTCCTTGCCGAAGTTGGAGTTCTCGTAGAGGACGGCGATCTTCGCACGCGGGGTCACCTGGGCGATGCGCCGGCCGTCCATCACGCCTTCGCCGACGAAGCTCGGCAGGTAGCCCATCATCCACGGGTACCTGGCGTGGTCACGCGCGATGTCGGAGACGCCGCTGCCGACGAAGAGATCCGGAACCTTCCGGTCGTTGACGTACTCCCGGATCGCAAGCGCATTGTCCGTGCCGATCGTGTCGAACAGGGCGAAGACCTTCTCCTGCTCGACGAGTTGCTGCGTGAACTGCACGGTCTTCGCAGGCTCGTACGCGTCGTCGAGATACGTGTAGACGATCTGACGTCCGTGGACGCCGCCGTGAGCGTTCACGTATTTGAAGTACGCCTCGGACCCGCCGGCGACGGATCCGAAGGCTGCGGCGGGACCGCTGATCGGCACCGTGCCGCCGATCGTGATCGTCGTCGGCGTCACGCCGGGGGTCGCGTGCGGCGCGAGCGCGACCGCGGCGGCCGCCGCCGCGAGGTGCGCGATCCAGGAGAGATTGGTTTCCGCAACACAGGCAGCGTGAGCGTAACCCGCTTGATCTGTGCGGTCGAGTTCTCCGGCACCGAGTTCAGGTAGACGAGATTCTGGAGGCTCTGGGCCGTCGAGGTGGCCGCGAGCATCACTCGCAGCCGCGACCCGCGCGGGATCGACGTGATCTCGTCGGGAAGGCGGAGCGTGATCGTTCGCACGGCCCGGCCGAGTGTTGACGTCTCCGCGCCTCCGTCGGTGACGACCAGCTCGCTGCCGTCCGGCCGGACGGCACTCAGCACGGCGACGAGGTGGCGGTACCCCGTCCGGCTCGAGACGCTGACGCGAACGGTGGGCGCGCCGAACGTCTCCAGGCGCGGGACGCGTGCAGTCGTCCGCACGACCTTGCCGGACGCGGTCAACGTGCCCGAGCTTTTGAACGTGAACGTGAGCGAGCGCGTCGGCGGCATGCCGACGTACGAGTGCACCTTGTTGTGCGTCCACGGATCCTCGGCGAGCAGGACGACCGAGCGCGAGCCGAGCGTGCTCGGCACGCGCTTCACGAACCGGTCGAACCAGTGCTCGACTTCGCCTGCGTAGTACTGCAGCTCGTCCGGCGGATTCGCCGCCGGCGTGTGACCGAGGTTGCCGAGGTAGAGCCGCTTCGGTCCGGTGAGCAGCTTGAACGCGGACAGTGCCTGGTCGGCGTCGAACGCGAAGTCGCGTCGTCCTTGCAGCAGCAGCGTCGGGATGTTGAACCCGCGCAGCTGCGCGCGGACCGAGCGTTTTGCGAAGAATTGCTGCAACGCAGGCGTGTTCCGTTCCGAGAGCGCGTCCTGCACCACCGGCAAGAGGCTAGGGTCGTAGCGCGACTGCGGGATGCTCTGCGAGAAACCGACGACGACCCCCGCGCGCACGAGACCCTGCGGCTCGAGGGCCTCCCGCAGATCTGTCCACGTCGCGGCGACCGCGATCGCCGCGAACGGGACGCCGTAGACGGCGGCAAGCCACACCATGCCGCCGCCGTAGGAGACGCCGAACGCGCCGATCCGGTTCGGGTCGATGTTCGGCCGCGCCAGGAGCCAGTGGAAGAGCTCGATCGTGTCCTGGAGCTCACGCGGCCCGTCGAGGGAGAACAGCCCGCCCGACTCGCCGTGCGCGCGCGCGTCGAAGGTGACTACCGCGTAGCCGTTCGGGACGAGGTACGTCTCCGCGACGCGGTTCGCCGACCAGTTGCTGATGTCGAACGAGTTTCGTGTCTGGCCGAGCCCGTGGAACATCATGACGGCGGGCCAGCCGGTCGCCGGCGGGGTTCCAGACGGCGTGTAGTCGGTGACGGCGATCCGAACGCCGTCGCTCATCGTGACCGTCGTGTCCACTTTCGTGAAGTCGGCGGTTGCGACGTGTGGCGCCGGCCCCGCGAGAACGGAGGCAGCACTGATGAGGGCGAGGGCGCCGAACACCGTTGGCCAGCGTACGCCACCGATACGATCGGCGGGTGGATTCGCGGCCGGTGGGCGTCTTCGACTCGGGGGTGGGCGGGCTCACCGTCCTCCACGAGTGTCTGGTCACGCTTCCGCACGAGGACTTCCTCTATCTGGGCGACCACGCCCGGCTGCCCTACGGCCCGCGGCCGCTCGACGAGGTGCGGCGGTTCGCCCGCGAGATCGGCGCGTTCCTGGAAGCCCAGGGCGTCAAGCTCGTCGTCGCCGCCTGCAACACGGCCACCTCCGCTGCGCTGCCACAGCTGCAGGAGGAGCTCGCCGTCCCCGTCGTCGGTGTGATCACCCCTGAAGCGCACGCTGCAGTGCAGGCGACGCGCAACCGCCGCGTCGGACTGCTCGCGACGGAGGCGACAGTCGAGGCCGGCCGTTACGCGGAGCTCGTGCGCACGCTCGACGCGGGCGTCGAGGTCTTCTCCGTCGCCTGTCCGCGGCTCGTGCCGCTGATCGAGAGCGACGATCCGTTCACCGCCGAAACGACGGAGGCGGTGCGCGAGTACGCGATGCCGTTGAAGGCGGCGGGCGTCGACACGGTGATCCTCGGCTGCACCCACTATCCATTGGTCCGCCCGATCTTCCAGCGGGTGTTCGGCCGTGACGTGACGCTTGTTTTCTCGGCCGAGGAGACCGCGCGCGAGGTCGCCGAGACGCTGGCCCGGAAGGGCTTCGAAAACGATGCGTCGCGCCAAGGCGGCTACCGGTTCCTCACGACCGGCGACCCCGACGTGTTTCGCACGATGGGCGCCCGCTTCCTCCAGCTGCCGATTCCGGCGGTCGAGCGCATCGAGCTTGCGGAGCTGACCGCCGCCGCATGAATCGCGCCGACGGCCGCCGCCACGACCAGCTCCGCCCGCTCGAGCTCGAGCCCGGCTTCCTCGAGCAGCCGCACGGCTCGGTGCTGTTCACGCAAGGGAAGACGAAGGTGCTGTGCACCGCGTCCGTGCAAGAGGGTGTGCCGCGCTGGCTGTACGGCAAGGGCCGTGGCTGGCTGACGGCCGAGTACTCCCTCCTGCCCGCGTCGACAGGCGACCGCACCGAGCGCGAGGCCTCGCGCGGGAGGCTCGGCGGTCGCACGGTTGAGATCCAGCGGTTGATCGGCCGTTCCCTGCGCGCGGTCACGGACTTCGAGGCGCTCGGCGAACGGACGCTCTGGGTCGACTGCGACGTGCTCCAGGCCGACGGCGGCACGCGGTGCGCCGCGATTTCGGGCGCATACGTCGCCGCACGCCGCGCGCTCGATCGGTTCGGCCTCGGCCGCACACTGGCGGGATCGGTCGCAGCCGTGTCCGTGGGAATCGTCGACGGAGAGCCGCTCCTCGACCTCGACTATTCAGAGGACTCGCAGGCCGAAGTGGACATGAACGTCGTCATGACCGGCGAAGGTGCGCTGGTCGAGGTGCAGGCGACCGCCGAACGCACGCCGTTCACGCGCGCGCGACTCGACGACCTGCTCGAGCTCGCGGCCGAGGGGATCGAGGAGATCGCCGTCGCGCAGGAGGAAGCAGCTGCTGCTCTTCGTGCATAGCATCCCGACGCTCAACTGGGACGAAGCGTTGCTTCGACTCGCGCTCGCTGCGGTGCTCGGAGGAGCGATCGGGATCGAGCGAGAGCTCCGCGAGCGCGAGGCCGGCCTGCGCACGCACCTGCTCGTCTCCGTCGGCTCGGCGTTGTTCACGATCGTGTCGGCGTACGGCTTTCACGACTTCCTCACGTCGGGGCAGGGCGTCATCCGCGCCGACCCGACACGGATCGCCGCGCAGATCGTGACCGGCATCGGCTTCCTCGGCGCCGGCGCGATCATCCGTCAAGGACTGACCATCCGTGGGCTGACGACGGCCGCCACGTTGTGGGTCGTCGCGGCGGTCGGGCTCGCTGCGGGAGCCGGCTACTACAGCGGCGCGGTGATCACGACGGCGCTCGTGCTCTTTGCGCTCTATCCGCTGCGCATCATGGCGTACCGGTACATCCGGCGGTTTCGTCCGGAAGATGGTCGCCTGCTCGTGGAGCTGCCCGCCGGCGAGAGCCCCGGCAACGTGATCGACGAGGTCGAACGCGCCGGCGCCCGGCTCGAAGCGATCGAGGTGAGCGAGGAAGGCGACCGGCGCCGGCTCGAGCTCGACGTCACGCTGCCGCCTGGGACGCAGGTACCGGCGCTCGTGGCCCGGATCGCGGACGTCGTTCAGGTCACCGGAGTGCGGTGGGCCGAATAAGAGCGCGCTTGTGCTCGCGGAACGAGCACAAGGCGCGCGAGCTCGAGGCCCTCCTGCCCGGCTGGACGATCGAGCTCCTCGAAGCGGAGGAGTTCCCGCCCGAAGAGGGGGCGACGTGGCGGCCATCCCGGCGTCCACTCGTCCCGGAGCGCTGCCGGTGACGAGGTCGGCTGGCTGCTGCGCGCGCTGGAGGGGATCGGCGGGGACGGCCGCCGCGCCCGCTACGTCTGCGAGCTGGTCGCCGTGTCGCCCTCGGGCGAGGAGTTCCGAGGCAGTGGCACGCTCGAGGGTCGCATTGCGGAAGTGCAACGAGGGGTCGAGGGCTTTGGGTTCGACCCGATCTTCATCCCGGACGGGGAGAAGCGCACCGTCGCAGAGCTCGGCAACGGGTGGAAGTCGAAGAACTCCCATCGTGCGCGCGCCGCCCGCGCGTTGCTCGAGGCGTTACGCGAGGCCCGGTAGCTCGTCCACGAGCTGTGCTTCCGTGCGTCGCCTCCGCCACCAGTTCAGCTCGGCGCCGAAGACGATCACGTTCGCCATCACGTACAGCCACACGAGGAGGATCGCCGGCGATCCGAACGCACGCAACGTTGGGTTCAGGTTCGCGTAGCGCTGGTAGAAGGGGAGGACCTGGAATGTCGCCTCGAGGAACACGGCGGCGAGGATCGCGCCCGGCAGCACCTCCCGCACGGTCACGTCCGCGTTCGTGAGGAAGTAGTAGCAGGAGACGAGGAACACGAAGACGCCGAGCAGCGAGACCGCAATCGAGAGCACGTAAGCGGAGATCGAGTTGTCTGCGAACCCGGGTACGTAGTCCTTCAACGCCGAGACGCCGATCGAGCCGGCTAGCAGTGCGACGAACAGCGTCACGAGGGAGCCGATCATCAGCAGCGACGCGAGCCCCTTCCCGCGCAGGAACGACCGGTTCGGCCGCTCGTAGACGATGTTGAACGCCGACTCGAGGACGCTGAAGAGCGACAGCGACGTCCACAGGAGCGCCGCGCCGCCGACGATCCCGAGCGTGGTCGCGTTGTCCTGCACGGCGTGCACGAGCTTGACGATCTGGTCGATCGGCGTGCCGGGGAGCGCGCGCTTGATCTCCTTCACGAGGAAGCTCGATTCGTCGGCACGGCCGGCGAGCCCGAGCAGCGACAGCGAAAGGAACGTCAGCGGCACGAACGCGAGCAGCGCGAAGTACGCGATCATCGCTGCGAGGTGCGGGCCGCGGTCGGCGTAGAACTTCCGCCAGAGATCACGTCGTCTGAAGCGCACGCGCCTGAATATGCTGTATCTGCAATGGACGCGCAGCAGGCTCTCGCCGACCTGACCGAGATCTCGTCCCAGATCCAGGCTGCCGTCGTCTTCGACGACAAGGGCAAGGTCGCGGCTTCGACGCTCGACGAGAACCGCGCCGGCGGCCTGGCTGAAGGGGCTGGGCGGCTGCTGGAGCACGCACAGGGGGTCAAAGCCGGGGATGGCGGGGTGACTCAGCTCGAAGCGGCGACGCAGGAGGGAAGCGTCTTCGTCGTCGCGGAGGGGAAGACCCGGATCGCAGCGACGACCGCACCGGATCCGACCGTCGGCCTCGTTTTCTACGACCTGAAGAGCGCCTTGCGCTCGATCGCTGTGAAGCCGCCCGTCCGCGCCAGCGGACCAGGGGAGGGGGTCTCGGGGGAACCGGGAGGTTCCCCCGCGCGGACCACTGAGCCCAAGCCCGCCGCCAAGAAGAAGCCCGCCCCAAAGAAGCCGGCCGCCGAGAAGAAGCCTGCCGCACCGAAGAAGCCCGCCGCCCGGCCGAAGAAGCCCGATGCGCCGTAGCGTCGCAGCCCTGTTGGGCGTCGCGGGCGGAATGCTCGCGGGCGCCGCGTTCATTCGCCGGCGCAGCGCGCACCGTGAACGGGTCGACCTCTATTACGAGGACGGCTCGATGATCTCGCTCTCGAACGGCTCGCCCGACGCCGAGCGCCTGCTGCCGCTCGCGCGCGAGATCCTCCGCAACACCCGGTGACAGACGACGAGCTGAAGCGCGCGCTTCGCGAGCACGCGTATCTCGAGGGGGACTTCGTCCTGCGCTCGGGAAAGCGTTCGCGCTACTACCTCGACAAGTACCGGTTCGAGACTCAGCCAGAGCTGCTGCGGGAGTTGGGACAGCGGATCGTTGAGGTCGTCCGAGACCACGAGCCCGAGGCGATGCGCCTTGCCGCACCCGAGCTGGGTGCAGTCACGCTCGCCACGGCGGCTTCGCTTGATTCCGGGCTGCCGTTCCTCATCGTGCGCGGCTCCGCGAAGGAGTACGGGACGATGAATCGCATCGAGGGCGTGTTCGACGCGGGCGAACGCGTGTGCCTCCTCGAGGACGTCGTCACCTCGGCGGGCGCCCTGCTCGAAGCGGTTGAGGCACTGCGCGAGGCCGGTTTGGTGGTGCGAACGGCCGTGTGCGTTGTCGACCGCGAAGAGGGCGGCGCCGAGGCCCTCCGCCGGCATTCGGTCGATTTGCGGTCGCTTTTCGTCGCCAGCGAGCTGCTGGAAGCAGGCAAAAACCCCGCAAAACCGCATGGTTGAGCGGGTCCCACCCGCCTGTTAGCCTCTTTTGGCGGCTTTTCCATCCGACGACGGGAGGAGAGGGACTTGACGAAACAGGAGTTCGTGAACGAGGTCGCCTCGAAATCGGGGTTGTCGGCGCGCGACGCCGCGCGGGCCGTCGACGCCTTTCTCGACTCGATCACCGACACTCTGCGGCGCAAGGAGGAAGTGACGTTCACCGGGTTCGGGAAGTTCACCACGCAGCATCGCGCCGAACGCCAGGGCGTGAACCCGCGCAATCCGACCGAGAAGGTGACGATCCCCGCGGCCACGGTGCCGAAGTTCTCAGCGGGGAGCCAGCTGAAGGCGGCTGTCAAGGGCGGCTAGGAGCGACGGCCCCTCCTCCAGGACTGACGAAGGCCGCCCGAGAGCGGCCTTCGTCGTCTTTCGGCAGCAGTAACCTGCGAAGAGTGGCGACCGTGGCGACCACGCACTTCGCCGACCGGCTCGCGGACGCGGTCGAGCGGAAGCGATCCCAGCTCGTCGTCGGCCTCGACCCGCTTCCGGATCACCTCCCGGTCGAGTTGCGCGGCGAGGTGCATACAGGGCGTGAGGAGGCGGCAGCGGCCTGCGAGCGGTTCTGCCGCGGGCTCGTCGACGCCGTTGCACCGTACGTCGTCGCGGTCAAGCCGCAGGTCGCGTTCTTCGAAGCCCTCGGCGCAGACGGCATCCGCGCGCTCGAAGACGTCTGCGCGTACTCGCGGGCCGCCGGCCTGCAGGTGATTGCGGACGGGAAGCGCGGCGACATCGGCTCGACCGCTCGCGCGTACGCGACGGCCTTCCTCGAGGGCGATCCGCCGCTCGCGGACGCGCTCACCGTCAATCCCTATCTCGGGCGCGATTCGATCGAGCCCTTCCTGGCGGCCTGCCGTCGGCACGGCGCCGGCATCTTCTGTGTCGTGAAGACGTCGAACGCAGGCGGCGCCGAGATCCAGGATCTCGCGCTCACGGACGGAAAGACGGTGTGGCAGCACGTCGCGCGGCTCGTCCAGGAGTGGGGCGAGGACCTGCTTGGCGAGCATGGGCTCTCAGCCGTCGGCGCGGTGATCGGCGCGACGCACCCGCGTGCCGTCGGCGAGGCGCGGCGGCTGCTGCCGCGTTCGATCCTGCTTCTCCCCGGCGTCGGTGCCCAAGGCGCCACGCCCGCGGACGTCGCGCGGGCGTTCACGAGCGGACCTGCCAGTGCCCTGGTGAACGTATCGCGAGACGTGATCTATGCGTTTCGGGTTTCCGGGATGGAGTGGCGGAGCGCCGCTGCAGCCGAAGCCTCCCGCTACGCGCGGGAGGTCTGGTCTGTTTCCGGCTGGTAGGTGGATCCCCGCCGCCGCAGGGAGCTGACACGGTACGGGGCGCCGGCGGCGTTCCTCGCGGCCGCGACGATCGCGGTGCTGTTGATCAAGGCGGGACTGAGCGGTGGCTCGGGTGCGACGACGACCGTAGGGGCGCTTCCGACCGGCACGACGACCCGAGCAACGCAGACGCGCTCGACGACCACGATCACGACCTCGACGACCCCGATCACGACCCCGACGACGTCGACGACGGCCGCGCCGCGCTACTACACGATCCAGAGCGGGGACACGCTTGGTTCGGTCGCGCTGAGAGAGCACACGACCGTAGATGACCTGTTGCGCCTGAATCCAGGCGTCAACCCGCAAGGCCTACGCGTCGGTCAGCGGATCCGCGTGGGCTAGGCTTGACTCCCGTGTTCGCGTTCAAACGGCTGATCGCCGTTGCGGGCGCAGCCGTGACGCTCGCCGCTCCCGCGCACGCTGCTGTTCCGGCTGTGAACGCGCGCGCATTCTTCGTCGTCGACGACACGACCGGTGACGTGCTCGCCCAACACGCTGCGAACACACGCCTGCCCGTCGCGAGCATCACGAAGCTGATGACCGTGCTCGTCACGCTCGAGCACGCGCGACTGAGCGACGTCGTCACGGTCCGGCGGCAGGCCGCTGCGGTCGGTGAGTCGACGATCAATCTCCGTCCCGGTGAACGGATCACGGTGCGCGAGTTGCTCGCAGGTGCGTTGATCCAGAGCGCCAACGACGCGGCGGATGCCCTGGCCGACTACGTCGGTCATGGCAACGACGCCGCCTTCGTCGCGATGATGAACGCAGACGCCAAGCGGCTCGGGCTCTTCGGGACGCACTTCGTCCGCCCGGACGGGCTCGATGCGCCCGGTCACGTGTCGACCGCGCGAGACGTCACCCGCCTCGCGCAGGAGCTGATGAAACGTCCGGTCGTGCGCGCACTCGTCCGGGCCCGCAGCGCGACGATCGCCGGTGGCCGGACGCTGCACACGTGGAACGATCTCCTCGGCGTCTTCCGCGGGCTCGTCGGCGTGAAGACTGGGCACACGGGCGGGGCGGGCTGGTGCCAGGTCGCGGAGGTGAAGCGGGACGGGCTCGACGTGTACGCCACGATTCTCGGCAGCCCGACGCGCGGCGGGCGCAACGCGGACCTCGCTGCGCTCTTGCGCTGGGCGTTCGCGGTCGAGCGTCCCGCCTGGATCATCGCGCCGGGGCGTGTGTACGTGCGAGTCGCGGCCGGATACGGGCGCGCCGCGATTCCCCTCGTCGCTGCGCAGCCGCTGCTACGCGTCGTGCGGGTCGACCGTCCGCTCGTCGAGCGCGTGCTCGCACCGGCAGCCGTGAAGCTGCCGGTACATCGCGGCGACCGTCTCGGGGAAGTTCGGGTCTTCTCCGGCCAAACGCTCGTCGGGCGTCGGCCGCTCGTGGCCGCGCGCTCGGTCTCGCGCCCCGGGGTCTTCGGCAGGCTCGGGTTCTACGGCGGGCGCACGTTCTCGCACATCGGAGCGTGGTTCAGGTGACCCGCCGATGATCGTGACGGTGACGTTGAACGCAGGGCTGGACCGGACGCTGACCGTCCCGAACTTCCAGCGCGGCCAGCGCCACCGCGCGAGCCAGGGACTGACGCTCGCCGGCGGCAAGGGAATCAACGTTGCACGCGCGTTGAAGCGCCTTGACGTCCCGGTGGTGGCGACTGGGCTCGCGGGTGGACGCACGGGGATGCGCATCATCGAGGAGCTGACGACGGAAGCGATCCTCAACGACTTCGTCCGGATCGTCGACGAGTCGCGCACGTCGACCGCTGTGGTCGATCCGACAGCCGGCTCCTACACGGAGATCAACGAATGGGGCCCGCACGTCGGGCCGGACGAGCTCGCGATGGTGCTCGAGAAGCTCGCGTACCTGTCGCGTGGCGCGGACATGGTCGTGTTCTCGGGCTCCCTGCCGCGCGGCGTCGACGACGGCTTCTACGCGGAGGCGATTCGAGATCTGCACCGGCACAACGTGCGCACGGTGCTCGACTCCGAGGGACAGCCGCTGCGCCTGGGCGCGGAGGCCGAGCCGTTCCTGGTCTCCCCGAACCAGAGCGAGGCGGAAGGACTCGTCGACCACGAGTTCCGCGACGACGAGGACTGCATCAACGCCCTCGAGCGGATCGCGGACCTGGGCCCGCGCAACGTCCTGATCACGTCGGAGGCGGCCTGCTTCGGTCTCTTTCGCGAGGACCGGCGGCGTGTGATGTACCGAGCGCAGGCGGCCCGCGTGGAGCCGGTCTCCGCCGTCGGCTCGGGCGATGTTCTGCTCGCCGCGTTCCTGGCCGCGCGGCTCGCCGAGCGTCCCCTCGACGAGGCACTGAAGTCGGCGGTCGCGGCCGGCGCCGCGTCCACTGTCGAATTGGGTGCGGGGAGATTCGACCCGCGCGAAGCCTCGCGACTCCAAAACAGCGTGCGGGTCGACGAGCTCGAGCCGGTTCCTGCTCGCTAACTCGAGCGCGGGCCTGGCTCGTCGGAAGCCGCTGGTACCATCGACCGATGGAGGGTCTGAACCTCGACCAGGCAGAACTCGAGCGGCTTGTCGAGCTCGATCGAAAGTTCGCGAGGGAAGGGCTCACCTTCGACGACGTGCTCCTCGTTCCCGCGGAGTCGCGCGTCCTCCCGAACGACGTCTCGACCCGGACACGTCTGACGCGCGGCATCGAGCTCGCGATCCCGATCGTGTCCGCGGCGATGGACACGGTCACGGAGGCCCGGCTCGCGATCGCGCTCGCCCGTGAGGGCGGGATCGGCGTCCTCCACCGGAACCTCCCGATCGAGGATCAGGTCGCGGAGGTCGACAAGGTCAAGCGCTCGGAGTCGGGGATGATCGTCGAGCCCGTCACCCTGCCGCCCGATGCACCGGTGTCGACCGCGCTCGAGCTGATGTCGACCTACCACATCTCCGGGGTTCCGATCACGGACGACGAAGGCAAGCTGCTCGGGATCCTGACGAACCGCGATCTGAGGTTCGCGCCGGACGCGACGCAGCCGGTGAGGTCGCTGATGACCGCGCGCGACCTCGTGACTGCGCCCGTCGGGACGACACTCGCGGAAGCAGAGGCGATCCTGCACCGGCACAAGATCGAGAAGCTGCCCGTCGTCGATTCCGAGGGGCGGCTTCGCGGACTGATCACGGTCAAGGACATTCAGAAGAAAGTCCAGTTCCCGACCGCGACGAAGGACTCGCGTGGCCGCTTGCGCGTGGCCGCGGCGGTCGGGGTGGGCTCGGATGCGTGGGAGCGCGCTGACGCACTCGTCGAGGCCGGTGTGGACGCCCTCGTCGTCGACACCGCGCACGGACACAGCTCGGCGGTCGTCGACATGGTGCGGCGTCTCAAGTCGCAGTGGGATATCGACACCGTTGCCGGCAACGTTGCGACCGCTGCGGCGACGGAAGCGTTGATCGACGCGGGAGCGGACGCTGTCAAGGCCGGTGTCGGGCCCGGGAGTAGTTGCACGACGCGCGTCGGCGCGGGCGTCGGTGTCCCGCAGATCACGGCGATCTACGACTGCGCACAAGTTGCTGTGCGCCATGACGTCCCGTTGATCGCCGACGGCGGGATGACGTCGTCCGGGGACATCGCGAAGGCGATTGCAGCTGGTGCGGACGCGATCATGGCGGGCTCCCTGCTCGCGGGGACGGACGAGAGCCCGGGCGAGGTCGTGCTGCAGCAGGGCGAGCGGTTCAAGGAGTACCGCGGCATGGGCTCGCTCGGCGCGATGCGTGCACGGGGGTTCTCGAAGGACCGGTACTTCCAGGGTGACGTCGAGGACGTCGAGAAGCTCATACCCGAGGGAATCGAGGGGCGCGTCCCCTACAAAGGCCCGCTCGGGGCGATCCTCAACCAGCTCGTCGGAGGGCTGCGGCAGGCGATGGGCTACTGCGGCGCGACGACGATCGAGGACATGAAGCGGGCCGAGTTCGTACGGATCACCGCTGCGGGCCTCCGTGAGTCGCACCCGCACGACGTCACTATCACGAAGGAGGCGCCGAATTACCGGCGCTGAGATTCTGCCGCTGCCCGAGCCCACGCCGGAAGAGCGGCCGGTGCTCGTGGTGGATCTCGGTGGACAGTACGCGCAGCTCATTGCACGTCGTGTTCGAGAGGCGCGCGTCTATTCCGAGCTCGTTCCTCACACGATTACCGCGCAACAGGTCCTTGCGCGCCGACCGCACGCACTCATCCTCTCCGGTGGGCCGGCCTCGGTGTACGCCGACGACGCGCCCCGAATGGATCCGCATGTCTTGACGCTCGGTGTGCCGACGCTCGGGATCTGCTACGGGATGCAGCTACTGGCACTGGAACTCGGCGGCGCCGTCGAGCGCACCGGCGCGTCGGAGTTCGGAAAGACAGAGCTCCGCACCGACGAGGGTGGGCTCTTCGAAGGTCTTCCTCCGGTGCAGACCGTGTGGATGAGCCACCGCGACTCGGTCACCGCGCCGCCCGAGGGCGCTCGGGTCGTTGCAGGATCGGCCTCGACGCCGATCGCGGCCTTCGAGTCCCCTGAGCGCGGGCTCTACGGCGTCCAGTTCCATCCCGAGGTGATCCATACGCCACACGGTCAGGAGGTGCTGAAGAACTTCCTCTTCCGCCTCGTCGGAGCCCAGCCCGCCTGGACGCCCGCCGCGGTGATCGAAGAACAGGTCGAGCGCATCCGCGCGCAGGTCGGTCGCGAGCGCGTGCTGTGCGCATTGAGCGGGGGTGTCGACTCTGCTGTGGCGGCGTTGCTCGTTCACAAGGCTGTCGGCGACCAGTTGACCTGCGTGTTCGTCGATCACGGTCTGCTGCGGGAGAACGAAGCCGAACAGGTCGTCGAGACGTTCGGCGGCCACTTTCATGTCCCGCTCGTCCACGTGGAGGCACAGGAGCGATTCCTCTCACGGCTGGGCGGCGTCGAGGATCCGGAACAGAAGCGAAAGATCGTGGGCGAGGAATTCATCCGCGTCTTCGAGGAAGAGGCGAGCAAGCTCGGTGATGTTCGCTTCCTGGTGCAAGGGACGCTGTACTCGGACGTGATCGAGTCCGGCGGCGGTGAGGACGGTGTCGCCGCGAAGATCAAGTCGCATCACAACGTCGGCGGTTTGCCGGCGGACATGCGGATGCAACTCGTCGAACCGCTTCGGCTCCTCTTCAAGGACGAGGTGCGTCGCGTCGGGGAGGAGCTTGGCATGCCGGAGCGGATGGTCTGGCGCCAGCCGTTCCCGGGACCCGGGCTCGCGATCCGGATCATCGGCGAGGTGACTGCGGAACGTCTCGACGTCCTCCGGTCTGCGGACGCGATCCTGCAGGAAGAGATCCGCCGCGCAGGGCTGTACCGCGAGCTCTGGCAGTCCTTTGCCGTGCTGCCCGCGATTCGATCCGTCGGTGTCCAAGGGGACGAGCGAACGTACGCGTACCCGATCGTGATCCGCGCGGTCCCGAGCGAGGACGCCATGACGGCGGACTGGGCCCGTTTGCCCTACGACGTGCTGGAGACGATCTCGAGCCGGATCATCAATGAGATTCCCGGCGTGAACCGCGTCGCGCTCGACCTCAGCTCGAAGCCGCCTGCGACGATCGAGTGGGAGTAGGCTCGGCCCCTCGCCGCATGTTCGGATCGGCCGCGTGCATAACGAGATGAGCGCGGATGACGCCCGGGCGTCGCGCGTGTGGTCGAAACGGCGAGAGCAGTGCAACGGGGACGCCGGCATGTGCAATGACGATCTGTTCGCCGTCACGCACGCGCCTCAGCAACTGTGAGAACAGGGCCCGCGCGTCGTAAGTGTTGTACTGGGCAAGTCTGACCTGACTAGCTGGTCTGACCTGACCGGTCAGACCGATCTGATCAGACCAACGTTTGAACAACCTCCTCACGCCCGAATTGTCTCGGAGAGGGTGCAACGCCGGTGTGTCAGCTTGGCGCTGACTACCGCACATTGAATCCGCGGATCCCTTCGACCTCCTCCTCGAACTCCTCGACTCGCTGAACGTCCGCGCCGCGCGGACCGTCATGCATGAACCGGACGAGCCGTTCCACTGCGTCGTTCTCCCCCTCGAACACGGCCTCGACGGCGCCGTCCCATCGGTTCGAGACCCACCCCCCAACACCGTGCTGCTGGGCGCGACGCCGGGTCGAGTCGCGGAAGAACACTCCCTGGACGCGACCGTGCACGACCACGCGGCGGCGGATCACGGTGCGTATTCTCCTGTGGGCCGTGGAGTTTCGCGAGGTCCTCAAGCGACGCCGGATGGTGCGCGCGTACGAGCCGGAGTCCATTCCGCGCGCAACGCTGGAGCGCATCGTCGCCACGATCCGCCGTGCCCCGAGTGCCGGGTTCAGCCAGGGGCAACGCTTCGTCGTCGTCACGGAGTCCGAGCGCAAGCGTTCGATCGCCGACGCAACCGGGGAAGAAGACTATGTCGGCGAGGGGTTCTCACCCTGGATCAGCGGTGCTGCGGCGCTCGTCGTCTTCTGCACGCGGGAAGACGACCATCACGACCGCTACCGACAACCTGACAAGGTCGAGGATGAAGGCGCGGAGATCAAGTGGCGGGTGCCCTACTGGCACGTTGACGCGGGCAAGGCCGCGATGCTCGTTCTCCTAGCCGCAATCGACGAGGGTCTCGCGACGGGCGTCTTCGGCGTTCCCGCTAAGCGGATGGACCGCGTCCGCGAGCTCCTCGGACTTCCACCCGACGTTGCGGTCGTCGAAGTGATAACGATCGGCCGCGCCGGCGACGACACGCTGTCCGATCAGCGCTCGAGTCGGGCCACGAGGCCGCGCAAGCAACTCGACGAACTCGTGCACTGGGAACGGTGGGGCTGATCAGGGCGTCTTCAGCTTCGACACCAGCTGCTGCTGGTGGAAGAACGGGTTCTGTCCGCCCTCGTTGTAGGTCGTCACGGAGGCCGTGTACACAAAACCTCCCCTGGCATCCACGCCGAAGTAGTCGCCGATGAAACTCGCGGGCACGCAAACGCAGACGAAGCGGGCCGCCGACAATTGCGGGTCCCACGTGTGCGGGGACATCCGTGCGTTGTGACCGATCGGCCGCAGGCCGGGACGGTACAGCTGGACGGCCGTATTGATGCAGTAGTTCCCACGCCCAGACGGCGCGGCCGGATCGAACTGGAGACCGGCGCCCACTGCTTCGACGGTGCCTTGTGCCGGGCAGGCAAGCCGCCGGTCGTAGAACGCAACGGCCACCGTCCCGCTCGGCGACACCGTGAGCCCCGCCTGGAACGCCTCGCCCCCGCCGCGGTTGTCGTTCACACGCACCGGCCGGCGCCAGTGCTTCCCACCGTCGAATGACGCCGTCAGGCGGACCTCCACCGGTCCGGTCGGCGCGTCCTCGTATGCGAGGTACAGGGGGTAGAACTTGCCGACCTTCCGCGGACCGACTGTGAACGCTTCTCCGAAGGCCGAGCGGAACGTCGTGTTGTCGTACAGGCTCGGGAGATGTCGCACGATCGCGCGCTGCCGCGACCACGTTGCGCCGCCGTTCGTCGAGGAAGTCAGTAGCGCAGTGAACGGTTGGTTCGAGCTGGTGGATCCGGACGCTTCGAGCCAGATCGTCCCGTCCGGAGCCACGTGCGGCAGCGATCCGTTGACGTCGGCCCCGGGGAGGGTGAGCGCGGGCTTCGGCACAGACCAATCCGTGTGCGAACCGTCCGGTCGCGCGTCGGCATGGGACACGTACACCTGCTGGGGCTCGGCTCCCTGAAGTCGGCGGCCTCGCAGCGCCGACGAGCCCTGGCCCTCCTCGGCGTCTGCCCCACTGATCGCCCAGGACACGTAGACCCTTCCAACGTGCTTGCTTCGGCGGTTCGTGTCGATCGCGATCCATTGCTTGTCGAACGCGGGCAATCCGGCGAACGGCGTTGTCGCAACGAAGTCGGGCCTTCCGTCATGTGCGGTCAACCATGTGTCAGGCGTTGCGGCGCGGCGGGGCCGCACGGCCACACCCACAACCATGCGCGGCAGCGCGGGGTTCACACGCGGAGACAAGAAGTTGTGCCGCTGGCCGGAGTCATAGTCGAACATGTACGGGAGGACGACGGCGTAGTAGTTCCCCCACGGATCGAATGCACCGACCGGATCCGAGTTGTCCGTCCAGCCCTCGTACCCCGGAACGTGCCCCTGCTGCGGCCAGGTCGCGCCGCCGTCGAACGACTCGAAGAACCCGGTCAAGTGGTTGTAGTCCTCCGAGTTGACGAACCACTTGCTGATGCCGATCAGATGGCGCGCGTTCGTCGGGTCGACACGGATGTCGGACTCCGAGTGATCCTTCACGAGCAGGGCCGGCCCTCTGACGTCCTGAGTGGGGTAGGGGCCGATGTTCTCGCCGGTCGTCGCGACTGGGCACGGCGTGCCGCCGCCCTGCGGGAACCCCTGCTCGGGCGCGAGGCCGAGCAGGCGGAGAACCTCCGGCGCGTAGCAGCTCACGCGCTGCGTCGTTGCCGCGACGCTGGTCACGCCGCGCGCTCCGTAGCTGCGCGCAAACGCTGCATCCGTCTGGTAGCCCTGCGGCGGTGCAGCAGCATGCGCGGCTGCGACGCTGACCCCGAAGCAGAGCGCGACGAGCGCCCCGACGCGTCCTCTCACGCGCATGAGCATAGTGACGGCATGCACGCGGGGAAGTTCGTGAACCGGTTGGCCGCAGCGCGGATCGGAGCGACGTACAACTTCTACCGCCAAGGCGGCCGGGCAGACCTCCGCCGCGAGCGGCTTCGCCGTTACCTGGAGGACCGCGCCGGCGCGCCTTTGCTGCTCGTCGGAGAGGCGGCGGGGTTTCGGGGCGCGCGCGTCTCCGGAATCCCGTTCACCTCCGAGCGCCAGCTCACGGGCAGCGGTCCTGCCGAGGCGACCGCGACGATCGTCCAGCGCGCGCTCGCCGAGCTCGAGCTGGACGCACTTTGCTGGAACGTCGTCCCGACCCATCCGGGCACGGAGCGCTCGAACCGCAGCCCGACGGCGGCCGAGGTCGCCGCCTCGCTCCCGTTCCTCGAGGAGCTCGCCTCCGGCCGCCGGGTCCTGGCCGTTGGCCGGCTGGCGGAACGGGTCACAGGCGCCCCGTACGTCCGCCACCCGGCCCATGGCGGGGCGGCCGGATTCCGCGCCGGGCTGCTACGATTCTGCGCCGGCGGACGCCCGTAGTCCGCCTTTTCCGTGATGAAGACCTACTCAGCCAAGCAGGGCGAGGTCGCCCGCGAGTGGTACCTGGTCGACGCCGAGGGGCAGACCCTCGGTCGCCTTGCCACGCGCATCGCCGACCTGCTGCGTGGGAAGGGCAAGCCGCAGTTCACGCCCCACGTGGACACCGGGGACTTCATCGTCGTCGTCAACGCAGAGAAGATCAACGTCACCGGAAACAAGCTCGACCAGAAGCGGTACTACCGCCACTCGGGCTATCCCGGCGGCCTGCGCAGTCGCACTCTTCGCGAGCAGCTCGACCGACGGCCGGAAGAGGTGCTGCGCGTCGCCGTGAAGGGGATGCTCCCGAAGAACCGCCTCGCGCGGCAGCAGATCACGAAGCTGAAGATCTACGCCGGCCCCGAGCACCCTCACGGGCCGCAGGCGCCGAAGCCTCTGTCGCTGGAGAACGCGTGAGCCAGATCGCCCAGTACCGCGGCACCGGCAAGCGAAAGACGTCGGTCGCGCGCGTGATCCTTCGCCCGGGGACAGGCGCGACGTGGTTCAACGGCCGTACGATCGAGGAGTACTTCCCTCGCGCGACCCATCGCACGTCGGCGCTGGCGCCGCTCAAGATCGCCGAGGCGGAGGGAACGTACGACATCCGCGTACGCGTCCACGGGGGTGGACCATCGGGGCAGGCAGGCGCAGTGCGTCACGGGATCGCCCGTGCGCTCGTCGAGGCAGATCCGGAGCTGCGTGTGCCGCTGAAGCGTGCCGGCTTCCTGACGCGCGATGCGCGCCAGGTGGAGCGTAAGAAGGCCGGCCTTCACAAGGCGCGCAAGGCGCCGCAATTCAGCAAGCGCTGAGCGTTTTCTCGCTAGGGTCGCGCGTCGTGGCCCGTCGCTACTTCGGAACCGACGGCGTTCGCGGCATCGTCGGGGCAGATCTGACTCCCGAGCTGGTGGAGAGTCTCGGGCGCGCGAGCGCGTACTGGTCCGGCGGCGGGAGGATCTTCGTCGGGCGCGACACGCGCGCGTCCGGCGTCGAGCTGGAGGAAGTGCTCGCACGCGGCATCGCGTCCGCCGGCGGCAACGCTGTCGTTGCCGGCGTCCTCCCGACTCCCGCCGTGGCGCTGTTGACGCTCGACCTCGGCTGCGTCATCACCGCATCGCACAATCCGCCCGAGTACAACGGGGTCAAGTTCTTCGACCGCGACGGGCAGAAGCTGTCGGATGCGTCAGAGGAGGAGCTCGAGGCGCTGTTCGACCGCGCGCCCATCGGCGGCGGCACGGTGGATCGCGTCGACGTCGCGACGGACAGCTACCTCGAGCACGTCGTCGAGCGCTTCGGGTCCGATCTCGCGAGGCTGCACGTCGTCGTGGACTGCGCGAACGGCGCGTACTCCGGCCTGGCGCCTGCGGCCTTCGAACAGCTCGGTGCGCGCACGACGACGATTGGGGACGCACCCGACGGGACGAACATCAACGTCGGCTGCGGCGCGACCGACCTCCGTGCGTTGCAACAGACCGTGCTGCGGGTCGGCGCAGACCTCGGTGTCGCGTTCGACGGCGACGGCGACCGGATGCTCGCCGTCGACAACAACGGCGACGCACTCGACGGGGACCAGATCGTCGCGATCCTCGCGCTCCATCGTGGCGTCGATCTCGTCGCAGTCACGTCGATGTCCAACCTCGGCTTTCACCGCTTGATGGCAGATCACGGAGTTCGCGTCGTCACGACCGACGTCGGCGACCGTTACGTGATCGAGGCGCTGCGCCGCGAGGGCGGAATCCTCGGCGGTGAGCAATCAGGACACATCATCTGGCTCGACGGTCACGTCACGGGCGACGGTCTCGCGGCGGCGCTGCTCTTGTGCGCCGCGGTCGACGGACGTACGCTCGCCGAGGCTGCCACGGTCATGCCGAAGTTTCCGCAGGTGAAGGAGAACGTGCCGGTGAGCCGCAAGGAGTTGACCGATCCGATCCGCGCCGAGGTCGAGCGCGTGAACGCGGAGCTGGGCACGAGCGGCCGCGTGCTGGTGCGGCCGTCCGGCACGGAACCGGTCGTTCGCGTCCTCGCCGAGGCCGAGACCGAGGAAGGGGCGACGGCCCTCTGTGGTAGGATCGCGGCTCTCGTTCGACGAGAGCTCGGCTGACTCGCCCCCCGATGCAGGGGAGCGGGGGACTCAGCCGGGCTTTCTTGTTTCGGGAGCGAACTGATCGGCAAAACCGCGAATCTGCAAGCGAATTCCATCCCCGGAATCCCGGGCCGGCAACTGAGAGGAGCTTCGGGTGTGCGGGATCATCGGATACGTCGGGACGCGTGAAGCGAAGCCGCTGCTCCTCCGAGGGCTGGAGCGCCTCGAGTACCGCGGCTACGACTCGGCCGGGATCGCGCTGCGCGAGGACGACGAGCTGGACTATGTCCGTGCAGTCGGCAACCTGCAGTTTCTGAAAGACGCCGCAGGCTCGAACGGCTCGCGTTCTCAACACGGCCTCGGACACACGCGCTGGGCGACGCACGGCGCCGTCAACGAGCAGAACGCGCATCCGCTCACCGGCTGCGACGACGGCCGGCTGGCGATCGTGCTGAACGGCATCGTCGAGAACTACCGCGAGTTGAAGGAGTCTCTGCAGGCCGACGGTCATACGTTCAGCTCGGAAACCGACGCCGAAGTCGTCGTGCATCTGATCGAGCGACACTACGACGGCGACTTGATCGAGGCGGTCCGCACGGCGTACGAAGAGCTCGAGGGCCACTTCGCGTTCGTCGTCATCCATCACGACCATCCGGCCCTGCTCGTCGGCGCCCGGCGGCAGTGCCCGCTCGTCGTCGGTGTCGGCGAAGGAGAGATGTTCCTCGCGTCTTCGATCGCTGCGTTTCTGGGCGAGACGCGCCGCGTCCAGCTGATCGACAACGGCGAGGTCGTCGCGATCACACCCGAGGGCGCCCGCTTCTTCAACGGCGACGGCGAGATCGAGCACAAGGAGATCGAGCCGGTCGACTGGGACGAGGAAGGCGCAGAGAAGGGCGGTTACGAGACGTGGATGCTCAAGGAGATCTACGAGCAGCCGGAAGCGGTGAGCGAGACGATCGGCGATCGAGCGCGTCGCGGCAAGCTCGTGCTCGAGGGGATCGGGCTCTCCGAGCTCGAGATCCAGAATCTGCGCAGGATCGTGATCGTCGCCTGCGGGACCGCGTACCACTCGGGCGTCGTCAACCCGGTGCTCTCGAAGGACACGCTCGTGATCGGGATCTCCCAGTCCGGCGAGACGGCTGACACGCTCGCCGCGATGGACCTCGCTCGGGAGTCGGGCGCTCACACGCTCGCCATCACGAACATGATGGGCACGCAGATCACGCGTGACACAGACGCGGTCCTGTACACGCGCTGTGGCCTCGAGGTGTGCGTCGCGGCGACGAAGACATTCACGGCCCAAGTCGCGCTTCTCTCGCTGCTCGCGCTCAAGCTGGCGCAGATCCGGAAGACGCTGCCCGAGGAGGAGATCGAGTTCATCCTCGAGGCGCTGTACGACCTGCCCGAGAAGATGGAGCAGTTCCTCGACGGTGACCACCCGATCGAGGAGATCGCGCGGCGCTATTACGACAAGCCGTTCTTCCTCTACCTGGGCCGCCACATCGGGCTGCCTGTGGCGCTCGAGGGGGCGCTGAAGCTGAAGGAGATCTCGTACATCCCGACGGAGGCGTACTCGGCCGGCGAGATGAAGCACGGGCCGATCGCCCTGCTCGACGCGGACACGCCCGTGGTCGTCGTCGCGACCGACCAGAAGACCGTCTACGACAAGGTCGTCTCGAACATCCAGGAGGTTCGCGCGCGCGGCGCGCACGTGATCGCGATCGCGACGGACGGGAACGAGGACATCCAGCACCACGCAGACGACGTCATCTACATCCCGCGGACGCCGGCGTTCCTCCAGGCAGTGCTCGCGGTGATGCCGCTGCAGCTGCTCGCCTACAGGATCGCGCGGCTACGCGGGCTGAACGTCGACCAGCCGCGCAATCTGGCGAAGACCGTCACCGTCGAGTAGCGACCCCTCAGGCGATCCAGGTCAGCGAGTCGCGGCCGAGCTCGGAGACCGACGCACATCCGGCCAGCCCCATCGTCAGATCGAACTCCGCGACGAGGTTCCGGAGCACCTCGCGCCCGCCGTCCTCGCCCGCGATCGCGAGCCCGTAGACGTACGGTCGTCCGATCAGCACAGCACGCGCACCGAGCGCGAGCGCCTTGAACACGTCGGCGCCGCCGCGAACGCCGCTGTCGAGCAGCACCGGGATGCGACCGTCCACCGCGGTCACGATCCGAGGCAGTGCATCCACGGATGCGATCGACCCGTCGACCTGCCGCCCACCGTGGTTGGAGACGACGAGCCCGTCGACTCCGGCGTCGACGGCGCGGCGGGCATCGCCCTCGTGGAGGATCCCTTTGAGGAGGATCGGCAGCTTGGTCAGACCGCGAAGCCAGGAAAGGTCGTCCCAGGTGAGCGAGGACCGCGTGTAGATGTCGATGAAGGTCGTCGCGGCGGCACGCGGTTTCGTCGAGCGCAGGTTCGACCAGAACGAGCCCGGAAACGCCTTCGTCAGCTCGAGGAGGGTCGTCAGCGCCGCGATGTTCACGCGACCCCGTTCGGGCGGCGGCGCCTCGTCGAGCAGGCGCTGGAAGACGGGATCGGAGGTGTACTGCGCAATTCCCTTGCCGCGGATGAACGGGAGGTACGCGAGGTCGAGATCTCGGCTCCGCCAGCCGAGCATGGTCGTGTCGAGCGTGACGACGATCGCGTCGCAACCGCACGCCTCGGCGCGCCCCACGAAGCTCTCGACGAGCTCGTTCGACGTGCTCGAGTAGAGCTGGAACCACCGAGGCGCCTCGCCCATCGCCTCCGCGCACGCCTCCATCGGCCGCGACGCCTGGTTGGAGAAGATCACAGGGATCCCTTCCGCGGCCCCTGCTCGTGCGACGGCGAGATCACGCGCCGAGACGTCGCGCAGCATCCGCGGAACGATCCGCCAACGCTCGAACGCGACGCGATTCGCCCGCATCGTCTCTTCGGCTCCCGCCCCGCCCGCCACGTATGCGAACGCGTCGGGTCGCATGACGCGCTGCGCGAGCTGCTCCAGCGCCTGCGGATTGACGGGCACACGGGGTCGCTGCCCGCGCGCCCCGCCGACGTAGACGTCCGTCTGCCTGAGGCGGCCAGCGCCCAGCGGCCCCCGGTCCATGCGGCTCGTCTACCACGCGGTCGTCGCGATGTCTAGGCGGGCGAGTCGCGCTCGGCTGTCTCGAGCTTTTCCGCCGCTGCGGCCGCCTCGGCACGCGCGCGGTGGGCCTTCTCTTCGGCCTCGGCCGCCGCGCGATCGAGCTGCTCGAGACGTTTCCGCAGACGTTGGAGGCGCTGGTCGTGCCTGCGCTTGGCCGCGAGATCGACGCCGGCGCGGCGTGGGCGACCCGGTTTTCGCGGAGGCGGCGCGATGGCCGCGAGCGCCGCGAAGCCGGACGACTCGACCTCGTCGGGCAGCCTGCCCGCGGCGAGCAACGCCGCAGCCGCGGGATCGACCGCCGCCGAGCGAAGCGTCCTCGCGATCCTTTCCAGCATCGCGTGACTCGCCGGCCGACTCTCTTCAGCCAGCAGTCGCTCGGCAAGCTTCGTCAGCTTTCCGAGCGATTCACGTTCGGTCGCCCTCGCTTCCCGCACGGCGTCCGCGCCCTCGCCGCGCATCGCGGTGACCTGCGCATCGCGGAGCTGTTCGCCCGCCGTCACGAGCTCATGCACGTCGTCGGCGTGCCTGCGCGCGAGCTGGTTGACAGCCCAGACGGCGACACTCGGCTTCCGGAATGCGCGCACACTCTCTGCCGCGTCCCCTTGCCCTGCTTTGCGCAGGCGGGTCGCGAGCTCGTTCCGCGCCCCGGTGAACTCCTCGAGCGGGAGCCCGTAGAGGCGACCCATCTCGTATACCCTAAGGGGGTATGGTCGTGCTCGACCCGATCGGCAACGGGCTCTGGAACGCCGTGCAGATGGCGTGGGAGGTGGGCTGGGCGCTCGTTCTCGGGTTCTCCCTGTCCGGAATCGTGCAGGCCTGGGTCCCGCGCTCGCGGATGGAAAGCGCACTCGGCGGGCGGGGCGTGCGGGAGCTGTTCCTCTCGACGACTCTCGGCGCCGCGTCGTCCTCGTGCAGCTATGCGGCGATCGCGATCGCGAAGTCGCTCTTCCAGAAAGGAGCGAGCTTCGCGTCGGCGATGGCCTTCCAGTTCGCGTCGACGAACCTCGTCTTCGAGATCGGGATCGTGATGTGGATCTTCCTTGGCTGGGAGTTCACGCTTGCCGAGTTCGTCGGCGGCATCTTCCTGATCGCGTTGATGTGGGGCGGCGTACGACTCTTCATCACCCGCCGGCTCGAGGAGGCCGCCCGGGAACATGCCCTCGGCGCCTCGGCCGGGCACGAGCACCACATGGCGGCCAGCGAGCAGCTCACGTGGCGGCAGCGGCTGACGTCGGTCGAAGCGTGGTCGGACGTGGCGCACAACTTCCGCGGCGACTGGGCGATGCTCTGGAAGGAGATCACCGGCGGTTTTCTGATCGCCGGCTTCATCGCCCTCTTGCCGATGTCGTTCTTCAACGGCCTCTTCATCACCAACGCGCCCGCGGCACCGCGGCTGCTCGAAAACGTCGCGCTCGGTCCGGTCGTGGCAGCCTTGTCGTTCGTCTGCTCGGTCGGAAACGTGCCGCTCGCGGCCGTGCTCTGGGCAGGT
The DNA here is from genome assembly GCA_005885125.1 of Actinomycetota bacterium. GTDB lineage: Bacteria > Actinomycetota > Thermoleophilia > Gaiellales > Gaiellaceae > 3-1-20CM-4-69-9. The sequence goes on from VAXU01000034.1 coordinate 41,837, forward strand.
GGCATCTCCTTCTCCGGCGTGATCGCGTTCATCTACGCCGATCTGATCATCGTCCCGATCGTGCTCGCCTACCGGAAGTACTACGGCTGGACGATCACCTGGCGGATCGTCGCGATCATGTTCGCGACGATGGTCCTGGCGGCGCTCGCCGTCGACGGGATCTTCGCGGCCGGCGGGCTGATTCCAAAGCACCGTCCGTCGGTCGACTCGATCACGAGTCGTGGGATCGAGTGGAACTACACGACGGCGTTGAACATCGTCTTCCTGCTCGCAGCGGCGGCGCTGTTCTCGCTGACGGTCCGCCGCGGGGCCAAGGATCCCGTCTGTGGCATGACAGTCGACCGGCACAAGACACCGCACCGGAGCGTCGCCGGCGGCCGGACGGTGTACTTTTGCGGCGCGGGGTGCAAGGCGAAGTTCGATGCCGACCCGGACGCGTACCTCGACCCGTCCCGCCGCGAGGCTGTGCCGGCACACGGAGGGCACGACCACTCGTGACACGAGTCGGCTACGTCGACGACAAGGATGCGCTGCTCCGCCGGCTGCGGCGGATCGAAGGCCAGGTGCGCGGCCTCGAGCGGATGGTGGAGGAGGAGCGGTACTGCATCGAGGTGCTCGACCAGATCGCCGCGGCGCGCACGGCTCTCGAGCAGGTCGCCCTGCGACTGCTGGAGGACCATACGCGCCATTGCATCCGCGGAGGCAAGGCGGACATCGACGAGCTCATGGCCGCCGTCGAGCGGTTCGCGAAGGTGCGCTAGAGAGCTTCTGGGCGATCGGCTACGAGACCGCGGTCTCGCCGGGGCGCGGCTCGATCACGCCGGTCTCCGGCGGTCCCACCGGCAGCGGTCGCATGCGCAGGTACAGCCATTCGTAGATCAACGCGGCGGCTGAGGCGCCGACGACCGGACCGGCGTACCAGACCCAGCATTTCGTCCAGTCGTTCTGCACGAGCTGCGGGCCGAACGCGCGCGCCGGGTTCATTGCCGCGCCGGTGAGGGGCCCGCCCATGAGGACGTCGAGCGTGATCGTCAAACCGATTGCGAGACCCGCGATCGACTTGAACGTTCCGCCCGGGTCTGCGGCGGTCGCGAACACGACCCAGACGAGGAAGAACGTCAAGACGATCTCGATCACGAATCCCTGCCACTGGCTGACGCCGGCTCCGAGCGCGGGAACACCCAGATGGCCGAGGTTGCGGATCCGCTCGGGGTAGGGGCGCGAGGCGGCGCGTGATCAGGAACCCGAACGTGATCGCCGGATTGAAGTGGCCGCCGGAGATGTGGCCGACGGCGGACACCATGACGGCGATTGCCAAGCCGTGCGCGAGCGCGATGCCGACGAGCCCGAGCCCGGTCGCCGTGTCGGCCGCACCCTGCGCGAACGCGGCCGCGAAGAGCTTCGTGAAGGTGAGAGTTGCTCCCGCGCCGATGAAGATGAGCGTGAAGGCACCGATGAACTCGGCGAAGCCCCGACGCAGGGGTTCGTAGAACATCGCCGCGCACGGTACGCGGCGGATCGGACGGACCAGCGCGCTCTACGCGACCTTGAGCCGGTCGCCCGAAGTGTGGCCGGCGCGTGCCCCGGCGAGTGCCTCGCGGAGTGTCGGGTAGGCCGCGAACCAGGAGCCGAGGCCGGTCATCCTGAGGATGCGGTGGACCTGCGTGAAGTCGCCGTCGGGGAGAACGAGCGTGAAGCCGAGTCGCGAGGTGTCGGCCTGGTGTCGCCCGGACAGGAGCACGCTCAGCGTCTGGGAATCGACGAAGGTCGCTTCGCTGAGGTCGACGACGGCGGGCAGCCCCGATTCGAGGAGCACCTCCAACTCGCTCGCGATCCGCCCAGCGGAATAGGCATCGTGCTCGCCCACCAGCGAGACGATTCCGACAGGCTGGCCCTGCCGGTCGATCGTGACCGAGATCGGCGTCATGCTTTCAAGGGGTGAACGGCGCCGCCCGGCCGGGAGATACGGGCTAGGAGTCCGGCGGCTCTCGGCGGAGGCGCTTGAGGTTCGCGCGGCGGCGCTTTTCCTCCAGCCGGCGGGCCTTCGAGGCCGCTGTGGGAGCCGTCGGGACGCGCTTCCGCTCGACCCGGAGCGCCTGGCGTAGCTGCTCGGCAAGGCGCTCCAGAGCCAGCTCCCGGTTCCGAGACTGGCTCCGCTCGTCCTGCGCGACCGCACGGATGACCGGGCCGACGCGCGACGAGACCCGTCGCTTCTGGGCCGCCGAGAGCGCGGTCGAGCCCTCGACGTCGAAGACGGCCTCGACGCGCGTCTCCGTCTTCTGGGCGTGCTGCCCGCCCGGGCCGCTCGAGCGCGAGAACCGGAGCTCGATCTCCGAGAGCGGAATCGCGACCGTTCGTGTCACCCGAATAGACTCGCCGTCCATATGGCCGCGATTCTGCTTGACGTCGACGGCGTCTTCCACGTGTCCGGCGAGCCGATCGCCGGCGGTGGGGAGGCCGTGCGGCGGCTTCGTGAGGCCGGCCACCGGCTCCGGTTCGTGACCAACAACACGACGCGGACGCGGGCCCAGCAGGCCGAGGATCTTCGCGGCATGGGCATCGAGCTCGACGAGGAGGAGCTGCAGACGACGCCGCGAGCGGCCGCTCGTGCACTGAAGGGCAAGCGCGTGCTCGCCCTGACGATGCACTCGATCGTCGGCGAGCTGGAGGGGATCGAGCTCGTCGGCGAAGATGCCGAAGCCGTCCTCATCGGCGGTGCCGGGGAGACGCCGGAAACGAGCCTCGTGTTCTCGTTCATGAATCTGGCGCGCGCGTTCCACGAGCTCGAGGCGGGCGCCGAGCTCTATTGCCTGCACAAGAACCGGTGGTGGCAGACCAAGGACGGGCCTCTCCTCGACGCGGGGGCGTTCGTCGCCGGGCTCGAGTACGCAGCCGACACGGAGGCGATCGTCCTCGGCAAGCCGTCGACGCTGTTCTTCGAGGCGGCGCTCGAGGCGCTCGACGCGGACGCAGGCATGAGCTGGATGGTCGGCGACGACATCGAGGCGGACGTTGCGGGGGCGCAGGCGCACGGGATGAAGACAGTGCTCGTGCGAACGGGGAAGTTCCGCCCGGACGCCGTCGAGCGGGGGAGCGTGCGACCTGACGGGATCGTGTCGTCGATCGCGCAGCTACCCGAGTGGCTCGAGCAGAACGTGTAGTGCCCTAGGAGGCTCTGCACCTCCCGCGTTTTCTGGCCGCTCGGCCTCGCGCACCGCCTGATCCTCCAGTTGCTTTCTCGCCGCTTCGAGCACCGCGGCTTTCGGAGCAGATGGGGTTTCCAGGAACACGTCGCGAGCGTTGACCAATACCTTCTTGACTAGATCCGCGCTCAAGTACTTCGCGAGCTGGACTGTTACAGCTCGCATCTTCGCCTGAGGACTCAGTTCGCCGTCGTTCCGTGTCTTGGTGATCTCAGTGCCGAGGAGCGCTTGATCCGCGGGCGCAAAGTTCTGCATCAGCCCGAGGCAGAGAACCGGGAGGGCGGACATGACGCTGTCAGGATCAAGGCCCGCCAGCTGGTCGGCACTCGGATAAAAGCTAAGCGCTGCTCAGAGCAGCCTTCGCCGGCTCTGTGATCCGGACGCGCAGACTGCCCTGTTGGTCTTCAAGCTCGACGAGCCCAATCTGGGACAACCAACCAAGTGCAGCCAGGATCTGGGCCGTTAGCAAAAGAGCCGACGGCCCGTCGGGAGACCCCACTAGTCCGCTTCGTACAGCACCAGGTACGGCGGGCGAGTGCCGACGCGGCCGAACCCGACGCGAACGCGGGAGCCTGGAATCGCGGCGTCGCCGCGGCACGTTGTCGCGCAGCGGTACGGGCGGACAACGCGCATCCCGAGCTCGGCGACCAGACGCTGCTGCAGTCGCCGGAGCGGCAGCTGCAGGAGCGTGCCCAGAGTCGCCTCCCGCAGCCGCCGGTCGGACAACGCGACCGACCACGACCGGAGCGTGCCGCCCTCGCGGCGGAACAGCACGATCGCCGACGGGCTTGCTGCGCGTCCGTACGAGAACCGCGCCCGCTTCGATCCCTGCCTTCGCTGCGTGGGACGTCCCAGCGCGGCGACGACTGCGCGTGTCGTCCGTCCGAGGATCGTCTTCCCTCCGAGCGTTTGCGCCTTCAAGTCCAGCCTGAGGACCGGCGGGGTTGCGGCATGCGCCGACGACGTCACGAGGGTCAGAGCGAGGACGACGACGGCCCGTCGCACGCTCATCAGCTTAGGGCGTAGACGCTGAACGCGCACCCGTACGGGTAGCCACCGCCTTCCGTCCAAGTGTAGACGCGCCAGTTCGACCCGTTCGCACGGGCCCGGTCGGCCCAGTACCGGATGTTGCGTGCGACGTCGTACCCGGAGAGCCCGCGGCCGGAGCAGCTGTACCAGAACGCCCACGCGTAGCTGATGATGTACTGGCCGCAGGTGCGGAAGTTCACCTCGCAGTCTCTCGCCGAATAGTCCGCGTTGTACGGCACGGTGCGAAAGGCGTCCGAGGGATAGAAGGCCGAGAAGTACACCCAGTACGCCGTCATCGGCTCGACGATCGGCTTGCTGCCGCTGTCCGCCTGACAGGGGCCGGTGACGCCTGGCATGTACCACGCCGGAGCCTTCGTGGTAGGCGTTAGGTTCTGTATGTCCTTGGCGACGCAGAGCGGCGCGGGGCTTGTCGCAGCCACGGCCCCCGCTGAAGCGAGCGCGCCGAATGCCGCGACGGAGGCGATGACGAGGCGAACGATCTTCATCCGAGCGATACCTCCCGGTCGACGATTGGTCGTGACTGACGGTAGGAACGTGCCGGCGTTCGCGCAAGACGCTCTTTCGGACAGGAGCGCACGGTGAGAGTCGGTGTGGACCTGATCGAAATCGCGCGTGTCCGTCGCGCGCTCGAGCGCTATCCGCGCTTCCGCGAGCGGTGTTTCACGGAGGCCGAGCGCGCGTACTGCGACTCGCGGCCGAATCCCGCAGAGTCCTACGCGGGTCGCTTCGCCGGCAAGGAAGCCGTCGGGAAAGCGCTCGGCATTGGCGTTGCGCGTGCGTTCGCCTGGAAGGACATCGAGATCGTCGGTCGCCCGAAGCCCGCCGTTCGTCTGTCGGGGCGCGTGCGCGCATGGGCTGAGAAGACGAACGCAGGCAGCATCGACCTGTCGATGTCCCATTCACGCGAGCTCGCGAACGCGGTTGCCGTCGTGGACGAGCGCTGATGTTCGAGCCGCTGTACACGGCCGAAGAGATGCGCGCGGTCGAAGCGGGTCACGACGTCAAGCAGCTGATGCGGCGCGCGGGCGGCGCGCTCGCCGAGTTCATCCTCGAGGAGTACGACGACGAAAGCTCGGTCACCGTGGTTTGCGGGCCCGGGAACAACGGCGGCGACGGGCAGGTCGCTGCGCGCCGCCTGCGTCAGGCGAACTGGGACGTACGCGTCGTCGAGTCGAAGCCGGAGGACGAGGAGAAGGACCTCGGGAAGCCCGGCCTGATCGTCGATGCGGTGTTCGGCACCGGCTTCACCGGCGAGCCTCGCCCGGGCGCCGCGCGATTGATCGACCAGATCAACTCGGCGGGTGTGGACGTCGTCGCGGTCGACGTCCCGTCGGGTGTCGACGCGTCGACGGGCGAAGTGGCCGGCGCGGTCGTCGACGCAACCTGGACCGTGACTTTCCACCGGGAGAAGGTCGGTCTGTATGTGGCGCCCGGCACGTTGCACCGCGGCGAGCTCGAGGTCGTCGACATCGGCCTTCAGGACCGCGAAACCGTCTTCGCGCGTCCGACGACCGAGATCCTCGATCTCGTCCCACTGCGCTCGCCGGGCGATACGAAGTACACGGCCGGATCCGTGCTCGTCGTCGGCGGCTCGCCCGGGCTGACGGGAGCGGCGTGTCTCGCCGCGCGCGCGGCGTTTCGCGCGGACGCGGGCTACGTAGCGGTCGCCGCACCGCGCGCGTCGCTGCCCGTGCTCGAACAGCAGCTGCTCGAAGCGGTGAAGCGTCCGCTCGAGGAGGTCTGGGACGCAGTCGGACGCGCACGGTCGCTTGCGCTCGGGCCCGGCCTCGGCCGCTCGGAGGGCGCGAAGGAGCTCGTCCGGCGCCTGCTCGAGGAGACCGACCTGCCCGCGGTCGTCGATGCCGATGCGTTGTTCGACCTCGATCCGTTCACGCGAACGGCGCCGACCGTGTTGACCCCGCATTCCGGCGAGCTCGGACGGCTGCTCGACGTCGACTCGTCGTGGATCGATGCGCACCGCCTTGAAGCGTCGCGGCGCGCGGTCGAGCGCTTCAACTGTGTCCTCCTGCTCAAGGGCGAGGGGACGATCGTTGCGGCGCCGGACGAGCAGACGCTGATCTGTCCGGGGTTCCCGTCGCTCGCGACGGCCGGAACCGGCGACGTCCTCACCGGGATCATTGGCTCGTTCCTTGCGAAGGGACTTGACGCGCGCCTCGCCGCGGCGGCGGCTGTGACGGCACACACGGAGGCCGCAGCAGAGGCGCCCCAGCGTGCGGGGCTCATCGCATCGGACGTGATCGAGATGCTCCCGTACGTCCTTGGGTGACGGCGGTGACGCGCTAACCGACCTCGACGGGGACCCGCACGAGCTCGCGGTTGTACTCGTCGGTGGTCACGCAGTTCACAGGGTTCCAGCGCGTGTAGTAGAGATACGCCGTGTGCCCGATCGTCTGGAACGTTCGCGACGCACTGTTCGGATCGATGAGCGACGGATAGGCCATTCGGTCGGGATCGCCGCAGGTTCCCCGAGGGGTCTCCATCAGGAGTGTCATCGGTGACCAGTGGACGAGATCCTTGGACGTCGTGTAGTAGGCACCGGGTTTGCCGTCGCGGGTATCCATCCCGGTGCCGATCCAGCGGTGGAGGTATGTGCTGAAGACGAGGCCGTCGATGATTCCGAGGCCCGGGATCGTCTCGCACAGCCCGGCGTACACATTCGAGCGGTAAGGATCCAAGAACCGGTGCGCGAAGGCCTTCCCGTCCCACGCGCGCCACGAAGTGGGGTCCGTGAGAGTACGCGTGCGGATGACACAGGCACCCGACGGCGTAACGCCGACTTGGTGGACTAGCGCGTAGTAGTAGAAGCGCTGCCTCGCAACCCTGACAATGTTTGTCGGCGAGTACATCCCGAACCCGGCTTGGTCCGGGACGTACCGCCGCGGCACCGCGGCGACGAGGTGCGCGGGCGCCGCCGGGTGCGTCCACGTGTCGCCGCCGTCGTGCGACTCCGCGAAGCCGACAGCGTCGTACCAGCAGAGACCGTTGTTGCGCGTCCGGCACCACCGTTCCGCGTGCTCCTCGCCGTGGTATTCGATGTGCGTCAGGGTGTAGATGTCCCGACCGTTCGTCGTGTAGCCGCCGCTGTACCAGGCCACGTCGTTGAACATCGACGGGTCGGGGTTGTGGCCGTTGAAGCCAGGGTTCACCAGCCGGCATTCGTGCGTGACGTGGTTGAGGTCCGGGCCGACGAAGCGACGCCAGTCGATGTGGCCGGCATAGAGCTGGACGCGTCCCTTGTAGTCGCGGAACGCACGGGCGGCGATATCGGGAATGTCCGTCCGCTCGCAACCGTCGCGGATCGAGTCGAAGACGATCTCCGGCGGACCGAGAACGCGCGTCTCTTGCGCCGCGCGCGCTGCCGTCGATCCCGCGACGAGCATGAGGGTGAGGAGCGCCAAGACGATCGCGCGCCTCATCGAACCTTGAACCTCGCCGTCGGCAGGGTGTACGCGGAGCCGCCGTAGCGCGCCTCGATCGAGACGGTGAGGGTCTTGCCCCTTGCATTGCGCGGCAACTTCCAGGCGCACACGTTCGCCTGCTTCAGCGCTACGCGGCCGAGCCTCGCTCGGCACACGACCGTCTTCGGCTCGACGGCGCCGATCAGCTCAAACGACAACGTGACAGAGGCGACGGCAAAGAGCTTGCCGACGCGCGGCCGGGGGGGCCGGAAGCGGACGTTGCCCTTCTGGAGTGCGGGCGCCTTGACCGTATACATCCATGAGCCGGCGTCGGGAGCGCGGTCAGCAGGCGAGACGTCGGGGTCGGGACCGCCCACCGCGAGCACCGAGATGCCGACGACGCCGATGACCAGGTCGAGCGGCACGGTCAGCGTCGCGGTCGCCGAGCCGTACGCGGCCTTCGCATCGGCTGACTCGCCGAAGTTGCCGTCCTTCCAGACGAAGACGGCGGGCTCCTCTCCGCCCTCGAGGACGGCGTAGAGATCGATTCCCTCTTCCCCCGTTTTCTCGTTTCCGTCGAGGTCGAGATCGACGAGCACGACGTCGCCGGTGACGAATGCTGTTCGGTTGGCGAACGCTACCTCGACCTTGAGCTCCTTGGCATCGTTCGACACGGTGACGGCGGCGACGTCCGGTCCGGCGCTGTCGCCGGTCGGATCGGTGAACGGCGATGCAGCCGCCGCCGGGAGAGCGGCTCCCAGGAGGAACGCGAGGAACACTCCGATCAGCGCTCTCATGTAGCGGTTCTAACGCACCCGGGATCACGTGGCAACGGACCGTCATACAGTTGGACGAGTCCGATCGCGACGGACTGATCACGGTCGCTTCAGGGCGCCGGTGCGCTTTCGCCGGGCGAAGTAGCCTCTGGGCGTGCACAGGTCGGAGATCACCGTCGACCTCGGCGCTTTGCGCCGCAACGTGCGCACGCTCGTGCGCGAGCTCGGCGGCGCGGAGCTCTGGGCTGTCGTTAAGGCGAACGGCTACGGCCACGGGGCGGTCGACGTCGCCGGCGCCGCGCTCGGGTCGGGCGCTTCCGCGCTCTGCGTGGCGACTGTGCAGGAAGGGCTCGCCCTGCGCGCGGAGTACGCCGGCGTCCGGATCCTCGTCATGGGCCCCGTCGCGTCGAGCCGCGACATCGCGCATGCGCGCGACGCCGACCTCGAGCTCGCCGTCTCTGACGCCGAGATTCCCGACGGCGTCCGCGTGCATCTCAAGCTCGAGACCGGGATGGGACGCTACGGCCTGGCGGAGCTCCCCGGGCGGACCGACAACGTCGTCGGCCTCATGACCCACCTCGCCACCGCGGACACCGATCCCAGATTCGCGCGCGCGCAGCTCGAGCGCTTCACGGCCGCAACCGCCGAGCACGCCGGCCTGACGCGCCACGCCGCAAACAGCGCCGCCGCGCTCCGCATTCCCGAGTCGCGCCTCGATGCCGCGCGCTGCGGCGTCGCGCTCTACGGCCTCTCGCCGTTCGGCGAGGACCCGGCCGACGACGGGCTCGAGCCGGTGCTGTCGTGGCAGAGCTACCTCGCACAGGTGAAGCAACGGCAGCCGGGGGAGAGCACCGGGTACGGGCGCCGCTACGTCGCCGACAGCCCGACGTGGATCGGGATCGTCCCGGTCGGGTACGCCGACGGCTTCCGCCGGGACATGACCGGAACGGAGGTGCGCGTCGGCGGGGAGCCGCGCGAGGTCGTGGGCACGGTCTCGATGGACTCGTTCGCGGTGCGGCTCGACCGCGAGCTTCCGGTCGGGACGCCGGTCGTCCTCCTGGGCCACGGCGTGCTCGCCGAGACGCACGCCCGGGCGGCGGAGACGATCAACTACGAGATCGTGTGCGGGATCGGATCGGATCCGCTGCGCGCCCGTCGGACGGTGATCGATGGGTGAGCTCGTACACGAGGTCCTGGCGGGAGAGGAGGCATGG
>VAXU01000035.1 GCA_005885125.1 Actinomycetota bacterium
CCTCGGGCAGAGTGCGCCACATCTCGCGCGCCGCGGTGAGCAGCTCGCGGATCTGCTCGAGCTCGGCGCGGTGGCCGTTGGAGCGGTCGTCGCAGGCGTTGAGCGCGAGGCCGAGGACGCCGATCGTGTCTTGCTGGCGCGTCCAGAGCAGCGGCGTCGCCATCGACAGGTACTGGTGGATCCGCGCGAACGTCATCGGCTGCTGGAAGATGTCGATCCCCTTCGGCGCGGACGGCTCGCGGGGCGGCTCACCGTCGGCGATCCTCTTTGCGTTGCGCGCGAGGACGTCCTGCACCTGTTCCTCGTCGAAGCCGGCCAGGCGTGCCGTGCGGATAGAGATCAACAAGGACGCGGGCTGCTGGCCGTACGGGTAGTCCGATGCGTAGACGACCTGCTCGGGGCCGACGAGCCGGTAGAGGCCGAGCAGGTCGAGCGGGCTCCAGACGGACGTGTCGAAGAAGACGCCGGCCTTTCCGCCCAGCCGGTCGGCGAGCGCGGCGAGGTCGGCGATGCCGGCGTGCGCGACGATGAGTTGCGCATCGTAGCGATCGACGAGCGCTGCGAGGTCGTCCGCGATCGGCGGCAATCCACGGCCGCCGTGGATCAGGATCGGCACTCTGCGCTCGGCGGCGAGCTCGAAGACGGGCGCGAGCCGCTCGTCGTTCAGCAGGAACTTCTGCGCCCTCGGGTGGAGCTTGATGCCGCGCGCGCCGCGGTCGAGGCAGCGCGTCGCCTCCTCGATCGGCTCCTCGTTCATGTCGAGGCGGACGAATGGGATCAGATTCCCGCCGCTCCGCTTCGCGAATTCGAGCGTCCGGTCGTTCCCGGCGCGGAAGCCAGGGTGCCGGTCCGGCTCGTCGAGGCAGAAGAGGAAGCAGCGGGAGATGCCGTACTTCTCCATCCCGCGCTCGAGGTCGTCGTAGACGCCGACCATGCCGTCGATGTCCGTGCCGAGGTGCGTGTGCGCGTCGAAGATCGCCGCCCGCTGGGGAAGCTCGCGGCGCAGCTCTTCGTCCCACTGCGCCATCAGCTCCTGGGCACGCTGAAGCGCGTCGTTCACTCGTTGGAGTCTACGTAGGGCGCCCCGAGCTACGTGGCCGCAGGGTCGCCGCGAGCGGACAGGTCTCCAAAGGACCCGTCCAGGGACAGTCCCTTCGGAGGGACAGTCCCTATGAGGGACAGGCACTCAAGGGGACTGTCCCCGGGACATGGCCCTCGGGGGCATGGCGCGAATGGTGAGCAACACGCAGATAGGATCGCGCCGTGCCGGACGTCCTCATCTACGGCGACACCGTGCGATCACCCGAGCTACGGCACGAGGTACCACTCGTCATCCCCGACGGCTTCCTCGCCCGGCCTCGACATCATCGCGACCGCCGAGCTCGGCGAGGACGAGCTGTATGCCCAGGGTCTGCAGGGGCCGGCGATCACGCTCGAGGTCATAGTGCGCGCGTGCCGCGAGGTCGGGATCCAGGCGGCAGCCGTGCCGCCGCACTTCCCGGTCGAGGTCGCCGACCACCTCCGCGCCAATGGGATCGACCTGACGGTCGACCGTGACCTGTTCGACAACCGCCGGCGCTCGAAGAACGAGACCGAGCTGGGCGGAATCCGCAGGGCGCAGAAGGCGTGCGAGACGGCCCTCGACGCGGCGCGTGACCTCCTCCGACGGGCACAGCCGAACGGCGCCGGCCTCGAGGTCGACGGCGCCCCTCTCACCTCCGAGCGGATCAAGCGCGTGATCGAGGGTGTGTTCGCGGATCACGACGTCGAGGCCAGCGAGATGATCGTCTCGCACGGTCCTCAGACCGCCGTCGGCCACGACATGGGCTCGGGTCAGATCCGTCCGAACGAACCGATCGTCTTCGACCTCTTTCCGAGGGACAAGCAGACTGGCTGCTACGCCGACATGACGCGTACGTACGTCGTCGGCGAGCCGTCCGAGGAGGTGAAGGAGTGGTACGGCCTCGTCAAGGACGCGCTCGACCGCTCGACGGCGGCGGTGAAGCCCGGCGCGAACGGCCGAAAGCTCTTCGAGCTCGTCTGCAACATCTTCCAGCAGGCCGGCTACAAGACTGCGCTGAACAAGGAGCCCGGAGAAGTGCTCGAGGACGGCTTCATCCACAGCCTGGGCCACGGCGTCGGCCTCGAGGTGCACGAACTGCCGTCGATGTCGCGAACGGGGCACGATCTCGTCCCCGGCGACGTGATCACGATCGAGCCCGGCCTCTACCGCTCGGGCTACGGCGGGCTCCGTCTCGAGGACCTCGTGCTCGTCACCAAGAACGGGTACGAAGTCATCACGGATTATCCGTACGACCTCACTCCGTGACGACGAACACGATCGAGACGATGCTCCTGGAGGAGCGCCGCTATGAGCCTCCGCCCGAGTTCGCTCGCAAGGCGAACGCGCAGCCCGACATCTACGAGCGGGACTGGGAGGACTTCTGGGAGACGGAAGGACGCGAACGCATCACATGGTTCGAGCCGTTCTCGCAGCTGTACGAGTGGAACCCGCCGTACGCGAAGTGGTACCTCGGCGGGAAGCTCAACGTCTGCTTCAACTGCCTCGACCGGCACGTCGAGGCCGGCAAAGGCGGACACATCGCGTACTACTGGGAGGGCGAGCCCGAGGGCGAGCGGCGCGAGCTGACGTTTGCCGATCTCCTCGGCGAGGTCGTCCGGTTCGCGAACGCCCTGAAGGAGCTGGGCGTCAAGAAGGGGACACCCGTCGCGATCTACATGGGAATGGTTCCCGAGCTGCCGATCGCCATGCTCGCCTGCACGCGGTTGGGCGCGCCGCACACGGTGGTCTTCGGCGGCTTCTCGGCTGACTCGCTGTCCGATCGGATGAACGACATGGAGTGCGAGCTGCTGATCACGCAGGACGAGGGGTGGCGCTCCGGCAAGAAGGTGCCGCTGAAGCGAAATGCCGACCTCGCAGTCACGCAGTCGCCGTCGGTCAAGCAGGTCGTCGTGTACCGGCGCACGGGCGACGACGTTCCATTCGACGGCTCACGCGATCTGTGGTGGGACGAGCTCGTCCAGGGGAAGAGCGACGACCCCGCATCGTGTCCCTGCGAGCCGATGGACTCAGAGGATCTCCTCTACCTGCTCTACACGTCTGGCACGACCGCGAAGCCGAAAGGGATCGTGCACACGACCGGCGGCTACCTCGCCGGCGTTGCGACGACGCACCATTACATCTTCGACGTGAAGCCGGACTCGGTCTACTGGTGCGCGGCCGACGTCGGTTGGGTCACTGGCCACAGCTACATCGTCTACGGCCCGCTGTGCAACGGCACGACTGGAGTCGTCTACGAGGGCGTTCCGAACCATCCGAATCCCGAGCGCTGGTGGGAGATCGTCGAGCGCTACAAGGTCGACATCCTCTACACGGCCCCGACCGCGATCCGCTCGCACATGAAATGGGGGCCGGAGCACGCCGAGAAGCACGACCTGTCGTCGCTGCGGCTGCTCGGCACCGTCGGCGAGCCGATCAATCCGGAAGCCTGGGTGTGGTACCGCGAGCACATCGGCGGCGACCGCACGCCGATTGTCGACACGTGGTGGCAGACCGAGACGGGGATGATCCTCATCACGCCGCTGCCCGGGATCACGACGCTGAAGCCCGGCTCCGCGACGAAGCCGTTCCCGGGCGTCGCCGCCGCTGTGTACAGCGAGAGCGGCGAGGAGGTCGGGCCCGGCGGCGGCGGCTATCTCGTGCTGAACCGGCCCTGGCCCGCGATGCTGCGCGGCATCCACAAGGACGACGAGCGTTACCGCGAGACGTACTGGTCGAAATACGGGGAGGTCTACTTCGCGGGCGACGGAGCGCGGATCGACGAGGACGGCGACTTCTGGCTGCTCGGGCGCGTTGATGACGTGATGAACGTGTCCGGCCACCGCATCTCCACGATCGAGGTCGAGTCCGCGCTGGTCGACCACAAGAAGGTTGCGGAGGCGGCCGTGTGCGGCCGGAGCGATGCGACGACGGGGCAGGCGATCGTCGCCTACGTGACACTGAAGGGCGGCGAGGAGGGCTCTATCGAGATGCTCGAGGAGCTACGCCAGCACGTCGGCACGAAGATCGGCCCGATCGCGAAACCGGCGAACATCGTCTTCACGCCCGAGCTGCCGAAGACGCGCAGCGGCAAGATCATGCGACGCCTCCTCCGCGACGTCGCGGAGAACCGCACGCTCGGCGACACGACGACGCTCGCCGATCCGACCGTCGTCGAGGAGATCAAGGACCGCGCGACGACCGAGACGCGCGAGGACTAAGAGGCTCAACTACAGCTTCGAGGCGCAGTCGGCGACGGTGTTCGCCATCAGCCGCTTGATCCTGGCCGGGATCGTCTTCGAGAGACCGATCTCGGCGAAGTCCCGCGTCGAGACGCTGTTGCTGAGCTTGTCGAGGGTGCACGCGCAGTAGGCGCGCTTCTTGGCATTCCCGCCGGCGACGCAGCTCTTCATGTAGTTCGTGGTCAGAGCCTCCGGATAGTGGTAGCGGCCGTGCGTGACCACGGTCCCACCGCTCTCGGTGCTCGTCGTGGTCGAGACGACGGTGGTCGTCTTCGTCACCGTCTGCGTCGTCGACTTCGCGGATTTCCCGCCTCCGCCGCAACCGGCGAGGACGAGAACGACCGCGATCGCGAGGAGGGCCAGCCGCACGCCCTAGATCATGACATGCCGAACGGCTAGGCCAGCAGCCGTTCGAACCGCTCCGCGTCGTCGAACGGGCCGATGACGGCGAGGCGCAGGCCCTTCTTGTCCAGCAGGTCCTGCGCGACGCGCGCCACGTCCGCGGCCGTGACCTTGTCGAGCTCGGCCAGAACCTCCGCGGGATCGGGCGTCTTCTCCTCGAGCACCTCCCGCCGGAGGCCGAACATGATCAGGCCCTGAGGCGTCTCGAGCTGGAGGACGAAGCGGCCCTTGGCGAAGCTGCGCGCCTTCTCGAGCTCGTCCGACGGAATCGGCTCCTCGGCCACCTTGCGCAGCTCGGCGGCGATCGTCGTGATCGCGTCGTCGATCCGGTTGATGTCGACGCCGGCCTGGGCGAACAGCGACCCGGCGTCGGTGTAGCTGTGGTTGATCCCGAAGACGTAGTAGGCGAGACCGCGCCGCTCGCGCACCTCGGTGAAGAGGCGCGACGACATCCCGCCGCCGAGGATCGTGGACAGCACCTGCAGCGCGTAGCGATCGGGATGTTCGAGCGGATAGCTGTAGACACCCACAGAAACGTGCGCCTGGTCGGACTGCTTCGTGTGGAGCTTGACCAGCGGCCCGCCGTTCGGGCGGAGCCTCGTCGGTTCCGGCTCGCCCGTCTTGGCCTCGGGAAGATCGCCGAGCAATTCTTCGATCCGTTCGTGCAGGCCGTCGCCGAGGGCGCCGCCGATGCCGACGACCATTCGGGCCGGCTTGTACCAGCGGTCGAGGTAGCTCGTGAACGTCTCGCGCGTTGCGCCGCGAACCGTCTCCTTGCGGCCGATGATGTCCCAGCCGAGCGGCTGGTCGTCGTAGAGGAGCTCCTCGTACACACCGCCGATGTAGTCGCGCGGCGTGTCGTAGTACATGTTCATCTCCTCGATGATCACGCCCTTCTCGCGCTCGATCTCCTCGGCGTCGAACTTCGAGTGCCGGAGCATGTCGACGAGGACGTCGAGCGCGACGTCGCGCGACTCGGCTGCGCACTTGACGTAGTACCCGGTGTACTCCTTGCCCGTGAACGCGTTGAACTCGCCACCGATCGCGTCGATCTCCTTCGAGATGTCGCGCGCCGTCGGACGCTTCTCCGTTCCCTTGAAGAACATGTGCTCGGAGAAGTGCGCGATCCCGTTCGTGTCGGGAGTCTCGTAGCGCGACCCGGCCGCGAGCATGATCGCGCAGGTCACCGACTGGGCGGACTCCATCGGCGCCGTGAGGATGCGCAGCCCGTTGGGGAGGGTTTCGAGGCGGAAGGAGCTCACGCGGCCGATGCTATCCGCGAGCTCTGTTTCCGCGTCTCACGTGGTGGATGCTCGCAGTCCTCTTATCGGCAGCGGTTTTCGCCTCACACCCCCAGCCATTCGCCGGTCTGTGAACCTGACTGATCGCCTGACGGCAGGAGGATTGCATTCGATCGCCCAGGCGAGGGGACAGACGCCTCCAGGATCTATCTCATGAATCCCGACGGCACCGACGTCCGACCGCTGCTGCGCGGTTCGTAATGGTCGAGCTCCTCATCGCGGCTCTCGCGTTTGCGGCCGCGCGCGTCGACGACGGGCATCCGGTCTGGTCTCACGATGGACGCTACGTGGCGTTCGACCGGACACGCGAGCTCGGCGGCGGGTTCACGAACACGAGCATCGAGATCGTTCGGAGCGATGGTCGGCGGCTTCGTCACATCACGCCGACGTCGGTTTCGGTGGACGCGGTCCGCCCCGTGTGGTCACCCGACGATGGCTGGCTCGCGTTCGAGGTCGCATCGAGATACCTCCCGACGACCGTCCAGTGGGAGCGCCGGAATGGGCGGAACGCAAATGCGCTCTCGATCGGAAGCGACTCGTCCAACACGGTCTCCGCTCCCTCGTGGGCGCCCGACAACCGCAGGCTCGCCGTGGCCGCCCGGGTCGGTCCGCGGTCGGGGCTCTACGTCGCCGAGCGAACAAGCGGTCGTTCGGCGCGCGTCGCGGCCGGCCCGGTGCGGTTTACCGCCTGGTCGCCTGACGGACGCCGGATCGCGTTCGCGGACGCGATCTCGGTCGCGCTCGTGGCTCCCGGCGGCGGAGACATCAGGCGACTGACGGCCCCGCCATCGCGCATCTCGTGGTCTCCGGACGGCACGCGCCTTGCCTACGCCACCGGCTGCGCTGTCGGGATCGTGGCCGCCGATGGGACCGGCCGGCCTCCAGAGCTCACGCCGTGTCCACCGGAGGTCGAGACGAGCACGCCGTCCTGGTCGCCGGACGGCAGGCGGATCGCGTACAGCGTCTGCCGGCGACCGGTCTGCAGCGTGTTCGTCGCTCCCGCAGGCCCGAACGCGGTCGGTGGAGTCCAGATCCCGCGCGCCCGAGACCCCGCCTGGGCACCGAACGGCCGCCTGATCGTCTACACGCATGTCGCCGGATCTGCTCCGACGCGGCTCTACCTCGTGCGGCCGGATGGCCATGGCGTCCACCCGCTCATCCGCGGTCAATGACCGGACTGCACCAACGTGTCGTCGCCGATTCCGTGAGCTGATGAGCCGGTCGGTACTCGATTGCTCGCGATGCGAAAAGACGTCGCGGGCACGCCGACGAACCACGTTCTCGAAGGTCGCCACGTGATCGTCGACGTGACGCTCAGGGCGAAGAGCGGTGGGATCTCGTTCGACCCGAGCTACTGCGACGGGACGTCGATCCACTAGCCCGCCGAGCCTCGCGCCGGTACACGAAGCGCACTGCCTGCCAGTCGCCGTCGATCGCGGCCGACTTGTTGTCGACGAGACCGGCGTCGAGACCGATCTGCTGCACCGTTGCGAAGTTGAGGTCGGTCTCGATCTTCGCTGTCTTCTTCGGCCAGGCGATCCACAGGCCGTCCGCGGGCGCCAGAGTCTTCTTCAGTGCCGGGAAACGCCGCTTCAACTCGTCGCGCGACGTCGTGAACAGGACAACGACCTCGCTCCCGGGCTTGGCGCCGAGCTTCTTCGAGAGCGGCGTCTCCGAGTAGTCCTTGTCAGGCACGCGCGAGCAGTTCCTGCTCCCGCTCCGGCGAGAGCCCGACCCCCTCGGCGCGCGGCAACTCGCGCTGTGCGTCCCAGGCGAGCGTGTCCGCGATCGTCTCCGCAAGCGGCCGGAACGTCAGCCCCGCGGCGGTTGCCTTCGAGACGGGGACACTGTTCGCAGCCTGCCACCCCGGCGAGGCGATCCAGAGCGGGACGCCCATCCACTCTTCGACGCCTTCGCCGAGCAGGTAGTCGCTCGGCACCCACGTCAGCCTCGCCTCGCTGCCGGTGACGCGGAGGCACTTGTCGAGGAACTCCTGAAACGTCATCACCTCTCCGGTCGCGTTGTAGACCCCGCTGAGGCCGTTCTCGGTCGCGCGGACAATCCAGTCGCCGAGATCCCTCACGTCGACGAACTGCACCGGATCCTGCGGCGCGCCTGGCGCGAGGACGTGGCCGCCGGCCGCGATGCGCCGCGGCCAGTACGTGAACCGGTCGGTGGGATCGTGCGGGCCGACGATCAATCCCGGCCGGACGATCAGCGCCCGGTCGCCGAACGCGCCGTCGACGATCGACTCGCACACCGCCTTGAGCGCGCCGTAGTGCTCGAGGTCCTCCGCACCCGGATCGTCGAGCTCCTCGACGGGCGCGCCTTCCACTTGCTCCTCCGGCGTGCTGTGAGCCGCATACGCCGAGACACTGGAGATGTAGACATACCGGGTGACACCGCGGAGCGCTTCGACCGAGAGACGCACCGCGCGCGGAAGGAACGTCGCCATGTCCAGAACTGCGTCCCACTCGCTCCCGCCGAGCGCACTCAGATCCTCGGTCCGGTCGCCGCGGATCTTCTCGACGGCGGGATACAGCTCGGGATTCGTCTGCCCTCGGTTGAAGAGCGTCACGTCGTGACCGCGCGCGAGCGCGGCGTCGACGGTCGCGCGACCCAGGAACTTCGTCCCGCCGAGGACGAGCAGCCGCATCAGAAGCGCTGGATCGCGCTGAAGATCGCGTCCGTCCCGAAGTCGAGCGCCGAGGCCGGTACCCGCTCGTCCGCCGCATGCACGAGCTCGAGAAACCTGAAGTCCGCCGGCAGTCGCAGCGGCACGAAGCCGTAGGTCTGGATCCCGAGCGGCGCAAAGAAGCGTGCGTCCGTGACGCCGGGTTGCAGGAGTGGCACAGGGATCGCGTCGGGGTCGAGCTCGCGGAGGACACCGCCGAGCATGTCGTAGAGGGCGAGGTTCGGCTCGGGCGGGCCCGGGTCGTGACGGACGAGCTCGATCTCGGCGTCGTCGCCGACAACGTCCCGGATCTCGCCGATCACGTCATCCGGCTTGAATCCGGGCAGTGCCCGGGCGTCGAGCTCGAGCTCGACCACGCTCGGAACAACGTTGATCTTCTCGCCCGCGCGGACGATTGTGGCATTGACCGTGTTGCGCAGCATCGGCTCGAGCAGCCGGCCATGGCGTCCGAGCCGTCTCAGCACGCGGTCCGTGAAGCGCGGATTCAACAACGAGAGGAAGACGCTCCGCTTCGGGCGCGGCAGAGCCGCGGCGATCCCTTCGACGAAGGCGCGCGCGACCGGTGTCACGTGCACCGGAAGTGGATGACCGTCGAGGTCGCGGAGGAACTTCGCAAGCCGTGCCATCGTGCCGCCACGGTTGACCATCGCGCCGTGGCCGCCGGGCCCGCGCACGGTCGCCTTCAGCCAGCAGATCTGCTTCTCCGCCACCTGGATCGGGTAGAAGCGCTGCCCGGCGAGCTCGAGCGAGAAGCCGCCGAACTCACTGAGGGCGTAGCGGACTCCCTCGAACAGATGGGCGTGCTCCTCTGCGAGAAAGCGCGCGCCGACGTCGCCGCCAGCCTCCTCGTCTGCGAGCACGGCGAGGATCACGTCGCCCGGGAGCGCAGTCCCCTCGCGCTTTGCGCGGAGGAACGCGCTGACGAGCATCGCGACCGGGCCCTTCATATCGACCGCACCGCGCCCCCAGACGTAGCCGTCCACGAGCTCGCCGCCGAACGGCGGCCGCGCCCAGTCCTGTCCGGACGTCGTGACGACGTCGACGTGCCCCTGCAGCAAGAGGGGCGCCTTGTCGCCGCCCTCGAGCCGCGCGACGAGGTTGGGACGCCCCGGCACCTTGGCGTACACCTCGGTGTCGATCCCGGCCTCAGCCAGCAGGCCGCGTACGAACTCGACAGACCCCTCCTCGTTCCCCGGCGGATTCGTCGTGTCGAAGCGGATGAGCTGCTGGAGCAGCTCGGCTGGAGTCACAGCGACGCGATGGTCGCGAGCAAACCGTCGACTTCCTCTGCCGTGTTGTAGTGGACGATCCCGGCGCGCACCGCCCCTTCGTCCTCGAGACCGAGCCGCTTCATCACCTCGAGGGCGTAGTAGTTCCCGTGCCACACCGCGTACCCTGCGTCTCCGAGCCTCGTTGCCGCCTCGCGCGTCGAGACGCCGTCGACGTTGAACGCGAAGGTCGCGACGCGGCCGTCCATGGTCGGGAGCCCGTAGAGGGTGACCCCGTCGGGGAGCCCGGCGAGAAAGCGCTCGCCCAGTTCGCGCTCGTGCGCGCGGATCGCGTCCCAGCCGATCGACTCGACGTACTCGACGGCGGCGACGAACCCGGCGAGGAGCTCGTGCGGAAGCGTCCCCGTCTCGAAGCGGTGGCCCAGCGGCTCGTCGGCAGCCGGTCGGACCTTGTATGGCCGCCACGACTCGAGCAGCTCCGCCCGGCCGAATGCGAGCCCGAGGTGCGGTCCGAAGTACTTGTACGGCGAGCAGACGAGGACGTCGACGCCCCAGTCCGCGACGTCGATCGGGCCGTGCGGGCCGTAGTGGACGGCGTCGGCCCACGCGAGCGCCCCCGCCGAGTGTGCCAGCTCCGCCACGCGCTTGACGTCGGTGAGTGTCCCGACGGCGTTCGACGCGATCGGGAAGGCGACGACGCGCGTGCGGTCGCTCAGCGTCCGCTCGAGGTCGTCGAGATCGAGGGTCGTGTCCTCGTGGATGTCCGCGAGGACGACGCGTAAGTCCTTGTCGTGCGCAAGCTCGAGCCACGGCGACACGTTCCCGTCGTGGTCGAGCTTCGTGACGACGATCTCGTCGCCAGCCTTCCAGTCGCGCGCCGCGGTGCGGGAGAGCGCGAAGTTCAGCGTCGTCATGTTCGCGCCGAAGATCGTCTCCTCGGGTGCGCAGCGAAGGAAGTCGGCAGCGGTCAGGCGCGACTGCGAGACGAGCGCTTCCGTGCGCCGGCTGGTTTCGTACGGCCCGCTGACGTTGGCGTTGGAGTCGCGGTAATAGGCAGCGACGGCGTCGATGACCGAGTCGGGCACCTGAGTCCCGCCGGGCCCGTCGAAGAAGGCCAGCGGCTGCCTAAGCGCAGAGAAACGCGCACGGATTGCCTGGACGTCGAACGCCACGGTTGACATCGCCGACACGCTACTACCATTCGCCTGTGAGCCCGGCCACGAAGGAGCGGATCGACCGCGGTACCGGCAGCGGCGTCGGCGCGCCGTGGAACGTGGTCGTCCTCAACGACAACCACAACACGTTCGAAGGCGTTGCCTTCGCGCTGTCTTCGACGCTGCCCGCCGTTTCGTACGACCAGGCGATGTCGCTTGCGAACCGGATTCACAACAGCGGCCGCGCGATCGTCTGGTCGGGCCACAAGGAGGCGGCCGAGCTGTACTGGGACGAGCTCCGCGGCCACGGCCTCACGATGGCTCCGCTGGAGAGGGTTTGATCGAAGGGTCAGACCCTCCGGGTCTGACCCGCTTTCGGCCCCGCCGCACTGCGTCGGACGTGGCCGATCGTGTCCCTTGTGGAAGAAAAGTCACACTTTCGTTACACGAGGGTCAGACCGTAGTGTTTTCAGACATGTCGGTTGCAGACCCGCGGGGCTAGGGCTGTGACCCCGAAGCCGCTCGCCGTCCTCGGCGCGACCGGATACACCGGGCGCCTAGTGGTCGACCGCGCCCGCGAGCTCGGCTTCCCGCTTCGCCTCGTCGGGCGGAGACGCGACGCGCTGGAGGAGATGGCCGTCTCCGGCGACGAGATCCGTGTTGCCGATGCGCGCGACGAGCGCGCGCTTCGCGAGGCGTTCGACGGAGCGTTCGCGGTCGCGTCGCTCGCGGGCCCATTCCTTGCCACTGGGGATCTCCCCGTCGCGGCCGCGATCGATCGTGGCGCGCACTACCTCGACACGAGCGGCGAGCAGGCGTTCGCCCGCCGCGTCTACGACACGTACGGCGGCCCTGCCGAGGCGGGGAACGTCGTCGTGCTGACCTCGTTCGGCTTCGACTACGTGCCGGGTGACTTTGCGGCGCGGCTCGCGGCAGACGGGCTCGAGCCGCTCGACGAGGTGCTCGTCGCGTACTCCGTGTCGAGTGTGGCAGCATCGTCGGGGACGCGCAAGACGATCGGCCACGTCATGCGGCAGCCGCAGGTGACGTGGGAAGGAGGGCGCTTGGTCGAGTCTCGGTTCGGAGCGAGCATGCGCACCATGCGGTTCCCGTTTGGGGATCGCGCCGTCGTCGAGTGGAGCGGGACGGAGCCGCTGACCGTGCCGCGCCACACGCAAACGCAGCGCGTCCGCTCGTACGTGCGGGCGCCGAGGGCGGCTGCGCGCACCGCGCGAATCGCCAGGCTCGCGGCTCCGCTCGTCGGTCTCACGGGACGAGTGGGAGACGGACCGTCGCCACAGCGACGCGCACGCACGAAGTTCACCGTCGTCGCCGAGGCGCACGGCCCGAACGGCAGCCGGCGCGTCACTTTGACCGGACAAGACCCGTACGGGCTGACTGCGCTCCTCATCGCCCACGGCGCGCATGCTCTGCGAAACGGGGAGGTGCGCAACGCCGGCACGCTTGCCCCAGCGGAGGCGTTCGAACCGCGATCGTTCATCGCCAGGGTGGTGCCGCTGATCGAAATCCAGGCCGTCGAAGAGTTGTAGAAGGATCGTCCGACTCGGCGCCTAATGTGCAGGAATGCGGCGATTACGGCCATTGAGCGAGGCCGAGTGTTACGCGAGGTGCTACGGCGGCTGGGACGAGACGGTTCGGGTCGTACGGCTGGAGCCGCGCCGCCCCCGCCACACGATCCTCCTGGAAGGCGAGGCGCTCCGACGCCGCTTCGAGGAAGCGCTCGACGCGCGTGACCCCGAAGCCCTCCCGGAGCCCGAAGCCGCCTAGTCGTAGCGCGGTCCCCGACGTTCTCGCGCCCGATCTGCGGGTGATTTTCTGCGGGATCAATCCAGGTCGTGTCTCCGCTGCGGCGGCCGCGCACTTCGCCAATCCAAGGAACGACTTCTGGCGGCTGCTGCAGGCCGCGAAGTTCACGTCTCGGCTCTACGAGCCCGGAGAACAGTTCGATGTGCTGCAAGAAGGCATCGGTCTGACTAACGCCGCGTACCGAACCACTCCGGGCTCGGCCGATCTGCGCCGCTCGGACTTCGACGGCGCTGCGGAGCGGCTCGAACGCATTGCGCGCGAGCTGAAGCCGAGGTGGATCGGCTTCGTCGGCAAGGAGGCGTACCGCGGCACGTTCGGCGAACGCCCGGAGCTCGGCGTCCAGGAACGCCGTCTCGGCGAGACGCACCTGTTCGTGCTGCCGTCGACGTCGCCGGCGAACGCGGCAGTCCCGTGGCTCGAGCGGGAGCGGTGGTTCCAGGAGCTCGCGGGTCGCTCGTCGGGCTTGCCGTTACGAGGCGCGGTTAGGGCGCTCGTGCTGGATCCGGCCGATCGCGTGCTGTTGGTCCGTTTCGAGTGGCCGGACAAAACGGTCTGGGCGCCGCCGGGCGGCGGCATCGATCCCGGCGAGACGCCGGAGGAGGCGATCGTTCGCGAGCTGGCGGAGGAGTGCGGGCTCCGCGGTTTCGAGCTCGGTCCGCTCATCTGGACGCGGACGCACTGGCATACAGACATGGGCGGCTGGGGCGGCCAGGAAGAACAGATCTATCTCGTGCGGACGGATGCGTTCGAACCTGCTCCCGAGTGGAACGACGAACAGCTCGCCGCGGAGGGAATCGGCGGTCAGCGCTGGTTCACGCGCGGAGAGCTCGCGGAGCCTGGGCGGATCTTCGCTCCCCGCCGGCTGCCCGCATTGCTGAACGACCTGCTCCGCGGAAGTCCCCAGTCCGAGCCGGTCGACGTGGGCGTCTAGGCGGAGCCTTCGCCTGTCGATGCGTCAGCCTCGCCGCCGGACAGCAGGGCGGGTCTTGCGCCCCCTGCATCAGACGCAAGACCCGACCCCGCCTGGAAGCGTCAACAGCCGAAGACCAGGCAAACCGCGTTGTTGATCCCGTTCTCCGCGAATCCGACGGCGCCGAGGACTGTCTTTACCGCATCGCCGGCGAGGTTGAACACCGAGCCGAGCGCGTTCGCAATCGCATCAGCGGCAACGCCGATGTCCTTCAGAACCTGCGCCGCAGCCTCCGCTCCTTGGGCGAAGACGTCCTTCAGCGCAGTGGCGATGTCGCTGACGGCAACCCCGATGTCGCTCGGGACCTGAGCGGCCGCCTGCGCGCCCAAGCCGAAGGCCTGCTTCAGGGCATCGGCGATGTCGTTCACCGCTATGCCGACGTCGTTGAAGACCTGCGTCACGCCTCGTCGGGGTTGAAGCGGGCGAGCGCCACGTCGAAGCCGCCGGTCGTTGTCACGGCGTCGCCGGCGGCGACGATCTTGCCCTCGCGGTCGAGCGTGAGGGTCCAGACGTGCTCGTCGATGCCGTCGGCACTCGACATGCTCGTCGTCACCGTCCCGCCCGTGCCGAAGCTGCTATCGAGCTCGCCCGTGTGGGTGTACCGCGAGATCCGCCACTGGTGGCCGCCCGCGGCCCCCATGTCGGACGAGCCGCCGACGAGGATCCGGCCGTCGCGTTGGATTGCGAGGCCGTTCTGGAAATCGGCTCCCGCGGCCGGCGCGGTCGCGGTCACCACGACACCGCCATTGCCGAAGCCGGGATCCAGCCTCCCCTGCGCCGCAGCGGCGACTGCGACGACCAGCGTCCCGCCGAGTATCAACGCGGCGATGGTTGGCGAGATCGTGTTCTCATCCTCCCTCTCCTCGCTCGAGTACGTACTGCCGTCACGTCGATCAGGAGCTCCCCATGATCTGAAGCGTCCCGTTGAAGATCGGCCCGCCTGTGGCGGTCACTCCGACGAACTGGCCCTCCTCGTGGATCTGCGCGCCGGCGAGCCACCCGTCGGTCACCGTTCCGTTCAGCACCGTGCCACCCGTGCTGTTGTTGAAGATTCCTTGGACGACCGCCGTGAAGCTGTGGCCGCCCGGAAGGCCGGTCAGCACGAACGTCGCTGTGAAGTGCTGAGCATCGCCCGTCTCGTAGGAGTTCGACATCTGCATGTCGAGGGATGCGCCGTCGCACGCAGTTCCGACGTAGTGGCCTGGCGAGACCCAGTGCTTCTCGAACGGGATGACGACCGGTGCGTTCGACGCTGACGCCGTCGCAGACGTCGCTCCGAGTGCGAACACGACGAGGGCGACGACTGCCAGGACGAGCATCGGCCACTTCGACCCGTTCTTCGCCGACCCCCTGGCGAGCGCGCGCTTCCGCGCCTCCCGCTCGAGATCGGCCTCGTGCTCATGTCCGAGCATGCGGTATGTCTCGTACATCTCGACCTCCTTCGGGCACGGCGGTGGTGACCGCCATATGCAGGACTGGGTGAAGCGCGCGACCGCCGTTCGCGATGCTGCGAACGGCCGCAGCGCCTGAGCGCGCCGGGTCGAACAGCCACCCTTCGAGGACGATCCCCACCGTGTGCGGGTCACGGACGAGCGCGAGGTTGCTCACGCCGAGTCGCGCGAGCTGCGAGATCTGATCGGGGCGGACGGAGAACTCGCCGTCCGTCGCTTCGAGCAGCACCACCATCATCGCCACGTTCCCTCCCCTTCAGGTGAGGACAGTCCGTGGCGAGGCTAGGCCGGGCAGGCCTCCCGGATCATCGGGGAACTCCCTCGACCTCGAGGTTGGCCGCCTGGGCGGCGAGCTCGGCCCGGTTGCGGACGCCGACCTTCTTCAGCACGTTCGAGACGTGACGCTCGACCGTCTTGCGCGAAAGGAAGAGCTGCTCCGCGATCTCGGGATTGCTTGCCCCGTCGGAGATCAGGCGGACGATCTGGCGCTCGCGCTCCGTCAGGGGCTCGGCTGCGGCGCCGCGGCGCCACGTCCTGACTCCGAGGGAGCGAAGCAGCTTCTCCGCGACCTGCTGTTCTGTGAGAGCGCCCATCTCGGCTGCTGATTCGACCGCGTCACGCAAGGTCGGGATCGCACGCTCACGGTTCGCGTCTGCGAGGACGCGCCCGAGGTCGATCCGTGTCCAGAGGGCATCGAGGAGGAAGTCGCGCTCCTCAGCCTCCTCCGCCGTCGCCTCGAGCGCGGTGGCCGCGTCGCCGTTGCCGCCGCTCGCCTGCAACAGCGCCTCGATTCTTCGCCGAACCACGTGGTCACGTGCCTGCGGGTGCTTCTGAAGGGCTTGCCATTCGGCCAGCGAGGCCGCTGCTTCGCCGGGGTGGCCCGTGCGTGCGAGCACTTCCGCGGCGCCGAGCCGGAGCTCCGTTCCACACCGGGGACACGCGGCCTTCTCCGCACACTCTCTCGCGTCGGCGAGCCAGGAGAGGCTGTCGGGCTCGAGCTCCGTTCCGCCCACCAGCGCGAGCCAAAGGGCGCCGTACTGGTGAAGCTCGACGCGCGCGTGCGTGCTCGAGGTCCGGCACTCCTCCCCGAGATGCGTGACGGCTGAGCGCCAGTCGCCGCGATGGAACGCGATCCTCACCGCGATCACTGAAATCCGGTGTCTGCCGGGCGCCTCGTCTCCGACCCGCGCGGCGAGCTCCGCGGCCTCTGACGCGACCTCCTCGGCCTCGCTTATCCGCCCCCGCAGCTCGAGGACACTCCCGAGCCAGTAGGCGGCGTCCATGGTCAACCGGGGCAGAACGCTCCGGTGAGCCTCCTCCCAGACGTGGCGCAGACGGTCTTCGGACACGCGGAGCCGACCGAGCCGCCGGAGGGCGCGCCCGACGGCGATCGTCCCTGCGAGGTACGCCTCGGTATCGAATCCGCGCGCGACTTCGGCGCGCTCCTCCGCCGTTGCGAGTAGCGCATCGGTGTCGTCGTTTTGGAACGAGAGCTCGTACTCCACCCGAAGCGCCTCGAGGTAGGCGCGCCGTGCACGGGCGTCGAGCCCATCCGGTCCTCCCGCCCTCTCGACGAACCGGTGGGCGCGCGTTGCGACCTCGTGCGCGAACGCGCGCGCAAGAGCGGGGTCTTCGCCCCGCCAGAGTTCGATCGTGGCCTCCTGCGTTTCGAGCTCGAGCTGAAACAACTCGTCCACGACGCCCTGCTCGCGTGCGCGTTCGAGGTAGCGCCGCGCGGAAGTCTCGTCGTCCAACGCGAACGCGGATCTCGCCGCTCTCACGAACGCGGAGGCGCGCCGCCGCGGATCGGCAGAGCGTTCGGCGAGCAACGACCAGCGGTGGAGAGCAACCTGATGATTTGCCAGCTCTGCGGCCAGTCCCGCGATCTCCTGATTCAGTTCGAGGACGTCGCTGGCTGATGCGTCGCTGTCGTCGGCGATACTCGTCAGGAGTCTCAGTCCCTCTTCTCCGAGAAGTGTCCTCTGCGGCGACCGAGCGAGGCGAGCCGCGAGCTCGAGGGACGGCAATCCGGCGGCGTGCCGGTGGTCGAGCGCCTCGCGTAGCCGACGGAGATCGTTGCCGGCGACATCCTCGAGCCACGTAGCCAGACGGCCCTGGACCTCTCTCCGCGTCTCCTCGGCCAGCTCACGGAAAGCGGCGTCGCGGATGACGTCGTGCGCGAGGCGTATGCCGCCGGCCGTCTGAACGGCGACACCACGGGAGACAAGCTCGGCAGCCACGTGCTCGACTCGCTCCGTCGTCCAGCCCTCCAGCCTCGCCGCGTCGGCGAGCGCCAATGGACGCGCCGCCACCGCGAGGAGCGCGAGCAGTGTGCCGGCGTCAGCGCCGGTCCCGCGGAGACGATCGGTCACGAGTTGGGCGGCGTCGAGCTCGGCTCCGGACGTCCGGACGAGAGCTTCGAGCCAGAACGGCGAGCCGCCCGACTTCTCCGAGACCGCACGGGCCGCGGCGCGATCGAGGTTGGGGACCAGCGCGTCGACGAGCTCCAGCGACTCCTCGTTCGACAGCGGTCCCAGGTCCAGCCTCGTGAATCGCTCCGGCGGAAGCAGTTGGGCAAGTGAGTCGGCGAAAGCGCCTGCCTGAGGCGACGGCCGCGACGCTGCGATCAGTGCTAGGCGTTGTCCTGACGCGTTCGCGGCGCGCACGAGGAAGTGACAGAGCGCGACCGACAGCTCGTCGATCCACTGGAGATCGTCGACGACCAAGAGCACCGGCTCGACGATGTCAACCGCTCGATGCGCCGCCTCGAAGATGCGCATCGGTTCGAGCCCGGACGTCTCGGGCTCGAATACGAGCGCGTTGAGCCGTCGACCGGCCGGAGACGATGCAAGGACGTGCAGGAACTCGGCAGAGGCCGAGAGCGGCACGTTCCGTTCGGGTTCGTAACCCACGATCCGAGCTGTGTTCTCGACACCGGCGCGTTCGACCGTCTCGGCGAGCAATCGCGTCTTCCCGCTTCCGGGATCGCCGAAGACGAGCCCCGCCACCGCTCCCTCTTCCGCACGAGCGATGAGCGCTTCGAGGGTGCGTCGCTCATCCGTCCGGCCGACGAAGGCGGACATGTTCAAAGCCTAGACGTTGCGGCAGGCTTTACCAGCCGTCGACGAGCCGGGGAGGCCGTTGGCCGACCTCCCCGGATCTCCCCATTTGGAACCGCCGCTAAGCGGCGAGACGGGAATGGCTGCGCCGCGGAATCAACCGTGCGAGGCCGAGCACGAGCAGCATGGACACAAAGGCGACGATGGCGCCGATCCCGGCGTCCACCCAGTCGAACCCGTTGGGCGCGGCAAATCGAACGGACATGGCGGCGCTTCTCGACTCGCCGTTCTGCCCGCCCGGGTGACTACGAATTGCAGCGGCGATGCCCGGGTCGAGGGGGCCATACTTCGCGGCAGCGCTGCTGTTCTGACCGACCGAGCGCTCTGAGATAACCGGAGCCGACTGCGCGACGTTCAGCTGATCAGTCCCGTTCTGACCTGCCGAGTGCTCGGTTGTGAGCGGGACCGACTGCGCGCTCTTGTGGATCAGCTTGTACGCCCATGGATCGAGCGGCCCATACTTCCCGGCCGGCGTGAGCTTGGCCTGCGCCGTCGGTGCGGCGAGTGCTGCGACCGCAAGCGCAAGCGCAAACGGCTTCAGCAGGTGAGTTGTGCGGGCGGAGAGCATTTCTTTCCCCTTTCTCGTATGACTGGAGAAAGACGGTAGGTCGAGGCGACCTCCGGATCATCGGGGAGCTCCCTCGACTTTGAGCTCGGCCACCTTGGCGGCGAGCCGCAGGCCGGACTAGCGGCCCAGCGGTTCGATGGCGCGCAGGAGCCGCAGACGCACGGCCTGATCCAGCGTCACCGGTGGTGCGGCTCCGGCGACCCGTGCCGCCAGTGCATGGGAGATCCGCGTGCCCTTCCAGCCGCTCACGTG
>VAXU01000036.1 GCA_005885125.1 Actinomycetota bacterium
TCACCGGCTTCTACACCTACGACATCCTCCTGTATGGCGGCGATCGATTCGAGCGCTACTGCGCGCAGGCGCATGCGGCGGGCATCCTGTGCGCGCCGTCCGTCGGCCCGGGCTACGACGCAGGGCCGGCGACCGGCGACCTGCGCGTGAAGCCTCGCGCCGACGGGGCGACGTACAACTGCATGTGGCGCGCCGCGCTCGACGCGCACGCGGACCTCGTGACGATCACGAGCTACAACGAGTGGAGCGAAGGCACGCAGATCGAGCCGGCCGGTCACGGCGGCCGGTATCAGAGCTACGACGGCGCCTACGGTCTCCACGGTCGCGCTGCGCAAACGGCGTACCTGCGCGGAACGGCGCGCTGGACCGCGCGGTTGCACTGATCAGTCCCGATACGGGTCCAAAATGTCGTCGGAGGCCATCGCGACGCCGAGCGGCCGCAGCGTGTGCCGGATCCGGATCGACCCTGCATGCGCGTCGAGGACGTCCTGGAGGCGCTTGTAGACGCCGGGCGCTTCGTCGGCGCCGCCGCCGCGCAATTCGATCCCCCGCGAGCTGAGGTCGCGCTTCGCGGCCTCCCAGTCGATCGCGCCGGGCGAGATCGTCTTTGCGTACCGCCTGCCGGTTTGCCGGTCTTTCATCCACCGCCGCTTGCCGGCGGCCTGGCGACGGCTCATCATGCGGCCGGCACCGTGGACGGTGCTGTAGAGGGCCGCACGCGCCTCGTCGCCGTCGAAGCCCTCGAGGATCACGGAGCTGTCTCCCATCGAGCCGCCCACGAAGCCGCGCTGGCCGGGGAACGCGGGCGTGCATCCCTTGCGGATGACCCAGTAGTCGCGACCGAAGTGCAGCTCGCGCCAGGCGAAGTTGTGGTGGTTGTGCACCTCGTCGGTCGCGTGCGTGCCGAGGATCTTCAGCACTCGTTCGACCACGAGGTCGCGTCCCGCATACGCGTACTCGCCGGCCAGCGTCATCGCCTCGACGTACGCCTGGCCGAGCTCCGTGCGCGTGTCGAGCAGAACCGGCGGCGCATCCATCGATACGTCGGATGCCCGATCGTCGAAGCTCTTGCCCTGAGCGAGGGACAGGAACCCGGTCGCCGTCTTGTGGCCGAACCCGCGCGAGCCGAAATGGACGCCGACCCAGAGGAGACCTTCCTCGTCGGAGAGGAGATCGACGTAGTGGTTGCCGCCGCCGACCGTTCCCAGCTGGTCACGTGCCAGCTTGCCGAGCTTCCGCTGCGGTGTGAACGCCGCGTGCTCGATCCGGTCGAGAACCGGATCGTCGACGCGCCAGCCGCTCGTGCGGCCGACGCCGAAGCTGATCTGTCGCGTGATCTCGTCCATCAGCCGGGGAACGTCGACGTCATCGGCGTGCAACGGCGTCCTCGCGGCCTTGTTCCCACATGCAACGTCGAAGCCAACGCCGCTCGGAGAGATGAGGTTCTCGTATGCGATCGCGCCGCCGATCGGCTGGCTGTAGCCGACGTGCGAGTCGGCGCACAGCACCGCATAGTCGGCCTCGGTCGCGCAGCGCTCGAGCTGGGCGAGCGTGCGGTCGTCGGGATTTCCGAAGACCGTGATCTCGGCCATCAGACGAAGACGCCTGCGCCGCAGCCGGCGACGAGGG
The DNA here is from genome assembly GCA_005885125.1 of Actinomycetota bacterium. Lineage (GTDB taxonomy): Bacteria > Actinomycetota > Thermoleophilia > Gaiellales > Gaiellaceae > 3-1-20CM-4-69-9. The sequence continues at coordinate 1,630 of VAXU01000036.1, forward strand.
CTTCGAAGACGTCTTCGACGCCTCGCAACGACTGATGGTCGAGGTCGACCTCGACGTAGTCCCACGAGTCGAGGCCAAGTGCGCCCGCGCCCTCGTCCGCACCGCACGAGAGCAGCGTCCCGACCGGGAGCACGTTGCGCCGCCCCGACTGGCGCCGTGCGATTCCTTCGAGCTCGCGAAGCTCTTCGAGCGGGTCGATGCGCACGTTCGAGTCGGAGCCGATGCAGATACCGATCCCGCGCGTGCACACGCGCTCGACGGGGAGGAAACCGTCTCCGAGGTTCGCCTCAGTCGTCGGGCAGGCGCACACGCGTGCACCCGCGCGGGCGAGGAGATCGAGCTCGTCGCCGTTGGCGTGGGTCGCGTGGACGACGGTCGTTCGTTCGGACAGACAGCCGGTGCGATCGAGCAGCTCGATCGGCCGGATCCCGTGCTCGGCCAGGCATTCCTCGATCTCCCGCGGCTGCTCGTCTGCGTGGATGTGCAGCGGCAGACGGTCGTCGGCGGCGTAGCGGCCGATCTCCTGGAGCCAGTCGGGCGGGCACGCACGAACGGAATGGGGGGCGAGTCCGACCGCCAGCCCGCGACCCCGGAGCTCCTCGACCTGACGCAGGTACGCGGTCACGGACTCCTGGCGGAAGCGGGGAAGGCCGCCGCGTGCGTAGGCGGAGAGGAGCAGGACGATCCGGACGCCCGCCTCCGCCGCCGCCTCGGCCGCTGCGAGCGCCTCGTCGAAGCCGAGGTAGTGAAACTCGCCGACGGCGGTGTACCCGGCGTCGCGGAGCTCGCGATAGACGAGCGTGTACTCCTGCCGAACGGTTTCCGGCGTCTGCCGCTCCGCCTCGGCGAGCATGAGGTCGCGCCACGCCCAGAAGTCCCCGCCGCCGCCGCGTCCGCGCAGAGCGCGCTGGAAGGCGTGGCAGTGCGCATCGACGAAGCCCGGCATGCTGAGCGTCTCGGCCACGCGGAGAATCGTCACAGTTTCGACACCCACGCGCGCGGCTCTCCCGGGTATCGTCGATCTCGAGGGTGGAGGGCGCAGGCCCCACCCTCAAACTGGGTGGGGGTGCGCGGACATGTCGGCTCCGGCCGCGGCGAAAGGGGAGCTTCGGAAGGGGGTCTATCCTTTCCCCATGTCGGCCCGCGCCGTCTCGGTTCCGCTCCAGCAGCTGCCCAACGCGCTGACGGTCGCGCGGCTCGTGCTGATCCCGGTCTTCGTCGTCCTGATGCTCGCCGCCGACGGCGGCCACAGCTGGCCGGCGGGCATCGTTTTCGGCGTCGCGGGCGTCACCGACCAGGTCGACGGCCTTCTTGCACGCCGGTGGCAGGTCGAGTCCGACTTCGGCCGCATCGCCGACCCGCTCGCCGACCGCCTGATGATCGACGCGGCCCTCGGCTACAAGGCGATCGCCCCACAGGGATACGAAGTGCGCGTGAACCTGATCGGCAAGGCGGCGACCTGGCTGCTCTACGCCGGCATCGGCATCCTGATCGTCACCCATCGCAGCACGCACTGGCCGTACTGGATCTTCTGGGCGGGCCTCGTGCTCGCGGTCGTCGCCGGAGTGGTGTACGCCGCCGGCGCGCGGAAGGACGTCAGGCGATGAAGGCCGTCGTCATGGCCGGCGGCGAGGGCACTCGCCTGCGCCCGCTGACGTCGAACCAGCCCAAGCCGATGGTGCCGATCGTCGGCAAGCCGTGCATGGAGCACATCCTCGAGCTCCTCCGCGCGCACGGCCTGACGGAAGTGATCGTCACCGTCGCGTTTCTGCCACAGGCGATCCGCGGCTACTTCGGCGACGGTGAAAGCCTCGGGATGGAGGTCGGCTACTCGGTCGAGGAATCGCCGCTCGGCACCGCGGGCTCCGTCCGCCTCGCGGCGAAGCAGCTCGAGGAGACGTTCCTCGTCATCTCCGGCGATGCGCTCTGCGACGTCGACCTCTCGGCGCTGATCGCGTTCCACAAGGAGCGCCAGGCCGCCGTCACGATCGGCCTCAAGGCGGTCGACAACCCGCTCGAGTTCGGGATCGTGGTCACGGACGAGGAAGGCAAGGTCGAGCGTTTCCTCGAGAAGCCGTCGTGGAGTCAGGTCTTCTCGGACACGATCAACACGGGCATCTACGTGCTCGAGCCCGAGGTCCTGCGGCACATCCCGACCGACAGCCCGTACGACTTCTCGAAGGAGCTCTTCCCGTACCTGCTCGACATGGGCCGGCCGATCTACGGCTTCCCGATGGACGGCTACTGGCAGGACATCGGCAACCTCGACCAGTACCGGCAGGCGAACTTCGACGCGCTCGAGGAGAACGTCCGCCTGAACATCTCGGGTATCCGGATTCGCGGCAACGTTTGGCTCGGGGAGGGAGTCGAGGTGGGCGAGCTCGAGCAGATCGAAGGCCCCGCGTACGTCGGCAACTACTGCCGGATCGCTCCGAGCGCGAGCGTCGGCTCGCACACGGTGCTGTCGAACAGCGTCACGCTGCGCGAACGCACGCGGATCGCGCGGTCCGTTGTAGACGCCTCCACGCATATCGGTCGCAGCGCGCTCGTCGAGGGCGCGATTCTCGGTCGCTCGTGCGACATCAGGGCGCACGTGCGGATCCACGAGGGCGTCGCCATCGGCGACGAGGTGACCGTGGGCTCAGAGAGCGTGATCATGCCGGGCGTCCGGATCTATCCGTACAAGGAGGTCGAGTCGGGCGCCCAGATCAACGAGAGCCTGATCTGGGAGTCGCGAGCGTCGCCGCGCCTCTTCGGCCGGGACGTCGTCGCGGGCCTCGTTAACGTCGACTTGACGCCCGAGGTCGCCGTCCGCCTCGCCACGGCACTCGGGACGGCGCTGCCGCGGGGCGCACGCGTCGTCGCGAGTCGTGAGTCGCCGCCGGCCTGCCGGATGACGAAGCGCGCGTTGATCTCCGGGTTCACGTCGGCCGGGCTCGACGTCGGCGACCTCCGCGTGCTCCCGGCCGCGGTGGCGCGACACCTCCTGAAGACCGAGGGGTACGACGCAGGCGTGCACGTAGGAACGAGCCAGGCCGACCCGGAAGTGGTGCAGATCCGCTTCTTCGAGCCGCCCGGCATCCAGATGACCAGCGCGCTTCAGAAGGAGGTGGAGAAGAACTTCACGCGCGGCGAGCTGCGCCGCGTCGCGTTCGGCGCGGTCGGGTCGGTGAGCTACCCGGCGCGCGTCCGCGAGACGTACGCGCAGGATCTGCTCGACGGTATGGACGTCGACGCGATCCGCGCGCGCGGTTTCCGCCTCGTCGTCGACTACGGCTATTCCGCCGCCTCCTTCGTGCTGCCGCTGCTGATCGGTCCGCTCGGCGTGGAGGCAGTCTCGGCGCATGGCTTCACGACCGACCGCTCCGATTCCGGCTTCCAGATGCTCCGGGAGGCGATGGGACAGGTGAAGCAGCTCGTCCCCGCCGTGCGAGCCGATCTCGGGGTCGTCTTCGACCGAGCGGCAGAGAGGCTCTACCTGATCGACGAGCAGGGGCGCGAGATACCCGTCGAGCAGACACTGCTGCTGTTCCTCCGCCTGCTCGGCTCGAACGGCAGGCGCGGCAAGCTCGCGTTTCCGGTCACGGTCACGAGCCAGGTCGACCGCCTACTCGAGGGCAGCGACCTCGAGATCATCCGCACGCCTGCGTCGCTCGCGGACCTCACGAAGGCCGCGGCGGAGGAGGGCGTGATCTTCGCGGGCGCCGTCGGCGGCGGCTATGTGTTCCCGGAGTTCCTGCCCGCCTACGACGCCGTCGCGAGCCTCTGCAAGCTCCTCGAGCTCCTCGCGCCGATCGACCGGCCGCTGTCAGAGCTCGTCGCGGATCTGCCTACGCCGACTCTCGTCCACCGGCAGCTGCACTGCCCGTTCGCGCTCAAAGGGCTCGTGATGCGTGTCCTCACCGAGCGGCTGAAGAAGCGCCGGCTCGACCTGACGGACGGAATCAAGGTCTTCGACAAGCGGGGCTGGGCGCAGGTACTCCCGGACCCCGACGAGCCGTTGCTCCACCTCTACGCGGAGGGCCGCACCGAAGAGGACTCACAGGCGCTCGAGGCCGAGTACCGCGCGCTCGTCGAGGAGATCATGCAGACAGAGGGCGCACCGGCCGCCACGTAACTCTCAAGTTCAACTTGACCCTTGCAGGGACGGGCTGATTCAATGAGCCCGACCCCGACGACGAAAGGCAGTGCTTGTGGAACCGCTTCCCGACCTTGCGACCCTGTCCGACGACAACCTCAAGAAGCTGATCGACGAACTGACGCAGGAGGAGCTCGAGATCTCCTACCAGCGGCGGCTGCTGCACGGAAAGATCGACATCCTGCGCGCAGAGCTCGTCGCCCGCTTGCAGAAGACACAGGGCCGGAGCGTTCTCGACCAGCTCGACGTCGATCGGCTGACGGAGATCCTCACGTCGAAGGCTGCTCCCCCGAGCTAGCCCGTGTCACACGTCTACTGCCAGGAGTGCGGGTTCCAGAACCCGGAGTCCTCCAACTACTGCGCACGGTGCGGCGCGCTGCTCGTCAAGGACGAGACCGGCACCGAGACGACGCAGACGTTCACGCCCGAGGAGGGTGACGGCTCGCCGGAGGCTGCGCTCGAGGACCTCGGGATCAAAGGCCCTGCGCTCGTCGTCCGGTCCGGGGGCGGCAGGGCGGGGGAGACGTTCAGCGCCGAGGCGGAGCAGACGACGATCGGCCGCTCGCCGGACTGCGGGATCTTCCTGGACGACGTCACCGTCTCGCGCAAGCACGCCGTCCTGTCCCGGAAGGACAGCACGTTCACGATCGAGGACCAGGGGAGCCTCAACGGTACGTTCGTCAACCGCAAGCGCGTCGAGAATGCGGAGCTCGAGGACGGCGACGAGCTCCAGATCGGCAAATACCGCCTCACCTTCCTGAACCGCTGAGATGGCGACCGCGTCAAAGAGACGATTGCTGACGATCGGCACCGTGTGCGGGATGCTGAAGCAGGAGTTCCCGGACATCTCGATCTCGAAGATCCGCTACCTCGAGGACCAGGGGCTGCTTGCGCCTCGACGGACGGAGGGCGGCTACCGCCTCTTCAGCGACGACGACTTCGAGCGGCTGGAGACGATCCTCCGCTTGCAACGCGACGAGTTCCTGCCACTCCGGGTGATCCGCCAGGAGCTTTCCTCCCCGGCGACGAAGGAGCGGCGGCGCAAGCGCGCTCTGGGCGTGCCGGGCGACGAGGAAGACGTCGATCTCGCAGATCTCTGCGAACGCGCTGCGATCAGCGGTCGGCTCGCACGCGAGCTCGAGGACTTCGGCTTGATCCAGGGGCGCTCGGAGGGGGGCGAGCGCCTCTACGGAGAGCTCGACGTGGACATCGCCGCCGCCTGCGGCCAGCTCGACCGCTTCGGCATCGATCCCCGCCACCTGCGCACGTTCCGGACGGCTGCCGATCGGGAGGCCGGCCTGATCGAGGCGATCGTCGCGCCGGCCCTGCGCGCGCGCAGCCCGGAGCGGCGCCAGGGCGGCCTCGAGGACCTCGAGCTGCTCGGCGCGCACGCGCAGGAGCTGATGCAGCTCCTCTTCCTGCGCGCTCTGCGACGGCTTGCGTCAACATGAGCAGGTGAACCTCGCCGAGAAAGTCCGCGAGGTCCCGGACTGGCCGCAGCCCGGCGTCAGCTTCAAGGACGTCACGCCGCTGCTCGCCGATCCGGCCGCGCTTGCCTACTCGGTCGACGAGCTCGCGCGCTGGGGGAAGGAGCGCAAGCCCGATCTCGTCCTCGGCGCCGAAGCACGCGGCTTCATCCTCGGTCCAGCGATCGCGCGCGAAATCGGCTGCGGCTTCGTGCCCGCGCGCCGCCCCGGGAAGCTGCCGCCGGAGACGGTCAGCGCGACGTACGCGCTCGAGTACGGACAGAACGCGCTCGAACTCCACCCGGAGATGATCCCGGAAGGCTCGCGCGTCCTCATCCACGACGACGTGCTCGCGACCGGAGGCACGGTCGAGGCGATCGCGAAGCAGCTGATCGAGAAGCTCGGCGGCGTCGTGGTCGGCTGCTGCTTCCTGATCGAGCTCACATTCCTCAAGGGCCGCGACCGTCTGTCGGACTACGAGCTCCACGCCCTGATCGAGTACTGATTCGGGGACTGATGTTTGCCGTCCGAGCCGCCGATTAAGAAAGCGACCATGTACGACGCCCTGACCGGCCGGTTCACCTTCGCGTGCCCCGCACGCGGGGAGGCCCACGTGACTCTGTCCTCATTCCGCCAGCTCGAACGGCTGCCCGGCGCTGCCCACCCGGCCGTGTATCGCGTGCTCTTCGCCTGCGGGTGCGGGGAGGAACACGAGGGCCTCGTGGCCCACGACGACCTGGACTGGGCGCCGCTGGGACTGGACGGCGGCGTGTTCTTCAACTTCATGACGGCGAAGCTCGACAGCGTCGCCGCCGAGCTCGAGGACGCGGCCGTGCGCCGCCTGCAGGCCGGGGAGTGGCCCTGGAGCTTCTTCTGCTACCCGGAGGAGCGTCCTCGCCCCGTGTTCCCGTCGTCGTTCTTCCTGCTGGCGCCCGGGGACGGCTCGCTCGGTCTCGCCGTCCGGTGCCCGGCCTGCCAGAGAACCTCCGTGAATCTTGTCTCTCACCAGCACATCGATGTCCCGTGGCACAACGACGTCGAGATCGGCGTGGTCGAGCACCTGTTCGCCGAGGACGTCTCTCGGACGATCCAGCAGTTCCGGGAAGAGCTCTACTCGGCCCGTTTCGACGCCCGGCGCATCGACCTGTAGACGGGGGTTCCGTTCTGGGCGCGGGAGGGAACAATCCTCCTGCCACAACGGAGCGAGGTGATCGAATGTACGGAATGACCCGGGCGACCACGACGCTGATCGCGGCGGGCGTTGCCGGGCTGTTGATCTGGATCGCGACGCGGATCGACCACACGTCGGTCGGCGGGTTCTGGGCCGTCTACGGATTGATCGCCGGCGCAGGGCTCGTCATGGCGCTCTCCCAGCTGCTCGGCGGCTGGACGAAATGGGGGTGGCCGACCCTGGCGGTCACGTTCTTCCTCATCGCATTCGTGCCGATCGCGATTGCGTCGCTCTGGATCGTCCTTGCAGCCGAGCCGGGGAACGGGTGGTTCCACCGGCACGTGCTGTCCTGGTCCGGCGACATCCACATCCGCGGCCTCGTGAACGACCTCAAGGAGTACGTCGCGGTCTTCGCGTTCGGGATCGGACTCGTCTTCGGCTTCTCGTTCGACACGACCGGGCCGCGCAGGCGCGCGGCACCCGTCGATCGCAGAGCGGACGTCGACCGGCGCGCCGCCGACGAGCCGCTGACAGCCGAGCGAGACGCGGTCGTTACCGACACGGCGACGACGACCGCGGGTCCGCGCGACCGTGAGCCCGTGGGCCGTACCACGCAGACGACCGATCGAACCTAGCCAACCGGAGCCGGTGCCGCCCCTCCGCACGACCGAGGGGCGGCGTCGGCGTGGGCCTTTAGCCTCCGTCCAGGGATCGCGGCGGCGCCGCAGGCCGCCGATCCAACTGGCGAGATGAATATCGCTCCGTCGCCCCTGGAAGGGGGGAGAGGCCCCGGCCTCCTCCTCGAGCACTGCACCGCGCTGACCCGGGTGGATGACCTGCGGGCGCCGGCCTTCGACCGGCTGGAGCTGGCGGTCGGCGGTGACTTCGCCCGCTTCCTCGTGGGCGCGCTGGCCGACCGGGGACGGCAGCGCGGCCGCTTGGCTGCCTAGCTAGACGTCGCCGCCCTGCGTCCGGACGAACAGGAAGATCCCGCCGAAGGACAACAGCGCAAGGATCAGCGCCGTGCCCTGGCCGGTGCCGATCGCGAGCAGGCCCAGCCAGATGAAGAGCCCAAGGCCCAACGCCCAGAGGAAGGACGTGATTCCGCGGTCGATGCTCGGAGGCCGGAGGTGCACGGCGGCGATCGTAACGCTTGGAGTTGGGGCCGATTCGGTGTGGGTGGTGGGTGACCCTGCAGGGGCGGTGTTTGCGGTTGGCGCGGGGGAACCTCCCGGTTCCCCCGAACCCCCTCCACTGGTCCGCTTCGCGGACGGACGCTTCGCGTCGGACCAAAAAAAATTCGCCGAGCCGGTTTCGCTTTCGTCCACCGCTTCCGCTGACTTTCCGCTTCCGTCTTGCGACGGCCCCGTACTGCCTTCGGACTCGGTTTCGACCTACTTGCGATCCGTTCTCGGCGCAATCAGGAAGCTACGGAATGCAAGGCGGACGATCAAGGGGTCGAAAGAGGTCATGGCCGCAATTTGCGGTTTTTTCCTTTTTCAATATTTCCACAGCTTTTCTTGCAGCTGTGGATAGTCCTGTGGAGAGAGCCGTCCGCCACGCGTGCGGCGAAGGTGTGAATGTCCGTCGATTCCGCAAGTCGCGCAGTGGTGCGGAGGTGGTCTGACCAGGTTGATCTGACCAAGTCTGATCAGTCTGGTCGAGTTGGTCAGACCAACTGTTGAGCAGCGGGGTGGTCTCACGGTCAGGCCTGCATGGGCGAGAAAGGGCCAGAGCCTGGCCACGTCCCGACTTGACATAACACCGGTTCTCGTGCAGGGGCCCACGACGGCCTGCTTCCGCGCGAGCCGGGGATGATGTCGGGTAAAGCGGGATGTGAATTTCGAGGGTTGACCCCGGCGGTCGCGCCTGAGAGTGTCGACCCGCGGGGGTTTGGGTTTGCGGTGCGCCAGGCAAACCAACCCCTGGCGGTGCGATGACGGTCGAGATCGAGAGCATCCTCCAGAACGAGGACATCCAGTTGCTGCTCGAGCATGCCGAGCCGAACGGGTCAATCCGCCACGCGGACGTCACCGAGGTCGTCGACGTCCACCAACTCGACGCGCTCGAGGCGGACGCGCTCTTCAGCGAGCTCGAACGGCGTGGGATCGACGTCACGGAGGAGCCTGAGCGCGAGAAGGAGCCCCCTCCCCCGCTCCAGACGTCGTACGAGACGACGACCGACGCGCTGCAACTGTTCCTGCGCGAGGCCGGCCGTCACGCGCTCCTCACCGCGCCGCAAGAGGTCGAGCTCGCGAAGAAGATCGAGCGCGGCGACATGGACGCGAAGCAACGGATGATCCAGTCGAATCTCCGCCTCGTGGTCTCGATTGCCAAGAACTACCGCAACCAGGGCCTGCCGTTCCTCGACCTGATCCAGGAGGGGACGCTCGGGCTGATCCGCGCCGTCGAGAAGTTCGACTGGCGGCGGGGCTACAAGTTCTCGACCTACGCGACCTGGTGGATCCGGCAGGCAGTGGCGCGCGCGCTCGCTGACAAGGCGCGCACGATCCGGATGCCGGTGCACATCGTCGAGCGGCTGCAGAAGATGAATCGGGCGGAGCGCACGCTCTGGACGCAACTCGGGCGCGAGCCGACGCTCGAGGAGATTGCCGACGAGGCGTCCCTCCCGATCCAGCAGGCGCTGGAGGTTCGCGCCGCCGCACGCGCGTCGGCCTCGCTCGACCAGCCGGTCGGGGAGCAGGAGGACGCGGTCTTCGGCGATTTCGTGGCCGGCGACGACCCCCTGCCCGAGGAAGAGGTCGAAGTCTCGCTCCGTTCGCAGGCGCTGACGCAGGCACTCCTGTCCCTGCCCGAGCGTGAGCGGCAGGTGCTCGTCCTCCGCTACGGGCTGGACGACTCGGAGCCGAAGACTCTGGAGGAGATCGGGCGGCGCCTCGGCCTGACGCGCGAGCGCGTGCGCCAGATCGAGCTCGAGTCGCTCAGGCGGCTTTCGACGCTACGGGAAATGCAGTCCGTGACTGCCTGATCCCGACGGCTAAGTCGATGCTGCGCGAGCTGCAGTCCGTGACGGCGTAGCCAGCCCCAGCGCCGACCCGTCGAACAACGGCAGCGCCCGCTCGTCGCCGAGCCGGCGAACCGCGAGTGCGTGGGCCTCGTCCAGGTGTGGCGGCCGCGTCGGCCGGTGGCCGTCGGAGGCGACGATCGTCGCGATCCCGCGCTCGAGGAAGTCCCAGCCGAGCTCGGCAGGCTCGTCCCCATGCCGGCCGAGTAGCGAGGTCGCGTTGACCTGGAGCGTCCAACCGCGCGCCGCAAGCTCATCGGCGAGCTCTGGGCGGTCGAGAACGGCCTCGGTCCGCTCCGGGTGCGCGATCACGGGACGAAGGCCGGCGCCTTCTGTTCGTTCCGCCAGCGCGACGAGCTCGCCGGCGGGACCGGTGAACGGGACCTCCATCAGGACGCAATCGGTCCCCTCCAAGACGTAGCGATGCGGATCCTCCTCGAGGAGGGCAGCGGTCGGCGTCAGCTCCCATCCCAATCGCAGCTCGAGGCCCGCGTTGTCGTTGCGCATGTGTTCATAGGCTTCCCGGACCTCCGCCTCGCGGGTCTCCGTCAGGACGAGGTGGGGCCAGACGTGCGGCGTCGCGAACAGGATCGTGGTTCCGTGCCGCGCAGCCTCGCGACAGAGCGCGACACCCTCCTCGACCGATCCCGCACCGTCGTCACTGGAGGGCACGACGTGACTATGGCAGTCGACGAACGAGGGACTCATGTCCCCAGGCTACCCAGCGGTCCTCGTTGGGGGAACCTCCCGGTTCCCCCAAACCCCCTCCACTGGTCCGCTTCGCGGACGGGCGCTACGCGCCTAGGTCCGCAGGTACAGCTCGAGGTCGGGTGCGACCGTGCGGAGCTCGCGTAGTGCGCGCGACTCGAGCTGGCGGACGCGCTCGCGGGTGATGCCGAGCCCGGCGCCGACCTCCTCGAGCGTCTGCGGGTGCTCGCCGTCGAGGCCGAAGCGGAGTGCGAGCACGCGGCGCATGCGCGGGTTGAGGCGCAACATCGCTTCCTTCAGCTCCGTGCGGCGAAGCTTGATCGCCGTCGTGTCGTCGGGTCGGTCGGAGTTGACGTCCTCGATCAGGTCGGCGTACATGCTCTCGCCGTCGCCGACCGGAGTCTCGAGCGAGACGGGATCCCCGACGAGGTCCAGGAGCTCCTGGACGCGCTGAGGCGTGAAGCCGCGCTCATGTGCGAGCTCGTCCTGATTCGGCTCGCGATTGAGCTTCTGGGCGAGCTGCCTGCGCGCGCGCATCAGCCGGCGCACCTGGTCGGCGACGTGCACCGGGAGGCGAATCGTCCGGCCCTGGTCGGCGAGCGCACGCGTGACGGCCTGGCGGATCCACCACGTCGCGTAGGTCGAAAGCTTGTAGCCCATCTTGTAGTCGAACTTCTCGACCGCGCGGATCAGCCCGAGGTTGCCCTCCTGGATCAGGTCGAGGAGCGGGACTCCGGCCTTCGTGTAGTTCCGGGTGATCGACATCACGAGCCGGAGGTTCGACTCGATCAATTTCTTCTTCGCTTCCTCGTCGCCCTCGTCCTTGCGGCGGGCGAGCTCTCGCTCCTCCGCAGGCGTCAGCAGGGGCCCGTCGCCGATCGCCCGGACGTAGAGCTTGAGCGGATCCTGGGTGGTCGCGGCGGCCTCGGCAGCCTCCGCGCGGTCGTCCTCGTCGTGCTCGTCCTCGGCCTCGGCGGGGTCGTCGGAGGCCTCGGGCAGCAGCTCGAGCCGCGGCTCGGCCGCGGTTTCGTCGTCGGGAGGAAGGTTGGGGAGCGGCCGCTGCTCCATCATCAGAAGGGGTATCGGCCCTCGCGAGACACGCCTTGAGGATTTCGTCAACCCTCCCCCGAGGGATCACGACCCCTCAGAGGCTTACAAAAGCTTGACCTAACTCAGGCGCCGGCCGATGCGTCTAGAAAGATGAGCGACCGAAGAGGTCGCTTCGCGTTATGTGTGGAATCGGCGGCTACAGCCTCAGCTCCAAGACTCCGATCGACCGGACCGTGGTCGCCCGGGCGCTGCTGGCCGGGATCGCTGAGCGCGGCGGCGACGCAGCCGGCTTTGCCCATCGCGGTCACTCGGGCGCGGTGACGGTCCACAAGCAGCGGACCGGCGCGAGCGACCTGCTCGAGCTGATCGACGTGCCGAGGTCCGCGACGCAGCTGCTCGTCCATGTCCGCGACTTCACCAAGGGCCATCCAAGCCTCGGCGCCAACAACCATCCGATTCGCCACGGGGCCGTCGTCGGGATCCACAACGGAACGATCGTCAACGACGACAAGTTGTTCGCCCGGAATGCGATCGAGCGCGCGGCACCCGGGATGACGGTGGACTCCGAGATCATCTTCGCCCTCGCGGAGCGCTCACGCGGGCGCACGGCGAGGGCGCTCGAGCAACTCGTCGGGTCGATGGCGACCGCGTGGCTCGACGAGGGGCGGCCTGAGCTGCTGCTCGCCCGCGGAATGGGCCGGCCGCTCTGGACCGGGACGGCCCGCGGAGCGTTCTTCTTCGCGTCGACGCGGGTCGCGCTCGAGCTCGTCGCGCAGTACGCGGCGCTCGAGCTGCGGCTGCGGGAGTTCCCGCTCGGCACCGTCGTCGCCGTCGACGACGGCAAGGTCGTCGCACGCGAGCGCTTCCGCCCGGACATGTCGTTTGTGGAAGAGGACCTTCCCGCCGTGCGCGCTCCGCACGAGCGGGACGCAACGCTCCAGCGCCTCGCGGCGCTTCACGCGGCCTAGACCTAGCGCTCGAACGCCAGTCTCACGCCGAACGCGGCGAGGACGGCGCCGGTGATTGCGTCGATCGCGCGACGGATCCGCGGGCGCCGGAGCACGTCGCCCGCCTTCGCAACGGCGACGCCGTAGGCGGTCAGCCACACGAAGGTCATCGTGCAGAACACGAGTCCGAGCGCCAGCATCGCGGCGAACGACGCACCGAATTGCGGCAGCAGGCTCGTGAAGAAGATCGCCATCTTCGGGTTGCCGAGGTTGCTGACGAGCCCTTGCCGGAACGATCCACGGGCCGTCGTCCGCCGGCTCGGGGCGCTCTCCGCACGATGCCCGCGCAGCGCATTCGCCAGCGAATGCGCACCGAGCCAGATCAGGTATCCAGCACCGGCGATGCGCACGGCGAGGAACGCCGGCTCCGACGCGCCGAGGAGCGCTGCGATGCCGGCGGCCGCGGCGATCGTCCATGTCGCCTGTCCGGTCGCGACTCCGGCTGCCGTGAAGACGGCGGTCCGCCTGCCGCCGGCGAGTGCGTTTCGAATGGTCAGTGCCGTGTCCTGCCCCGGCGTGACGATCACGATTGCCGAGACTCCGAGGAACGCCAGTAGGTGCGTCAGACCAGCCGCCCGTCCGATCCAACCTCGACACCGTCTTCGCCGAGCTGCTCCCTGATCAGGAACTGGAAGGTCGACCATGCGCCCCGGCGCGCGTCGAACATCCGGTACACCTGCCATTCCGTGAGAAGCCCGTCGTTGTCTCGGCGCGCGTCCGCCCAGTCGGCGAACTTCGGGAGGCGCTTCAGCTTCCGCGCGAGGGCCACGCCCTGCTCTACAGCGCGCTCGAGCCGCTCCTCCCCGACCGGCACGTCGAACCCCGCTTCCCGGAGCGCACTCGACAGCGAGCCGAACGTGTGCCAGTACAGCGACTTCGAGGGCATCGAGCCGCGGCGCTCGTCGAGGTCCTTCGCCGTCGGGATCCTTCCCAGCTCCTCCCCCAGGTCTCGCAGGAGCCCGACCAGCTCCTCGCGACGTGCGAACCGGCGCGGCACGAGGCCCGCGGCGCGTTTCGCCTCGTTCCAGCTGCCGAAGTGCTCGATCACCGTCTGCGGGTGGACCGTCGTCTCGGGGTCGGCCGCGAACTCGCGCATCGTCGGCGAGCGGTTCAACCGCTCCGCGCTGTCGCGCAGCTCCGCGAGGATCTGGTCGTCCGAGTACCGCTTGCGGATCCCCGCCTGGAACGAGGCCAGGGCCTTCGCGTCGATGCCGGCGAGGGCCCGGTACGGCTTCCGGGCCATGTCAACAAGGATAGATCAGTTTGGAAAAAGCGCAAGTCCAGGCGATCGGCCTGGCCGAGGCGCGTCGCTACGACGCGACGGAGACGACGGCGGGCGCCCGGCGCTCGGGCGGCTCGGCCGCGAGACTCTCGAGCGGGAGGATCCGCTCCAGCGCGGCGACGCAGCGCGGGCAGAACTGCGTGCCGGCGGCGCGTCGGAGCTCGGCCAGCGCCTCGGCGGCGGGGCGGGCCGCGCGGTAGATCCGCGTCGTCAGCATCGAGTCGAGCGCGTCGGCGACGTGAATGATGCGCGCGCCGAGCGGGATCTCCTCTCCCTTCAGCCGGTCGGGATAGCCCTTGCCGTCGAAGCGCTCGTGGTGATGGCGGATCGCGGGTACCGCGTCGTTGAGGAAACCGAGGCGGTCGATGATCCGTGCGCCCTCTTCCGCATGCCGCTGCATCAACGCCCACTCGTCCTGCGTCAGGCTCGCGGGCTTCAACAGGATCGAGTCCGGAATCGCGAGCTTGCCGATGTCGTGGAACAGCGCCGCATGGCCGAGGAGGTCGAGCTCCGCCTGCGAGAGCCCGAGCTCCCGTCCGATCGCCAGCGCAAGCTGCTGCACGCGGCGGGAATGGCCCGCGGTGTACGAGTCGCGCGCGTCGACCGTGGCCGAGAGCGACTCCATCGCGGCCGTGGAGCGCTCCTTCAGGAGCTTGTTCGCGAGCTCGAGGGACACGTTCTGCGTCTGGCTCGTCTCCGCGGCCTGGCGGAGCTTCTGGGCGCTGCGCTGCGTGTGCTTGAGGTAGGCCTCCTGGGTCTTCCGCATCAGCACCAGCGGAACGGCGAAGACCCCGAGTGCGAAGAGCTTCACGGCCTCGTAGGCGAGGGCCATCACGCCGCCGATGAAGCCGTAGACGAGGTAGTGCGGGAGGAGCCAGGCGAAGCGCTCCTTGAACACGGCCCACCAGCGCTCGTGTCCCTCGAGCGCGAGCGCGACGGACAGAAGGCCCATGTTCACGGCGAAGTACGCGGCCCCTGCCGCGAGACCGAGGCCGGCGACCGCCAGCCGATGCTCCGTCCCGCCGGGGGCCAGATCGCCGATCTTGAAGACGCTCGCCGCCGCCAGCGATGCGAGCGTGAGTGCGCCCATGTTGAAGAGGACTCGGTGGATCTCGGACCGACGCGCGCTCCACTCGACGGCGACGCTCGCGATCGCGAGCGCGAGCGAGGCGCGTGGTCCGAACAGGGCGGCGCCCGCAAGGCAGCCCACCGCACTCACCGAGATCGAACCGGCGTCGTCGACCTCGAGCGCGAGTGCCTGGCCGATGCCGACGAGCGCAATGATCGCGAGCAGGCCGAGGAGGTCCTTGGAGGTCCACGTGAGGACGAGTCCGGCCACACCCGCGCCGACCCCAGCCGCGCTGACCATCGCGACGACGACCCCGAGCCTGACCGAGAGGGCGAGGAAGATCGGCCCGTGGACGGCATGCGGACGTGGATGCGGATCGCTACGGCGCTCCTCCGTCACCTGCAACTGCTGGGCCGCCGGCAGCGGCGCGTGGTGGTCGCCGTCCTCGGGCACGGCCGCGAGCCTGGTTTGGCGTTCGGCGGGCATCAGCAGCGGCTCGGAGCTCGCCCCGAGCACACGGTTCCGGCCCTGGAGCTTCGCGCGGTAGACGGCGAGGTCGGCCTGGTGGATCAACTCGTTCGCATCGGTGCCGTCCTTCGGGAACCCGGCGACGCCGATCGACACCGTTGCGCGGATCGGCTCGCTCGATGTCTCGACGTCGAAGGTGCGCTCGGCGACCGCGCGGCGGATTCGCTCGGCGATCTCGAGCGCCTGTTCGGGTGGCGTCTCGGGCAGCAGGATCGAGAACTCCTCGCCGCCGAACCGGGCCGGCACGTCGTAGTGGCGGAGCTGGGCGCGGAACACTTCCGCGATTCCCTTCAGGACGGCGTCGCCGGCGAGGTGGCCGTACGTGTTGTTGATGTCGCGGAGGAGGTCGAGGTCGGCCATGATCAGCGACAGCGGGCGCTCGAACCGCTGTGCGCGCCCGAGCTCCTCGGCGAGGGCCGACGCGAAGTGGCGCGCGTTGAAGAGGCCCGTTTTGGGATCGACGCGGGCCTCGGCCTGCAGCTGCGGAACGCTCAGCGAGCGGTGGACGAGGATCAGCGGCGCGACCGCGAATGGGATCAGCCACTGGTTCGTCTGCCAGAACGCGTATGTCGCGACGCCGAGCGCGGAGAGCACGAAGTCCGTGGAGAGGTTCTCCATGTCGAACAGACCGGTCTCGCGGAGGCTGAACCCGCGCGCCAGCCGCAACATGATCGCGAGGTTGGCGTGGTTGATCGCGACGAACACGAAGCAGCAGACGATCCCGGCGAGGCCGAGCTTCAGGGCGTTGTCCGGGAGCACGTGTGAATCGAGGACGAGCTTGTGGGCGAAGAACCACACCGCCATCGTCGCGAGGACGTAGTTGCAGATGTTGAACGTCTGCAGATACCACCGATAGCGCATGCGGAGCCACTCGGGGATGTGTTGCACGATGCCCATCAGGGCGACGAGCTCGGGCGGAAGCAGAAGCGCGGCGGGAATCAGGAACACGATCGCCGTGTGATACGCCTGGTCGCGCGGAGTTCGGACGACGAAGAGCTGCGCGACCGCAGCTGCCGAGCCGAGAATCAGGAACGCGGCCCAGTCCTTCGTGTGCTGAAGACGGCCCAGGAACGGGAGCGTCGAGGCGGCTGTGGCAACCGCGACGATGCAGAAGTAGATCCGCGCGTTCCGCGGCAGCCCGTCGTCGCGTCCAGGCGTCTCCGGCGCCAGAGCGATCTCGGTGGGAATTGCGCTCACAGTTAGTTCGTGCTCCTTCTTCCTCGCCGTCCGAGGGCCCACAGACAAGAAAGGGCATGGCCGCCTGCAGACGGCGCCACCCGCCTTGCGCAAGACGGACGCTACGGCCGGGTTTGGCAAGGAGCATCCCCCTTTCGGGGAACACTCGAACGATTCCCCCGAAGGGGTGAGCCGGCGCCGATAGCCTCCTCTTCGTCGTGCGCCTGCCCATGCCCCTCGCCGCTGAGATCGCCGCCGCTCGTGCCGCCGGACGTCTGTCGCGTCTCGCGCGCGCCGGCGGGGGCACGACCGTTCCCGGCAAGCTGCTGTGGAAGCTCGATCCCGGCGCCGTCGACCGGCTCGCGAGACGCCTGCCGCTCGGGTCTGCACTCGTGTCCGCGACGAACGGAAAGACGACGACCGCGGCGATGGTCGCCGAGATCGTCGGCCCGCGCGTGCGCCTCGCCCACAACCGCTCCGGCGCCAATCTCGTTTCCGGTGTCGCCTCGTCGTTGCTCGAGGCGCGCGGCGCCGAGCTCGGTCTCTTCGAAGTCGACGAGGCTGCGCTGTCAGAGGTGGCCGCGCGCCTGCAGCCGCGCGCGCTCTGCCTGGGAAATCTCTTTCGCGACCAGCTCGACCGCTACGGGGAGCTCGAGCACGTGGCGGATCGTTGGCGCGCCGCCGTTCGGGATCTCGACCGTTCGGCCGCGCTCGTCGTCAACGGCGACGATCCCCAGGTCGGCGATCTCGCGCGGGAGCGGCCCGACGCAGTGGTGTTCGGAGTCGACGACCCGCGCCGGGCCCAACCCTCGCTCCAGCACGCTGCGGACTCGAAGTACTGCGTCCGCTGCGGCACGCCCTATGAGTACGCGGCCCCGTACGTCGGGCATCTCGGCGATTACCGGTGCCCTGCGTGCGGTCACGCCCGGCCGCCGCTGACGGTCGTCGCGCGTGAGATCGAGCTCCGGGGGCTGGACTCCGTGTCGTTCCGGCTCGTGCTTCCGGAGGGAGCGCACGACGTCCTGCTGCACGTCCCGGGTCTCTACAACGTCTACAACGCGCTCGCCGCCGCCTCGCTCGCGCGCGCCCTCGGTGCGACCGCGCAGGAGATCGTCGAAGGCCTCGATCGGTTCGGCGCTGCGTTCGGCCGGTTCGAGCGGATCGCCGTCGGCGACCGCCGACTGCTGATGTTGCTGATCAAGAATCCCGCCGGCGCGAACGAGGCCGTGCGGACGATCGCGGACGGCGCGGCGCCGGCGATTGCGGTGATCGCGCTCAACGATGGGATTGCGGACGGGCGTGACGTGTCGTGGATCTGGGACGTCGATTTCGAGCCGCTCATCCCGACGCTGCGGCGCCTCGTGGCGACCGGCGATCGTGCGGCCGAGCTCGCGCTGCGCTTCAAGTACGGCGGATTCGATCCCGACGCAATCGAGGTCGTCCCCTCGCTCGGGCGCGCGCTCGACCGTGGGCTCGAGTTGACGCAGGCCGGCGGCGAGCTGGTTGTCCTCCCCACCTACACGGCGATGCTCGCCTTGCGAAAGATCGTCGCCGAACGCGGTTTTGTGCGCCCGTACTGGGAGCGTGCTGCGTGAAGCTCCGCATCGGCCATCTGTATCCCGACTACCTGAACATCTACGCCGACCGTGGCAACATCGCCGTGCTTTCGCGGCGTGCCGCGTGGCGCGGGCACGACCTCGAGGTGAACACGCTCACCGTCGGCGACGCCGTG
The DNA here is from genome assembly GCA_005885125.1 of Actinomycetota bacterium. Classification (GTDB taxonomy): domain Bacteria; phylum Actinomycetota; class Thermoleophilia; order Gaiellales; family Gaiellaceae; genus 3-1-20CM-4-69-9. The sequence continues at coordinate 19,982 of VAXU01000036.1, forward strand.
CGGCCGGGCGAGCACGACCTTCTCTACGTGGGCGGCGGCCAGGATCGGGAGCAGGCGCTCGTCGCGCGCGACCTCGCGGCGAAGGGCGACGGCGTGCACGACGCGGTCGAGGCGGGTGTTGCTCTACTGGCCGTGTGCGGCGGCTACCAGCTGCTCGGCCGCTCGTACCGAGACCTCCACGGCGTCGAATTGCCGGGCATCGGCGTGTTCCCGCTGGAGACCGTCGCCGGTCAGCGGCGGATGATCGGGGACGTCCTGCTCGAGTGCGAGCTCGAGCCGGGGGTGCGGCGAACGGTGGCGGGGTTCGAGAACCATGCGGGGCGGACGCGGCTCGATCCCGGCGCACTGCCGCTCGGCCGCGTCGTCGCCGGTTTCGGGAACGACGGCGAGAGCGGGTACGAAGGCTGCCGAGTCGGGCGCGCGGTCGGCACCTACCTCCACGGCCCGCTGCTTCCGCGCAACCCGTGGTTCGCGGACTGGCTGCTGGCGCAGGCCATCGCGCACGTGACGGGCGAGGAGCCGACCGAGCTTCCAGCGCTCGCCGACGACCTCGAAGCAGACGCCCATGCCGTCTCCGCGCGCCGAGCCGAAACCCGCGGCGGCCGCTTCTCCTAAGTTCTCTCAGATACACGCGCGCGCGCCCCCGCCCAAGGGTGGGGCTCATTCCCTCCACCCTCTGCGATCGAGCCTACCGCGACAGCGCGCGCGTGTCAGTGACCGGCGCGAGCCGAACGTGGATCAATTCGCCCACAGGGCGCCGAGGTAGACGACGGGATCGCCCGGTTGCCAGCGCATGAGGAACCGCTGGATCGGAGGATGCAAGACGACGCCGTCGAGCTCGTTGACTGCGAACAGCCGATGGCCGCGCACGGCGCCGTCCTG
>VAXU01000037.1 GCA_005885125.1 Actinomycetota bacterium
TGCGCGATCGGAAAGATGACCGCGACCTGCGAGCTCGACCTCGAAGCGCGCCGCCGCGGGCTCGAATCGGTGTTCGTCCCGACGGGCCAGACCGGGATCGCGATCGCCGGCTGGGGAATCGCAGTTGACGCTGTCGTCTCCGACTTCCTCGCCGGCGCAGCGGAACGCCTCGTCGTCGAAGGCGCACAGTTGGGCAACCTGCTCTGGGTCGAAGGACAGGGCGCGATCCTGCATCCCATCTACTCGGGCGTGACTCTCGGCCTGATCCACGGAAGCGCGCCGCACCTGTACGTCCTCTGCCACGAGGTGGGGCGGACCCAGGTCGAAGGGGACCCGACACATTCGCCTGTCCCGAGCCTGGTCGAGCTGGTCGATCTCCACGAGCGGATGTCACTGAAGCTGCGCCCCGCGAAGGTCGCCTGCATCGCTCTCAACACCGCCTTCGTATCTGAGGACGAGGCGCGAGCGGCGGTCGCGGCCGCGGCGGCCGAGACCGGCCTGCCGGCGGACGACCCGGTGCGGTTCGGCGCCGGCAAGCTGCTCGACGCAGTCCTCGAACGGGCTAATTAGGAGCCGCTCGCCTGCCGACATTGAGGCTATGCGGACGGTCACTGCGGCCTTGGCCTGCCTCATCTGCGCACTCGCGTTCGCGGGCGCGGCCGGCAGCACGACCTTCGGCGTCGCCGACGACACAGGCAAGTACGCGGACGACGGAGGGGCGCGGTTCTTCTACGCGCTCACCGACCTAGGCATGACGGAGAACCGCGTCGCCGTGCTCTGGGATCCCGCGCGCCCGACCACGATCGTCGATCAGGCCTTCCTCGACCGCTCCATCCCGCAGGCGCGCGCGTACGGGATCGACATCGTCTTCGCGATCTATCCGGCCAAGGCCCGCGCGCTCGTCGACACGCCGAACGGTGTGCAGCTGTTCGCAGAGTTCGCGGCCAAGGTCGCCGCGCGGTACCCGCAGGTGACGAAGATCGTCTGCCTGAACGAGGGGAACCAGCCGCGGTTCCACCAGCCGCAGTTCGACGCCGCCGGCAACGGCATCGCAGGCGCGGTGCAGGAAGCGGCGATGGCCGCGTGCTACGACGCGCTCAAGGCGGTGAACCCGAACATCGACGTGATCGCGTTCGGCTTCTCCCCGCGCGGCAACGACGACTTCGAGGCCACCAGCAACGTCTCGCGCTCGCCGATCCTGTTCGTCAAGGACATCGGCGACGCCTACCGGGCGAGTGGGCGCACCCGCCCGATCGCCGACGATGTCTCGATTCACTGCCATCCGAACTTCAACACCGATGCGCCGTCGGTGGGCTTCTCGTGGCCGAACGCGGGCTGCGCGAACCTCGACCGCTTCAAGCAGGCGTGGTGGGACGCGTTCCACGACACGGCGCAGCCGGTGTTCGAGGAGAGCGCGGCCCGTTCCGCCGCCGACGTCCACTCCTACGTCCGGCTGTTCGTGGACGAGGCGGGATACCAGGCGCAGATCCGACCCGACAAGGCGAATCTCTACAGCGGCGCCGAAAACGTGAAGCTCCTCGACGATGCGACGCAGGGAAGCTACTACTCGCAGCTGATCGCGATGGTGGCCTGCGATCCGAATGTCGCGCTCCTGAATCTCTTCCACCTGGTCGACGAGCGGCTGTTGCCGGGCTGGCAGAGCGGGCTCGAGCTCGTGGACGGAACGCCTCGCGGGTCGTACGCGATGGTGAAAGCTGCGATCGCCGCAAACCGCAGCTGCCATGGACCGGTCCACCACTGGCAGCACACGACGCGTGTCGTCGGCGCCCGTGCGGACTTCGGCGGGCTCAGGCGATCGTTCGTCCTCTCCGTCGGCGAGGGTTTCGCGTACACGGTCAGCGTGCTCCGCTCCGGCAGGGTGCTGAGCTCTGCATCAGGCGCGAGCCCAGACGGGTCGATCCTGTTCAAACTGCCGCAGCTGAAGGCCGGGACGTACCGCCTCGTCGTCCGCGTGAGTGCCGAGACGAATCCCGGACGCGTGACGACCTTCGCGAAAACGTTTCGCGTCGCGAACGGCGTTCGCGTATAACGGCCGTCGCTGAGGCGCGTTGCCGTCATCTCGGACACGCATCTCCCGCGAGGTACGCGGGCACTTCCGGATGAGTGCGTTCGCCTGCTGCGCGGCGCCGATCTGATCCTGCACGGAGGGGACTTCGTCTCGGCGGCGTTTCTCGACGAGCTACGCGCCCTCGGCCCGCCGGTCGAAGGAGTCCAGGGAAACATGGACGAGCCCGCACTGAAGGAGTCGTTGCTCCGCGAGCGCGTCGTCGAGGTCGAGAAGGCACGGATCGGGATGCTGCACAACGCCGGCCCGCGTCGGGGCAGGGAAGCCCGTCTCGCGGCCCGGTTCCCGGAGTGCGCGGCCGTCGTCTACGGGCACACGCACCTGCCGCAGGTCGAGCGGTTCCAGCACCTGTGGATCCTCAACCCCGGCTCCCCCACAGACCGACGGGGTGCGCCCGTCCACTCGATGATCGTCCTGAGGGTGCAGAGCACGCGTCTGACACCGGAGCTCGTGACCCTGGCTTGACAACCGAACGCGTGTTCGCCTACCATGCGAACACATGTTCCCACGGCTCCTGATCTTGTTGTGCGCAGTCGCCCTCGTGGTGGGGATCTCGGCGCGGCCTTCCGGGAGCGCCGGGAAGCCGCAGGTGTACGTCGTCAAGGTCACCGACACGCTCTGGTCGATCGCGTCGTCGCACTACAGCGGCGATCCGCGCGAGGGCGTGTGGCGCCTGGAGCGGCGGAATCACCTGGCCGGCACGACGCTCGTGCCGGGCCAACGGCTCGTCCTTCCGTAGTAGGCCTCACATTCCGCGATACGGATGTCCGGCCATCGCGTCCGGGTCGAGCATGACGTTGACGATCGCGGGCTCGCCGGATCCGAGCGCGCGCTCGAGCGCCGGCGCCAGCTCGTCAGGGCGCTCCACGTGTTCGCCGTGCCCGCCGAACGCTTCCGTCAGACGGTCGTACCGTGTCGGCGCGAGCCGCGTCGCGACCTCGCTCCCGTCCCCGTAGAGGCCGATCTGCGGGATCCGGATCTCGCCCCACGCGGCGTCGTTCCCGATCACGAACGTCACCGGCAGGCCGAAGCGTGTGAGCGTCTCGAACTCGAAGCCGTTGAGCCCGAACGCACCGTCGCCGGCGACGACGACGACCTGCTTGGCCGGCTTCGCGGTCTTGACGCCGAGCGCGTACGGAGGCCCGACGCCGAGACAGCCGAACGGCCCCGGATCGAGCCACTGGCCGGGAGCGTGCACGCGTAGGACCCGTGACACGGCGGCAACGACGTCACCCCCGTCGCCGATCACCACCGTCGCGGGATCGAGTACCTCGTCGAGAATCTTGCCGAGGCGATAGTGGTGCAACGGCCCGGCGTCGGACTCGATCTCCGCGCGATGCTGTTCCCACCACACGAGTTCAGCCTCGCGAAGCTGTTCGAGCCAGCCTTCGCCGTTCCGGCGCGTCTTGACCGCGTCGGCCAGGATGCCGAGCACCGCGGCGCAGTCGCCGACGATGCCGGCGTCGGGGGCGCGATTGCGTCCCAGTTCGGCGGCATCCGCATGGATGTGCACCAGCTTCGTGTCGTCCCGGAAGCGGCCGAAGCCGAGACGGAAGTCGAGCGGCGTGCCGATCACACAAACGACGTCCGCCGACTGGAGCGCAGTCCCGCGCGAGTGCTGGAAGAAGAGCTCGTGGTCGGGCGGCAGCGCCCCGCGGCCCGAGCCGTTCAGATACACCGGCAGGCGCCCGTTCTGAGCGAACGACGCCAGTTGCTTCCAGGCCTTGTCCCACCAGACGCCGCCGCCGGCGATCACGGCGGGCCGTTCTGCGCCGTTGAGGAGCTCCGCGGCCTTCATCACCTCGCGCGGGTCGCCGAACGTGCGCGCATCCGTCCGCGCTCGGCCGAGTTTCTGCACGGGCGCGTCGCCGAAGAGCACATCCATCGGCAGCTCGAGGTAGACGGGGCCGCGAGGCTGCGCCAGTGCATGACGGAACGCAGTCGCGACGAACTCGGGAATCCGCTCCGTCTGTGTGCACACCGCGGACCACTTCGTGATCGGCCGGAAGATCGACAGCTGGTCGAGCTCCTGCAACGCTCGCTGCTCCGCCTGGACGATCGGACGAGCTCCGCCGATGACGACGAGCGCCGTCTGGCCGATCTGGCAGTTCGCGACCGCAGTGACCACGCCGGTGACGCCCGGGCCCGCCGTCACGACCGCGACGCCTGCGCTGCGCCGCATCCGTCCGTACGCCTCGGCAGCGTGCGCAGCCGCCTGTTCGTGGCGCACGTCGAGGACGCGCACACCCTCTTGGCGGCATCCTTCGTAGATCGGCATGACGTGTCCGCCGGAGAGCGTGAAAATCGCGTCGACGCCTTCGGCCGCGATCGCCTTCGCCGCGAGCCTGCCGCCCTGAAACGTCTCGCTCACGCGGCGGACTTCCAGAACGCACGCAGCCGGTCGTTGAACGGAGCGCCGAGCAGCTGAGGGTTGTGCGCGGCCCCCGCGAACTCGGCCGACTCGGCGTGGAGACGCTCGACGAGCACATCGCAGACCGCCGCGAACGCCGCGGCGCCTCGTCGTCGCGCCTCCTCGGGCGCCTGGTCCCAAACTCCGCGGACGACCAGCTTCGGGAACGACGTCTCTGCGAGCTCGTCGAGCGGGATCTCCGCCTCCCAGGGCGGGCGCTCGGTCCACGACGAAAGTGCAGCGCTGAGCGACTCGCGCGACAGGCGCTCGCGGGGAGGGGGGAAGCCGAACGCGGCGAGAAAGCGCGCGTGGTAGTCCTCTGCGTCGGAGGCGTTGTCAGCTGCGTCGCCGACACGGTCGATGAACTCCTCGATGTGCCGCCGCCCCCGAACGAGGCCGACTGCGGGCGGCTCGATCACGCAGAGCGACCGGACGGCGCCGGGGCGTCGTGCCGCTGCGAGCAGAGCGACGATGCCGCCGTACGAATGGCCCACCAGGTGAGCCCGCCCGTGCTGGTCCAGGATCTCGGCGATGTCGTCGGCGTCCGAATCGAAATCCACGCGCCCATCGGGCGGGGGAGTGCGGCCGAAGCCGCGCCGGTCGACGAGCACCAGCTCGTACGCGTCCGCGAGCTGACGCTGCTCGAGCCACGTCTCCTCGCCCCACCCGAAACTTCCGTGGACGAGCACGGCCGGCTCACCTGCGCCCCAGCGAATGACGTGCAGCTCGTCCGGCACCGGACGAGCCTAACGCCGCGTCAGCCCGCGGCGGTCGCCTCGAACGAGGGAGACTCCGGTTCGAAGATCAGCGGCCGGCGGCGGAGCACGGCGAAGAACGCGTCGACGACCTGCGGTGCGAACTGCGTGCCACGTCCGTTCCGCACCTCCGCAGCGGCCTGCTCGATGCTCAGGGCGGGTCGGTACGGCCGGTCGCTCGTCATCGCGTCCCACGCATCCGCGAGGCCGACGATGCACGCCTCTGCGGGAACCCGGACAACAATGGCCTTTAGTGTGGAGCCCTCGAACCTAGAATCGGGCCGTGGATCTCGACCTCGTCTTCCTCGGGACGTCCGGCTCGATGCCGACCGCCCAGCGGGCCCCGGCAGCGCTGCTCGTACGGCGGGGCGGCGACAAGCTCCTGTTCGACTGCGCGGAGGGAACCCAGCGTCAGCTCCTGCGCTCGTCGATCGGGCTCGTCGAGCTACACGACATCTTCCTGACGCACTTCCATGCCGACCACGTCCTCGGCCTTCCGGGGATGCTGAAGACGTTCGCACTGCGCGGGCGCGAGCTTCCACTCACCGTCCACGGGCCGCGCGGGCTCGTCGATCTGATCGGCTCGCTCAGGCGCGTCCTCGGCAAGCTCACGTATCCGGTGGAGCTCGTGGAGCTTGAGCCGGGGGACGTCCTCGAGCGCGACGGCTACCGGATCGCGACGTTCGGCGTGGCGCACGGCGTCTCCGCGCTCGGGTGGTCGCTGATCGAGGCGAACCGTCCCGGTCGCTTCGACGTGAAAGGTGCGGACGAGCTCGGCGTACCGAACGGACCGGAGCGCGGCGCACTCCAGCACGGCAAGCACGTGATGCTGGCCGACGGCCGCACGGTCACCCCTGAAGAGGTCGTCGGGCCCGCGCGAGCGGGTCGGAAGCTCGTGCTCACCGGCGACACTGCGCCGTCCGAGGAGATCGTCGAGGCCGCGTGGGGGGCCGACGTGCTGGTGACCGAGGCGACGTTCTCCGACGAGGAGCGGGAGCGCGCCGTCGAGACGCTGCACCAGACGGCGACGCAGGCGGCCGAGCTCGCACGACGAGCCGAAGTGGGGTTGCTGGCGCTGACGCATCTCTCGAACCGGTACTTCGGTCCCGAGATCGCTGGTGAGGCTCGCGCGATCTTCCCGGAGACGGTCGTGCCGCGCGACTTCGACGTGATCGAAGTGCCGTTCGCCGAGCGTGGGACACCGCAACTCGTCAAGGGTGGGGCGGCGCACCGGCGCGAGCGCGACCCCGTATCATCGAGCGCGGAATGAGCCAGCTGGTGCACGCCGCGGTCGCCGGTGACGTTCGAGAGGCGGAGGAGATGCAGGAGATCCTTCGTGGTGCCGGCATCGACTCGGAGCTCGAGAGTGGGGAGGACGACTCGGTCGTCGTCCTCGTACAGGAGAGCGATCTCGAGGCGGCGCAGGATGCAATCGAGGCGGGAACCGAACCGGACGACCTCGTCGCCGAGCCCTGATTTCGGGGCGCGCGCGGCGCGCTACGACGAGCTTCGTCCCGTCGACGAGAACTGGTGGGAGCTGTTCGACACGCTCGTGCGCGCCGGCGACCTACACGGCCGGCGGGTGCTCGAGATCGGATGCGGAACCGGCGCGCTGGCCGTTGCGCTCTCGGAGCGGGCGCGGGTGTGGGCGATCGACACGTCGCCGGAGATGCTCGCGGTCGCGCGCGACCGCGCAGGCAGCGAACGCGTTGGCTGGCGCGTCGCCGATGCGACGGCGCTACCGTTCCGCGACGGCTGGTTCGAACGCGTGGTCGCACGCGTCGTCCTCCATCTCCTCGACCGTCCGCGCGCGCTCGCCGAAGCTCATCGCGTCCTCGCACCAGACGGGAGGCTCGCGATCGCGACGTTCGACCCGGCGCATTTCGATCGGTACTGGCTCAACGAGCTCTTCCCGTCGCTTGAACGCATCGACCGAGCGCGCTTTCCGTCTCCGGACGTGCTCGAGTCGGAGCTGCGAGCGGCGGGCTTTCCGAACGTCGAGCTCGCCAGGGTGAGCCAGACCGCCGAGATCACGCGGGACGTCGCGCTTGCGAAGGTGCGCGGGAAGCACATCTCGACGTTCGACCTGATCGACGGCGCGGAGTACGAGGCCGGGCTCGCCCGGGCCGAGCACGAGCTGCCGGATCCCGTGCGCTACTCCGTCGAGTGGCTGGTCGTCGCCGCGACCGCTCGCTCGAGGTGAGCCGCTAGCAGCGCCAGACCTTCGGCCTTCGGAACGTCGACGGTGTACGGATCGAGACGCGTCCAGTCCTCGGCGGTGAGGGCATCCAGCTCGCGCTGTTTCTGCCGCACGATCGGGAACCGGGAAGGCGGGTACCGGTGCGCGTCGATCAGCTCGGGGTCGCAGTCGGCGAGCGGGAGCCGCATGCAGAACGTGTGCGTGCCGTTCGCGAAGGCAACGATGACGCCGTTCTCGGCGATCAGGACCGGCTTGCCGTACAGGAAGCGGAACGTCGCCTTCCCGCCTGCCGCCGCGTTCACCTCCTGGACGCGGTCACAGAGATCCGGATGCGTCGACAGGGAATATCCGTCGACGACCCAGATCGACTTCGACTCGCGCCAGGATGGAAGCTGTTCCACGTAGAGGTACGCGAGGACGCGCTCGTTCTCAGGCCGGTCGAGTTTCACGGAGCAACCTTCGGCAGTACACTCGGAAGACCTATGACGACGATGATGGTCTTCCGTGGCCGTGCGCGCGCGACGTTCAAAGTCGCCGGGCGGCCAGCACTTCCTCCGCAGTAGCGCACTCGCAGCGGAGCTCGTTCGCGCGGCCGGAATCGGGCCGGGCGACCTCGTCCTCGACCTCGGCGCCGGCACCGGTGTCCTGACACGCGCGCTGGTACGCGCGGGCGCGCGCGTTGTGGCGGTGGAGCTCGATCCGGTTCTCGCGGGACGCCTCCGTTCGCGGTTCAGCCGGGTGGTGGAGGACGACGTCCTGCGCGTGCCGCTGCCGCGCGAGCCGTTCCACGTCGTCGCGAACCTGCCCTTTGCATGTGGGACGGCGATCCTGCGGCGGCTGCTCGATCCCGAGGTCCCGCTCATGACGGCAGACGTGATCGTCGAATGGGGACTGGCGGAGAAGCGGACCGCGGTGTGGCCGAGCACGCGCCTCAGCGTCGAGTGGAGCGCGTCCTTCGAACTGACGCTCGTCCGACGCATGCCCCGGTCCTGCTTCGCGCCTCCGCCGGCCGTCGACGCAGCGCTGATGCGGGCCGTGAGACGCGAGGAGCCGCTCGTTCCTCCGGAGCGAGCACATGAGTACCACCGCTTCGTTGAGGTCGGCTTCCGCGGCGGGCTGCGAACCGTCGTGCCGCCGAGGCAGCTGAAGCGTCTGGCGACGGAGCTGGGCTTCGCTCGCGACGCGCGGCCGCGAGACCTCGATGCGGGTCAGTGGGCTGGGCTGTTCCGGGCCGCCGCCATGTCCAGGAGCGCCGGGGTCTGACCCCAGCCGTTCGCGAGACGCCGCCATGTCCAGGAGGGCCGGGGTCTCTGACCCCCAGCCGTTCGCGAGAAGCGGCGCGCTCGGGAGGCAGACGGACACGTCGTCCGGCGAAGCAGCTAATCTCCCGCGCGACCCGAACCCCTTTAACCCGGTCCAGTGAGGCCGGAAAGGAGTCGAATGCAGCTGCCTGCCCACATCCCCTCGGCCCCGCCTGCCAAGTGAGCGCGGTGGAGGCCCCGGCGGGAACCGTCCTCCTCGACGACGAAGCCCTTCGCCGGACGCTCTCGCGGATCGCCCACGAGATCATCGAGGCGAACCCCGATCTGTCGCGGGTCGCGCTGGTCGGGATCCAGACACGCGGTGTCCCGCTTGCGCAGCGCCTGCGCCGCCTCGTGGAGGAGCGCGCCGGCGAGGCACCGGCGCTCGGAGCGGTCGACATCACCTTCTACCGCGACGACGTCCAGGTCCGGGGCGCGAACGCGCCACGACATCCTCAACCCGTCGTCCGCTCGACCAGCCTCGACTTCCCGCTCGAGGGGAAGACGGTCGTGCTCGTCGACGACGTCCTCTACACCGGTCGCACGATCCGCGCGGCGATCGAGGCGCTGTTCGACTACGGCCGCCCCGAGCGGATCCAGCTCGCCGTCCTAGTCGACCGCGGGCATCGCGAGCTCCCGATCCGTCCCGACTACGTCGGCAAGAACCTGCCGACCTCGCGCGACGAGCGCATCCAGGTGCAGCTCGTCGAAGTGGACGAGGTCGACCGGGTCCTACTCGTTCCAGCACCGGAGGAGGCAAGTCAGTAATGGGGGAGATCAAGGTCATGCGGGAGGACCTCCGTCCGCCCGCCCCGCCGCCGAAACGCCATTTCATCTCGATCAAGGACGTGACGCGCGACGATCTCGAGCGACTGCTCGCGACGGCGCGGACGTTCGCGCGCAGCATGGAACGCGAGGTCAAGAAGCTGCCGACGCTCAAGGGACGCCTCGTCATCAACGTGTTCTACGAGTCGTCGACGCGCACCTCGTCCTCGTTCGAGCTCGCTGCGAAGCGGCTCTCCGCGGACACGATGTCGATCAAGTCGACGGGATCGTCGGTTGACAAGGGGGAATCGCTCAAGGACACGGCGATCACGCTCGGCGCCTACGACCCGGACGTGATCGTCATCCGCCACCCGCAGATCGGCGCGCCGAACCTCGTCGCGCGCGTCACGGACGCGCACATCGTCAACGCCGGTGACGGAAAGCACCAGCATCCGACGCAGGCCCTGCTCGACCTGTACACGATCAAGGAGGAGTTCGGGCGCGTCGACGGACTGCACGTCGCGATCGTCGGCGACGTCCTGCACTCGCGGGTCGCACGCTCGCTCGTCCAGGCGCTCGCGCTGATGGGCGCGCACGTGACGCTCGTCGGCCCGCCCGCTCTCCTGCCGCGGGGGATCGAGGCGATGGGCTGCGAGACGACGACGGCCATCGCCGCGCTCGGCGCTGCCGACGTCGTCTACCTCCTGCGCATGCAGCGCGAGCGGATGGAGGAGGGCGCGAACTTCGTGCCGTCGCTCCGCGAGTACGCGGCACGTTGGGGCGTGACGGCCGAGCGGCTCCGTCCCGGCCAGAAGGTGATGCATCCCGGGCCGATGAACCGGGGCGTCGAGATCGATCCTCGCGTCGCGGACCATGCGGATGCGCTGATCGAGACGCAGGTTCGGGCCGGGCTCGTCACGCGGATGGCCGTTCTCTACGACCTGCTCGTCGGCGCGCCGGCGCCGGTGCCGGTCGGCGACCCCGTGGAGGTGGCTTGATGACGGCCCCCTCCCGCACATTCCGCACCGCCCGGGGCGCTGCAACGCTCCGCCTCGGGGCGTCCTCAGTCGCGCCCGTAGCCTCCGGCTACGAACGCTCCCTGCGTCCTTCCGAGGCGGGCGTTTCGCGGCCGGGCGTCACGGCCTGCACGGGAGGTGACCGGTGATGCTGTTCCGGAAAGAGACATCCCGCGAGAACCTCGTCGTGCGAGGCGCGCGCGTGCTCGACCCGGCGCAGGGCGTCGACGAGATCCTCGACGTGCGCATCGACAACGGCGTCGTCGCCGCGCTCGGCACCGAGCTCGAGCCGAACTCCCACCGCGTCCTCGAAGCCGACGGGCTCGTGCTTGCACCGGCTTTCGTCGACACGCACGTCCACCTCCGCACTCCGGGCCGCGAGGACGAGGAGACGATCGCAAGCGGGACCGCGGCAGCCGCAGCGGGCGGCTTCTGCGCCATCCTTGCGATGCCGAACACGGATCCCGTCGTCGACTCGCGGGCCACGCTCGGTTCGCTGATCGAGACCGCGCGGGCCGAGGCGGAGATTCCCGTCGGCTTCCTCGCCGCGATCACGAAGGGACAGACCGGCGCGGAGCTGACGGAGATGGGCGAGCTCGCCGATGCGGGCGCCGCCGGCTTCACGGACGACGGCATCCCGGTCGCGTCACCCGGGCTGATGCGCCGCGCGCTCCAGTACAGCGCCGTGACGCGGCGACGGATTGCCGTCCACTGCGAAGAGCCGACGCTCTCGCGAGGCGGCCAGATGCACGAAGGCGAGGTTTCTGCCGAGCTCGGGTTCGCGGGCTATCCGTCCGTCGCGGAGAGCCTCATGGTGGAGCGTGACCTCGCGCTCGCAGCCTACGAGCGGCAGCCGATTCACGTCCTGCACCTGTCGGCGTGGGAATCCGTGCAGGCGCTGCGGCGCGCGCGAGGCGCCGGCATCGAAGCGACCGGCGAGGTGACGCCACACCATCTCTGCCTCACGGACGAGGCCGTCCGCTCGCTCGACCCGAACGTGAAGATGAACCCGCCCCTGCGCAGCGACTCCGACCGCACCGCGCTGATCGAGGGTCTGAAGGACGGGACGGTCACGTGCATCGCGACCGATCACGCGCCGCACGCCCGGCACGAGAAGGAGGTGCCGTTCGAGGCGGCGCCGTTCGGCGTCACGGGCCTCGAGACCGCCTTCGCGGCGGTGTACACGCACCTCGTGGAGCCCGGTGTTGTCTCGCTGGAGACGATCCTCGAGCGGATGTCGACGGGGCCTGCGCGTGCATACGGTCTCGCCGAGCCACACATCGCGGTCGGGGCGCCCGCGAATCTCGTCCTCCTCGACCTGAGGGCGAGCTACTCGATCGCGGAGGGCACCTTCCACTCACGCTCGGTCAACTCGTGGCTGCTCGGCGAGACCGTGCGTGGGCGGGTCCGCGCGACGATCGCCGACGGACGGCTCGTCTACTCGTCATGACGGGCTTCCTCGCGCTCGAGGACGGGACCGTCTTCCGCGGCGAGTCCGTGGCCGCGGAGGGGTTCGCGGTCGGCGAAGCGGTGTTCACGACAGCGATGACCGGCTACCAAGAGGTCGTCACCGATCCGTCGTTCGCGGAACAGCTCATCTGCTTCACGGCGCCGATGGTGGGGAACTACGGCGTCACGGAGGGACGGAGCGAGTCGGCCGGCGTGCACGCGAGGGCCGTACTGATGCGAGAGGCGCGCGGCCCCGCGTGGACGGACTGGCTCCACGAACGCGGCGTCGTCGCGCTGTCGGGGATCGACACGCGCTCGCTCGTGCTCAAGCTGCGTGAGGCCGGCGCAATGCGCGCGGTCGCGGCAACCGGCGGGTCGTCGGAGGAACAGGCCGTGACGGTCGCGCGCGAGCAGCAGCCGATGAGCGGCCGCGCGCTGGCAGCGGAGGTGTCGACGACGGTGCCGTACGTCTACTCCGACGTGGGTCGCGCGCGCGTCGCCGTTGTCGACTACGGCTGCAAGCGCTCGATCCTTCGCCGGCTCGTCGGTGCGGGTGCGGCAGTGACGGTGTTTCCCCACGACGCCGCCGCGGACGAGCTCCTTGGCTACGACGGCGTCCTGCTCTCGAACGGGCCGGGCGATCCGGAGCCGCTCGTCCAGGAGATCGCGACCGTGCGGTCGCTGCTCGGCCGCGTCCCGCTGCTCGGCATCTGCCTCGGTCACCAGTTGCTTGCGCTCGCCGCGGGCCACGCGACCTACAAGCTCCCGTTCGGACACCGCGGTGCGAACCACCCCGTGCTCGAGCGCGCGACCGGACGCGTCCTCGTGACGAGCCAGAACCACGGCTTCGCGGTTGCGCCGTCCGACGCACGCGAGGCCACGCACGTCTCCCTGTACGACGGGACGGTGGAGGGGCTTGCGTTCCCGAGCGAGCGGGCGCACTCGGTCCAGTTCCATCCGGAGGCCGGACCGGGCCCGCACGACGCGTGGCCCCTGTTGGAACGCTGGGTCGAGGGGGTGGCGTATGCCGAAGCGGCTTGACCTGGGGTCGATCTGCCTCATCGGCTCCGGGCCGATCGTGATCGGCCAGGCGTGCGAGTTCGACTACGCCGGCTGCCAGGCGCTGAAGGTGCTCCGCGAAGACGGCTTCCGGACCGTCGTCGTCAACTCGAACCCCGCGACGATCATGACCGACCCGGGGTTCGCCGACCGGACGTACCTCGAGCCGCTCGACCTCGAAGGCGTGACGGAGGTGCTCGCGCGGGAGCGGCCGGATGCGCTGCTGCCGACGATGGGCGGGCAGACGGCGCTCAACCTTGCCCGCGAGCTGGCGGAAGCCGGCGTGCTCGAAGAGCTCAGCGTCGAGTTGATCGGCGCCCCGCTGGACGTCATTGCACGGGCGGAGGACCGCGAGCTCTTCCGGGACGCGGTCCAGTCGGTCGGGTTGCGGGTGCCGCAGTCGCGAATCGTGACGTCGCCGGACGATGTTGCGGGGGTCGCGCTCCCTGCGGTCGTCCGGCCCGCGTTCACGCTCGGCGGACACGGCGGCGGCTTCGTCGAGACGAGCGAGCAGCTCCGCCGCCAGGTCGAGCGTGGGCTCGCCGAGAGCCCGATCGGCCAAGTGCTCGTTGAGGAGTCCGTGCGCGGCTGGGACGAGTTCGAGCTCGAGGTCGTCCGCGACCGCAGGGACAACGTCGTGATCGTCTGCTCGATCGAGAACATCGACCCGATGGGGGTCCACACCGGTGACAGCGTCACGGTGGCGCCGCAGATGACGCTCTCCGACCACGCGTATCAGGAACTGCGCGACGCTGCTGCGGCCGTGATCCGCGCGGTCGGCGTCGAGTGCGGCGGCTCGAACATCCAGTTCGCCCGCGAGCGGGAGACCGGCGAGCTCCGCGTGATCGAGATGAACCCGCGCGTCTCGCGTTCCTCTGCGCTCGCCTCGAAGGCGACGGGCTATCCGATCGCGAAAGTGGCCGCGAAGCTCGCGGTCGGGTACACGCTCGACGAGATCCCGAACGACCTCACCCGCACGACGCCGGCCAGCTTCGAGCCCACGCTCGACTACGTCGTCGTCAAGTTCCCGCGGTTCGCGTTCGAGAAGTTCCCGGGCGCCGACCGCACGCTCGGGACGCAGATGAAGTCTGTCGGCGAGGCGATGGGGATCGGCCGCACGTTCCTGGAGGCGTACCTCAAGGCCCAGCGTTCACGGGAGCTCGACGTCGGAAAGTCGGCGACTGCGTCGCCTCAACTCTCCGACGATGTTCATCCGTGGTTCCGCAGCGAGATCGAGCGCGCGCATGTCGCGCTCGATCGCGTGGCATCGATCGAGGATCTCGTCGCCGACGACTTCCTTCGGCTCAAGCGACTCGGGATCTCGGACGCTGACCTCGGCGAGACCTGCGGCGTAACCGAAGACGAGGCTCGAGCAAGGCGACGCGCCTCAGGTGTCCGACCTGTCTATCGCCGGGTCGACTCGTGCGCAGGGGAGGTCGAGGCGGCGTCGACATACTTCTACTCGACCTGGGGGGAAGCGGACGAGGCCCCACCCGCCGGTGACAAGCCGCGCGTCGTCATCCTCGGCTCGGGCCCGAACCGGATCGGCCAGGGAATCGAGTTCGACTACTGCTGCGTCCATGCCGCGCAGTCGTTCCGCGCGCTCGGCTACGAGGCCGTGATGGTCAACTGCAACCCGGAGACGGTCTCCACGGACTACGACACGTCCGACCGCCTGTACTTCGAGCCGCTCGACGTCGAGTCCGTGCTCGCGATCTGCGAGCGGGAGCGGCCCCTCGGCGTCGCGATCCAGTTCGGAGGCCAGACGCCGCTGAAGCTGGCGCGCGCGCTCGAGGCGGCCGGCGTTCCGATCCTCGGCACGCCGTTCGACGCGATCGACCTGGCGGAGGATCGCGAGCGCTTTGGCGCGCTGCTCGATTCGCTCGAGATCGCGTGCCCGGAGTGGGGAATCGCCGCGGACGTCGACGAGGCTCGCGCCGTTGCGGAGCGCATCGGGTACCCGGTCCTGATCCGTCCGTCGTACGTGCTCGGCGGTCGCGCGATGCGCGTCTGCTACTCGGCGGACGACATCGGCGACATCGAACGACCCGTCCTGATCGACCGCTTCGTCGAGAGCGCGATCGAGATCGACGTCGATGCGGTCTCGGACGGCGAGGAGACCTACATCGGCGCGGTGATGCAGCACGTGGAGGAGGCCGGCGTGCACTCCGGCGACTCCGCCTGCGTGCTGCCGGCGCCGTCGCTCGGCGCGGCAGCGGATGCGCAGATCCGTGCCATCGTCCGTCGCATTGCACGGGCGCTCGGCGTCGTCGGCCTGCTGAACGTCCAGCTCGCGGTCGCCGACGACGGGATCTACGTCCTCGAGGCGAACCCGCGCGCGTCGCGCACCGTGCCGTTTGCATCGAAGGCGACCGGCGTCAATCTCGTCGCCGCTGCGTGCCGCCTCGCCGGGGGCGCGCGCCTCGGCGATCTCGGCCTCCCGGCGGAGCGAGCGCCGGCGCAGGTGAGCGTCAAGGCCGCGGTGCTTCCGTTCGCACGGTTCCCCGGCGCAGATCCCGTGCTCGGTCCGGAGATGCGCTCGACGGGCGAGGTGATGGCGAGCGCCGCGGATCTCCCGACGGCGTTCGCGAAAGCAGAGCGCGCAGCAGGCCGTCCGCTGCCGACCGCCGGCACGGCATTCCTGTCGGTCCGCAACGCGGACAAGCGTGCGCTCGTGCCGGTCGCGGAGTCACTTGCCGCCCTCGGCTTTCGGCTGCTCGCGACGACCGGGACCGCCGACGCGCTCGCGGCCGCGGGGCTCGCGGTCGAGCGCGTCCGGAAGGTGACGGAAGCCGAGGACGGTCCGAGCGTCGTCGACCTGATCCGGCGCGGGCGGTGCAACCTCGTGGTCAACACGCCGTTCGGCTCCGGCGCGCGCACGGACGGGTATCTGATCCGCGAGGCGGCGCTCGTCGCCCGCGTGCCGTGCATCACGACGCTGTCGGGCGCCGCAGCCGCGGTCCACGCGATCGCGAACGCCCGCACCGAAGACTCCCTGTCCCTCCAAGAACGGATCGATCGTGAGACGCGAGCGGCGTAGCGTCGTCGCAAACGAGAAGGTCGGCCCCTACACGCTGCTGCGGGTGGACCGCGGCGGGCTCGAGCCCGGAATCCCGGGCCAGTTCTTCATGCTCGAGGCACCGGGCCGCCTCCTGCCGCGGCCGATGTCTCTCTGCCTCGCCTCCGCCGGCGAGCTCGCGTTCCTGATCGAGGCGATCGGGCCCGGGACCCGAGCGATTTGCGCGCTGGAGCCCGGCGACCGGCTTGCGATCCTCGGCCCGCTCGGGAACGGCTTCCGCCTCGACGTCGACCGTCCGTTGCTCGTCGGCGGCGGCATCGGCGTCGCACCTTTCCCGTACCTCTCCGAGCGGCTCGGGTGCCCGCCTGCGGTGCTCGGCTTTCGGAGCGACTGGCATGCCGAGGCCGCCGCGCTGGTGCCGAATGCCGAGGTCTGCGTCGAGCCGCGGCTCGTCACGGAGCTCATGGCGCCGGGACAGGACGTCCTCGCCTGCGGCCCGGAGCCGATGCTCGAAGCCGTTCGCCGTCTCATCCCGACTGCCCAGCTCGCGTGGGAGGCGCCGATGGCCTGCGGCTACGGCGCGTGTTACGGCTGCGCGGTGGAGATCGACGGGACGCTGAAGCGGCTCTGCGTCGAGGGGCCGGTCCTATGCTCCTGAATGCGAGCGGGTGTCTCGACGCGCTCACCGCGCCCGACGTTGCGCGCGGCCTCGACGCCTTCGTGACCAAGACCGTGACGCCCGAGCCGCGCGATGGGAACACTCCCGTGCGGATCGCCGAAACCGACGTCGGGATGCTGAACTCGATCGGGCTCGCGAATCCCGGCATCGATCGGTTCCTCACCCGCAGCCTGCCGGCGCTCGCAAAGCTCGGCGTGCCGATCTGGGTTTCCGTCGGCGGCTTCACCGCCGACGAGTACGCCGAGATCTGCTCCCGGCTCGACGATCACGCCGAAGTGGCCGCGATCGAGCTCAACGTCTCGTGCCCGAACGTCGAGTCACCCACGCAGGGCGCGATGGAGATCGTTGCCTCCGCACGGCTCGCGACGCGCAAACCGCTCTGGGCGAAGCTGTCGGCCGCCGTGCCGGACCTGACGGAGGTGGCGCGCGCGGCGCACGACGCCGGGGCGGACGGGCTCGCCCTCATCAACACGCTCAGGGGCCTGGCTCTCGACGAACGCACGCTGCAGCCGGCGCTCGGGCCCGCGGTCGGAGGGCTGTCAGGCCCGGCGCTGAAGCCGGTCGCGCTCGCGGCCGTGTACGCGTGCCACCGTGCGACCGACTTGCCGATCGTCGGCATGGGCGGGGTGCAGACTGGTCGCGACGTCTTGGAATTCGTCGCCGCGGGTGCGCGCCACGTCGCGTTGGGCACGGTCCTCTTCGCGGACCCGGACGCGCCAGTGCGCGTTCGCGCCGAGCTCGCTGCGGAGTTGTCCGCGCGAGGTTATGCGGACGTCGATGACGCGTATGCAACAGCACACGCGCACGCGTTGTCCACAGCGACAACATAGCGCAAGAAATACCTGCGTAGACGCCGAAACAGTCACGCTTGACCGGCATTTTCGACTTGTTAGACTCCCGCGCTCATGGTGTCGCCCAAGACCCAGGCCGAGGCACCGGTCCGGTCGCTGGACCAGCGGATGGAAGCCTTGAAGCATGCGAACGACATCCGCGTTCGGCGGGCTCGGCTGAAGAAGGACCTGAAGGACGGCAACGTCTCGATCGAGCAGATCCTCAGCAACCCGCCGGAGTACGCCAGTCGAAGACGGTCGGGGGCCTCTCCGACCGCCAGCGCACCGAGCTGATTGGGCTCTTCAACCGGTAAACCGGTCATTGTCGTCACCGGCACGTCCGGTGCCGGAAAAGGCACGCTCGAACGGGCGATCCTGCCGCGCGTCTCGGAGCTGGAGCTCGCCGTCTCGGCGACGACCCGAGAGCGCCGCGCGGCCGAGCAGGAGGGCCGCGAGTACTACTTCGTCTCCGACGAGGAGTTCCAGCGGCGACTCGACGCCGGCGAGTTCCTCGAGCACGTCGATTTCGAATGGGGCCAGCGTGTCGGGACGCTTTGGTCGGAGATCAAGCGGATCCGAGCCGAAGGCAAGGCACCGTTGCTCGACCTCGAGACGGAGGGAGCACTCGCAGTCAAGCGCGAGATTCCGGACAGCGTCACGATCTTCGTCAAGGCACCGTCGTTCGGGGAGCTGGAACGCCGCCTTCGCGTCCGCGCGACCGAGAGCGGCGGCGAGATCGAGAAACGCCTCGAGCGCGCCAAGGATCAGCTGGCTCAGGAGGACGAGTTCGACTACGTGATCGTCAACGACGATGTTGCGCGCGCGGCCGACGAGCTCCTGGGCATCGTCCAACGGCAGTTGGAGGCCGCAGGTAGCATGTCGGCGTGATCCATCCCCGCATCGATGAGCTCCTGGACAACGTCGATTCGCGCTATGCGCTCGTGATCGTCGCCGCCAAGCGGGCTCGGCAAATCAACGACTACCACCACCAGCTCGGCGAAGGCATCGGTTTCGACCAGGCGCCGCCGCCGCTCGTCGAGTCTCGCTCGAAGAACTACTTGACCATGGCCCTCGAGGAGATCTCCGAGGGCAAGCTCAAGTACTCCTACACCAAGTAGGGCTCGGGTCTAGAGAACCCGCTGGAAACGGGCAGAATGTGCTCGTGGCCCGCGTGCTCGTCGGCGTCACCGGTGGGATCGCCGCCTACAAGGCGTGCGAGCTCGTTCGCCTGCTCGTGAAAAGCGGGCACGACGTCATGCCGCTGATCACGCCCAGCGCGGAGCACTTCGTCCGGGCGAGGACGTTCTTCGCACTCGCGCGTCGCGCTGCAGGTGACGACCCGTATCCGCACCTGACGCAGGCGGATCTGCTCGTGATTGCGCCGGCGACGGCGAACACGCTCGCGAAGCTCGCGCACGGCCTTGCCGACAACCTGGTCACCGAGGCGGCCCTCGCCCACCGCGGCCCCGTGCTCGCCGCGCCGGCGATGAACCCGCGCATGTGGGCGCATCCTGCGACGCGCGCAAATGTCGAGACGCTGCGGGAGCGCGGCGTCGACATCGTTGGCCCCGGCGAGGGTGACACCGGCGAGGGAGAGTGGGGGATCGGCCGGATGGCGGAGCCCGAGGAGATCTTCCGCCGCTGCCGCGAGCTGCTTGGTGAGACGGACACCTTGCGCGGCAGGCGGGTGCTCGTGACCGCGGGCGGGACGCGCGAGCCGCTCGACTCGGTCCGCTTCCTCGGCAACCGGTCCTCGGGCCGCATGGGCGTCGCCCTCGCAGAGGAGGCGCGGAAGCGCGGGGCGGACGTGACGCTACTCGCCGCGAACCTTAGTGTCCCGCCGCCGCACGGGATCGAGGTCGTGGAGACACCGACGGCGCAAGCGATGCTAGATGCAGTCCGCGCGCACGCCGACGCGGACCTCGTGCTGATGGCTGCAGCCGTCGCGGATTACCGCCCGCGGAACGAGTTGCAGGACAAGCGCGCCAAGGACGGCGACGTGTGGCAGGTCACGCTCGAGCCGACGACGGACATCCTGCGCGAGCTGGGCTCACGCCGCGAGAACGGCCAGGTGCTCGTCGGCTTCGCCGCCGATCACGGTGAGCAGGGTCTCGCGCGCGCGCGCGAGAAGCGGGTCTCGAAGGGGGTCGACCTCGTTGTCTTCAACGACGTGTCACGGGGGGACATCGGCTTCGACGCACCCGAGAACGAGGTCGTGCTCCTGGGGGCGGAGAGCGAACAACGAATCGACAGGGCCCCGAAAGACCGAATCGCCGCCGCGATCGTAGAGAAGGCCGAGGAGCTGTTGCGTGAGCGAGCCTGAATCGATTCGGACGGCGGACGCGGCGCGAACGATCGGCGCGGTCGTCTCGAACCTCGGACGTGTCATCCACGCGCCCGAGGAGACGCTTCGCCTGTGCGTGCTCTGCCTCGTCGCGGAGGGCCACCTGATCCTCGAGGACTTTCCGGGGGTGGGGAAGACGATGCTCGCGAAGGCGCTAGCGCGCTCGCTCGATGTGTCCTTCTCCCGGATCCAGTTCACGCCTGACCTCCTGCCCTCCGACGTCACGGGCGTCAACGTCTTCAACCAGCGCTCGAACGAGTTCGAGTTTCGTCCCGGGCCGGTCTTCGCGAATCTGCTTCTGGCCGACGAGATCAACCGGGCTTCGCCGAAGACCCAGGCGGCGCTGCTCGAGTGCATGCAGGAGCAGCAGGTGACCGTCGACGGCGAGACGTACGAGCTCGGGCGCCCCTTCATGGTGATGGCGACGCAGAACCCGATCGAGTACGAGGGGACGTACCCGCTGCCGGAGGCGCAGCTCGACCGGTTCACGATGCGTCTCGACATCGGCTACCCGCCGTTGTCGGAGGAAGCGCGCATGCTCACGGAGCAAACGGCCGATCCTCCGCTCGACACCTTGCAACCCGTCGCCGATGCGAGCGACGCCGTTTCGCTGGCCGACGAGGCGAAGGCCGTGTACGTGGAGGAAAGTCTGAACCGCTACGTGGTCGCGCTCTTGCGGACGACTCGCGCCGATGCACGCCTCTACCTCGGCGCAAGCCCGCGCGCCGGCATCGCGCTCCTGCGGGTCGCGAAGGCGCGCGCGCTCGCGGACGGCCGGGAGTACCTCTCGCCCGACGACGTGAAGGCGGTCGCCGTCCCAGTCCTGGCGCACCGCCTGATCGTGGCGCCGGAAGCACGGTCGAGCGGGCTCGGCGATGTCGCGATCGTCGAGGACGCGCTGGAGAAGACCCCCGTGCCGGTGTGACCCGCCGCGGCCGCTCCGTCCTCGCGCTCGGGGTCGTCGTCTACCTCGCCGCATGGGCGTTCGGCTCGAAGCCGCTCTATCCGGTCGCCGCCGGGTTGCTGCTCGCCGTCGCCTTCGCCTGGGGCTGGGTGCACCTGGCGAACGGACCCTTCCGCACGCACCGCAACCTCGGCGAGCGCGAGCACCTGGAGGGCGACGACGTCCAGGTCGCGTGCGCCGTCGAGCCCGCCGGCCTGCTGCCGCCGCCGGCCGCGGCACTGGTCGAGCGCGTCGGTCGGCTGGGCGAACAACGCCATCCGCTGCGACGGCGCGGACGGCGGCTCGCGATCACGTACGTCCTCGAGGGCGTGCGGCGCGGCCGGTACGTCTTCGAGGACAGCCGCGTGGAACTGACCGACCCGTTCGGGCTGCAGCGCGTCAGCGCACCATTGCCGGCGCCCGGTGCGCTGCTCGTCTATCCGCGGCTCGTTCACCTGGAACGCCTGTTCTCGGAGAGCGGCGTTCACGCTCTTGAAGGACGGCGACTGCTCCTGCGGCGTCAAACCGGCTTCGACCTCCACAGCGTGCGTGAGTACGAGCGGGGTGAGTCGTTGCGCCACGTTCATTGGCGCTCGACGGCTCGCCGCGGGCAATTGATGGTGAAGGAGCTCGAGGATGCGCCTCGCGACGAGATCGCCGTTCTCCTCGACGCCGACGCAGCGACTGTCGCCGGCGACAGCTTCGACGTTCAGGTGCGCGCTGCGGGGTCGATCCTCGAGGCGTACCTGCGCCACGGCCGTCGCGCGATCCTGGTCGTCAACTCCGAGCGGCGCGAATCCCAGCAGGTGCACTCGCCGGCTGTCGATTCTCGTCGAGCGCTCGAGCTGCTCGCCGCCGCCGAGCCGACGGGACGGGTGCCGGTGCACACGCTGATGTCGGAGGAGGCGAGCCCGGCGGCGCGCTCGCTGGAGCTCGTCGTCGTGACCGCGCGCGTCGAGCGGGCCCTCGTCGACCGGCTCGTGCAGCGCGCGCTCTCGCGCCGCAAGGCCGCGCTGGTCTTCGTGGACGCGCCGACGTTCGCCGGCGCCGCGCCGCAACGTGAGCCGGCGTTGCTTCGGCTCCAGGCAGCCGGGGTCGCCGTCGCCGTCATCCGGGCCGGCGACGATCTGGCAGCGGCGCTCGAGGGCGCGTCGGCTGTCGAGGCGGTCCATGGTTAGGACTGCGCTGCTGTCGGCATTTGCCGGGGCCGTGATTGCCGCGGACTGGCTTCGGCTCCAGGAGCCTCAGCGCGTGTCCGGCCGGGCGGCCGTGCTCGTTGCGATCGCGATCGTGCCCGCCCTGTTGCCTCGACGTTGGCTCCGCGTTCTCGTCGGGGGCATCGGCGCGCTGGCGGCGACGGCAATCGCGTTCTCGGTGTCACCGGGCGGGGCGGATTTCTTCTCGCGGATCGCAGATCGATTCGCGAGCGGGCTCGTGGACTTCTACGAGTTCCGGCTGCCGATCGACCCCGGAGTGCAACCGCGGATGCACATGTTGATCCTCCTTGCGCTCTTCACGTTCACGCTGTTCGTCGCGCTCGCCGTCGCTGCCCGTCGCCCGGTGCTCGCGGTGACGGCGTTCCTCGTCGGAGCGGGATGGCCTTCGACCCTTCTCGCCGGAGGCCACGAGGTGGCGCGCGGGGCCGTGATCCTGGCTGTCGCACTCGTGCTCCTCGCCGGTCTCAGCGAGCGTGCGGGCCGGTTCGCCGTCCCTGCAGTCGGAGCGGTCCTGCTGGGATCGCTCGCTCTGTCGGCGTCGCCGGCGGTCGCGAAGACCGCCTTCCTCGATTGGCAGCACTGGAATCCGTACGTGCGCCCGGTCAAGCCGGTGAGCGTCTCGTACGTGTGGGATGCGCGCTACACCGGCATCCACTTCCCGCGCAAGGTCACGACGGTGCTGACGGTCCGCGCGCCGCAGACGATCGGGACGTACTGGCGCGCGACCGTGCTCGACTGGTTCGTCGCCGACCATTGGGTGGAGCGAGTGTGGCGCGAGACTCCGCTCGAGAGCAACGTGCTCGACCCACCCGGTTCGCGGGTCGCGGCCAACTACGTCCAGCAGGACGTGACCGTCGACGCGCTCTCCGACATGCATCTCGTCGCCGCCAGCCTGCCGGTCGCCTTCAACGTCAGCGAGCCCGCGATCCGCATCGGTCAGAACGTGGCCATCGCCCCGGACGGCCTGAAGCACGGCCAGCGCTACATGGCCTGGAGCTACGCCGCGGAGCCGACACCGGAGCAACTCGTTCGCTCGCGGGCGGAGTACCCGCCCGCGTTGACGCGACCGGGCCGCGAGCTCGAGATCGCACCGGGCATCACTGCGCCGCCGTTCGGGCCGGCCGCCAGGGACGCGGTGCTCGACCGCAGGCTCGTCGGGCCGCTGACGCCTTACGCACAACTGCTCGCGCGGGCGCGCGCGGTCGCGGGGGACACGCACAGCCCGTACGCGGCCACGGTCGCTCTCGAGCGGTGGCTGCGGACCACCGGCGGCTTCACGTATTCCACCCAGCCGCCGTCGACACCTGGGCTCCCGCCGCTCGCAGGGTTCGTCCTCGACACGAAGATCGGCTACTGCCAGCACTTCGCGGGCGCGATGGCGCTGATGCTCCGGCTCCTGGGCGTGCCGGCGCGCGTGGCCGTGGGGTTCGTCCGGGGGAAGTACCAGGACGGTGCGTGGACGATCACGGACCACGACGCGCATGCGTGGGTGGAAGTGTGGTTCCGCGGGCACGGTTGGCTGCCGTTCGACCCGACGCCGGGGCGAGGCCGGCTCGCGGGGTCGTACAGCGCGGCCTCTGTGCGGTTCGACCCCGCAGCCGAGGCGCGGCTGCTCTCGACCGTCGTTCGCGGCGGCGAGGTCTTCGGTGCTGCGGGGCCCGGAACCGGCGGTGCCGTGAAGCGGCCGAATGTCCGGTCGGCCGCCGACGTCGGCGTGCCGGGTCTCGTCCCGGCCTCGTCGGGGCCTCGTCATCACAGTCTGGTGAAGTTCTTGCTGCTGCTCGCGCTCGGCGTGGTCGTCGCGATCGCGTTACTGAAGTTCGCGCGGCGGCGGCTGCGTTACCTGACGCGCGATCCTCGCCGGATCGCAGCCGCCTGCGGGCGCGAGCTCTCCGACTTCCTGCTCGACCAGCGGTTCGCGATCCGTCGTGGCGCGACCTTCGGGGAGCTGCGGGACGAGATCGCGGACCGCCTCGCGGTGGATGCAGTTGCGTTCACGGATGCCGCCGACGCTGCGCGCTTCGGGCCGCCGGCGCCCGCGCGCGCGGCCGCGACGCAGGCGAAGCGCGAGCTGCGTGAGCTGAAGCGGCGTCTCCGCCGCCGGTTGTTCGTGTTGGATCGCGCGCGCGGGCTCGTCTCGCTCCGATCGCTCGGCTTCTCGTAGCACGTGGACGCCGTCGTGATGGCTGCGGGCGAGGGGCGGCGCCTGCGCCCGTTGACCGAGCGCTGGCCGAAGCCCGTGCTTCCGATCGACGGGCGACCCGTGCTCGCCACCCTCCTGTGGGAACTAGCTGCCGCCGGGGTCTCGCGCGTCTTCCTCGTGACGGGACATCTCGCCGAGCAGGTCGAGCGGCTCGCCGGCGACGGCTCGGCATTCGGTCTCGAGGCCCGGAACGTGAGGCAGCCCGGCGTGCTCGGCTCGGCCGACGCCGTCCAGCGCGCCGCGCGGGCCGGGGCTGCGCCGCCGTTCCTCGTCAGCGCGGCGGACACCCTCTACGGCCGTGGCGATATCGGCCGATTCGCCGATGCGTACCGCGCAGCAGGCGCCGCGGGCGCGATCGCGGTTCGCCGCGAGCCGCCTGTGGGGCCCGGACGTCCCGGGATCCGGATCCGGAACGACATGGTGGAGCTGATCGGCGACGACACGAGCCCGCTCTCCAGCGCGCCGCTCTGGGCATTGGACGAGCCGGTCGTGTCGCGGCTCTGCCTCGACCGCGAGCCGTACGAGCTCGAAAACGCGTTCCGGGCGGCGATGAGGGCCGGGGCCAGGATTGCCGGGATCGAGATCGGGAAGACGCGCGATTTGACGTATCCGCTTGACTTGGTGAAGGAGAACTTTCCCTACCTCTTGGCATGAGCGACACCTACGACCTGTTCCAGCAAGGACGCGCGCATCTCCGGAAGGGCCGTGCGGCGCAGGCGACCGTGGCGCTGGAGAAGGCGAAGCGGCGCGAGCCTGACAAGGCGTCGATCCGGGAGGCGCTCGGGATCGCGTACCTGCGGATCCAGCGGTACGAGGAGGCCGAGCAGGAGTTCCGGAAGATGCTCGAGCTGTCGCCCGCCGACCACTACGCGCACTACGCCCTCGGCCGGGCGCTCGAGAAGCAGGGGCGGCAGGCGGAGGCGAACGGCCACTACAAGCTCGCGTCGTCGTTGCGGCCGCAGAGCAAGCACTATGCATCGCGGATCCGCGACCTCGACCAGGCCGCGGACGAGTCCCGTTCCGACGAGACCGGCACCTGACACGAACTCGGCGCGGAGGCGTCACCCACGCGTGCGGAATCCCGCGGTATCGTCGGTCTCAGTGGGTGGTGGGTGCTACCCCCACCCGGGTGGGGACGCGCGCGTCTACCTCTAAGGGGCGGCGGCGACGGTGAGAGCGGTCTGCCAGCGGGTGTCGGAGGCTCGCGTTTGCGTGAACGGCGCGATCACGGCCGAGATCGGACCCGGGCTCGTCGTGTTGCTGGGCATTGCCCGCGGTGACGGCGCCGCCGAGGTCGAACGGCTCGCGGGCAAGGTCGCGCGGCTCCGGATCTTCGGTGATGAGCAGGGCCAGTTCGACCGGAGCCTGCTCGATGTGGGCGGCGCGGCCCTCGTCGTCAGTCAATTCACGCTGGTCGCCGACACCCGCAAAGGCAATCGGCCAAGCTTCACCGACGCTGCGCCGCCCGATGAGGCCGAGCCGCTCTACGACCGATTCTGCACTGCGCTGCGGGGTGAAGGCATCCCGGTCGACACCGGTGTCTTCGGCGCGATGATGGCGGTCGAGCTCGTCAACGATGGCCCCGTGACGATCGTGCTCGACTGAGGACGGCGGCTGACGCCGAATCGCGGCGCCAGTCGTGCGGGCCCATTTTTTGTGACAGAGCAGGGAGATGGCAGCGACACACGACAAGGAGAGGCAGTTGACGCGGGAGATCGGGCAGAAGGTCGAGAAGGCGATCCCGGGCATCGAGGTGCTCGCGGTCGAGCTCGCGAGCCCTGAGCGGTTCACGGTCTTCGTCGACCATGCCCAGGGCGTCGACCACGCCCTCTGCGAGCGTGTGACGAACGTCCTCCGCGACTACCTGCGGGAGTATTCCATCGATGTGTCCTCGCCGGGGCTCGCCCGTCCGCTCCGCCGGCCGGAGCACTTCCGGAGCGTGCTCGGGCGTCGCGTCGCGCTGAAGATCTCACCCGAGCTCGGCGGCCGGAAGAACTTTCGCGGCGAAGTCCGCGACGCGTCCGAGCAGGACGTCACCCTCGGAATCAACGGCGACGACGTTCACATCCCGTACGACGCGATCGTTCGGGGCAACCTGATCGACGAAGGGTAGAAAATGAGTCAGGAGATCATCGAGGCGGTTCGCGACATCGAGCGCGAAAAGGGGATCGAGAGTGGCACGCTCGTCGCCGCGCTCGAGGACGCGCTCCTCGCCGCCTACAAGAAGATGCCCGGATCCTCGCGCCACGCCACGGTCGAGATCGATGACCAGGGCGACTTCCGCGTGTTTTCGATCGAGCTGCCACCCGACGTGGAGGAGCGGCTGATCGAGGAGGCACGCGAGCGTAAGCTCGAGGAGCTCGAGGCACTCGAGGTCGAGACCGGCGAGCGCTCCCACACGCTCATCTCCGACGACGACCTGGACGTCGACTGGTCCGACATCCCGGAGAGCCAGATCAAGCGTGCGGACGTGACGCCGGAGAACTTCGGCCGCATCGCCGCGCAGACCGCGAAGCAGGTGATCCTGCAGCGGATCCGCGAGGCCGAGCGCGCGATGATGTACGACGAGTACGTCGACCGCGTCAGCGAGGTCGTGACGGGAATCGTCCAGCAGGCGGGCGATCGAAACAACGTCCTCGTCGACCTCGGCAAGGTCGAGGCGCTGTTGCCGCGTTCCGAGCAGGTCGACGGCGAGCGCTACGAGCAGGGCTCGCGCATCAAGGCCGTGATCACCGAAGTTCGAAGCGGGACGAAGGGCCCGCAGGTGATCCTCTCACGGCGTGATCCCGAGCTGATCAAGACGCTGTTCGAGCTCGAGGTGCCCGAGATTGCCGACGGCCTCGTCGAGATCCGCGGCGTAGCGCGCGAGCCCGGCTATCGATCGAAGATCGCGGTCGAGTCGCATGCGCAGGGCGTCGATCCGGTCGGTGCATGCGTCGGGCCGCGTGGCTCGCGCGTTCGCATGGTCGTGTCCGAGCTGCGCGGCGAGAAGATCGACATCATCCCGTGGAATCCGGAGCCGGCGCGCTTCGTCGCCAAGGCGCTCTCGCCTGCACGCGTGCGCGAGGTCTTCGTCGACGACGACACGAAGGAGGCGACGGTGATCGTCCCCGACGACCAGCTCGCGCTCGCGATCGGCAAGGAAGGACTGAACGCCCGCCTCGCCGCTCGGTTGACCGGCTGGCGCGTCGACATCCAGTCGGACACGGAGTTCGCGCACGCCGAGGCGGAAGCCGCGTACGGCGGCGGCGAAGGCGAGGAGTTCACGGGGCGGTGTTCGGCAGTGCTCGCGAACGGCAAGCGCTGCCCGAACGAGGCGCTACCCGGTTCGCGCTACTGCGGCATCCCGGCGCACCAGGAGCTCGCGCTTCACGACACCGACGACGTCGAGCCGATCGAAGCCGATGAGGAGCCGGAGCTTGAAGCGCGCGCCGATCTGGCGCCGCCCGATGCCGAGAGCATCGGCCCCGAGAGCGTCGAACCGGTACGACCGGAGGAAGAGCTCGAGTCAGAAGCGCCTGCCGACGTGGCCGCGACGCACGGACCGCCGGCGACGGAGATCGCCGCGGTCGAGGGTGAAGTCGACCTCGACACTGTCCATCCGCAGCAAGCAGCGCCGGAGCACGTGCCGGCGGGCATCCCGATCGAGCACGTGCCCGAGGCCGAGGCCGCGACGCCGGAGCCCGTCCCGACCGACGAGGAGACCCCCGCGGCTTGACGACCCCGATCCGGAGCTGCGTCGGCTGCGGGCGGAAGGCTTCGCAGGCGGAGCTTCTCCGGTTCGTCGCCCACGAGGGGAAGCTCGTTCCCGGCGAGAGCCGGCCTGGGCGCGGCGCTTACACTTGCCGGCGACTGTCGTGCTTCGAGCGCGCTGCCGCACGCCGGGCGTTCAACCGCACGCTCCGCCAGACCGTCGAAGTCGAGCCTGCCCTGACCGGTCTCTACACTTGAGGACGTAATGGCGAACGATTCAGGATCCAACAGGCCAAACCGCCCGATGCGGCCCCGCCAGGGAGGCGCGGGCCAGCGGCGCAAGCGGCGCGTCGTCATCGATCAGTCCGCTGCGCGGCCTCGCGACGCTCGCCAGCAGCGCGACCGCCCGGAGGCGGCCCGGCCGAGACAGCCGCGCGAGATCGTCCCGCCCACCGGGCCGGCGACCGTCGAGTCGGGCGTTACGGTCCGCGACCTCTCCCAGGCGCTCGGCGTGCAGATGGGGGAAATCATCAAGATCCTGATGAACCTCGGCCAGATGCGGACGGCGACCCAGTCGCTGACGGACGAGGAAGTCGAGCTCGTCGCGGCCGAGTTGAAGCGCGAGGTGACGATCAAGCATCTCGCCGATGAGGAAGAGGCCGAGGCGGAGGTCTTCGAGGACTCCGAGGACCAGCTCGTCCCGCGCCCGCCGGTGGTAACGATCATGGGGCACGTCGATCACGGGAAGACGACGCTGCTCGATGCGATCCGTCAGACGTCCGTCGTCGAGACCGAGGCAGGCGGCATCACGCAGCACATCGGCGCCTACCAGGTCGAGCACAACGGACGGAAGATCACGTTCCTCGACACGCCGGGCCACGAGGCGTTCACCGCCATGCGTGCGCGCGGCGCGAAGGTGACGGACATCGCGGTGCTCGTGGTCGCGGCTGACGACGGCGTCATGCCGCAGACGAAGGAATCGATTGCGCACGCGCGGGCGGCGGATGTGCCGATCGTCGTCGCCGTCAACAAGATCGACGTCCCCGACGCCGACACGAATCGCGTGCGCGCCGATCTCTCCGCCGAAGGGCTGCAACCGGAGGAGTGGGGCGGAACGATTCAGTTCTCCGACGTCTCCGCGAAGCAGGGGACGAACCTCGACGACTTGCTCGAGAAGGTGCTGCTCGTCGCGGATCTCGAGATGGAAGGTCTGAAGGCGAATCCGAACGCGGAGGCATCGGGCCCGATCATCGAGTCACGCTTGGACGTGGGCCGGGGGCCCGTTGCGACGATGCTCGTCCACCGCGGCACGCTCCGCGTCGGAGATGCGATCTTCGCCGGCGACGCTTGGGGCAAGGTGCGCGCGCTCTACAACTACCGCGGCGAGAAGCTCAGGGAGGCGAAGCCGGGCGAGCCGGTGGAGATCCTCGGCTTTGACAAGCCGCCGTCGGCCGGGGAACTGGCGCGCGTCGTCGAGAACGAACGGCGCGCCCGCGATCTTGCGAACGTGCGCGGCGACCGTCTGCGCCGCGAGCAGCTCGCGCAACAGCGACCTGCAGGCGTCTCGCTCGAAGGGCTGTTCGAGCAGATGCAGGCCGGCGCAGTCCAGGATCTCAACCTCGTCGTCAAGGGCGACGTCGTCGGCTCGGTCGAGGCGGTCGTGAGCGAGCTGGCGAAGATCCAGCACGCGGAGGTGCGGGTCAACGTGATCCACCAGGGAGTGGGTGGCATCACCGAGAACGACGTCATGCTCGCGTCGGCTTCGAACGCGATGATCGTCGGCTTCAACGTGCGGCCCAACGCGGAGGCCCGGGCGCTCGCGGAGCGCGAGAACGTCGAGATTCGCCCCTACCGCGTGATCTACGACCTGACGAACGACATCGAGCAGGCGCTCGTCGGCATGCTCCGCCCGGTCGAGCACGAGGAGACGC
>VAXU01000038.1 GCA_005885125.1 Actinomycetota bacterium
AGGCGCTCGCACTGCTGCGAGGCCTCGGGCTCCCGTTCGCGGAGAGGGAGCAGCCATGAAGGCCACCACTGGGCTCGCAGTCTTGTCGCAATCTAAGTCAAACATGGACGCGTAGCGTGGCGAAGAAATCACTTCGGATCAAGCAGTCGCGCCCGCAGAAGTACCGGGTTCGCGCGTACTCGCGCTGCAACCGCTGCGGACGGCCGCGGTCCGTGTTCAAGAAGTTCGGCCTCTGCCGGATCTGCCTGCGCGATCTCGCGCACCAGGGCGTGATCCCGGGCATGACCAAGAGCAGCTGGTGATCTAGATGCTGACTGATCCTGTCGCAGACATGCTCGCCCGCATCCGCAACGCCAACAAGGCGCTGCACGAACGCACGGAGATGCCCACCTCCCGCTTGAAGGAGCAGATCGCCCGCATCCTCAAGGAGGAGGGCTACATCACGGACTACCACGTCCAGAAGGGCGAGAGCTTCGATACCCTCGTGATCCAGCTGAAGTACGGCCGGAGCCGCGAGCGGGTCATCACCGACCTGAAGCGGGTGTCCAAGCCCGGCCGCCGTGTCTACGCGCGCAAGGACCGCCTGCCGCGCGTGCTCGGCGGGATGGGCGTGGCGATCCTGTCGACGTCGAACGGGCTGGTCACCTCGCGCACCGCGGAAGAGAAAGGAATCGGCGGCGAAGTCGTGTGCTTCGTCTGGTAATGAGCCGGATCGGTAGACAACCAATCGAGATCCCGAGCGGCGTGAACGTCTCGCTCCTGCCCGGCCGCGTGATGGTCAACGGGCCCCTGGGCGAGCTCACGCAGCAGGTGCCGGTCCGGATGAAGATCGAGCAGGGCGACGCGGCGATCACGGTCACCCGGCCCACCGAGCGCGGCGACGATCGCGCGCTGCACGGCCTGACCCGCACGCTGATCGCGAACATGGTCGAGGGCGTCACGAAGGGATTCGAGAAGCGGCTCGAGCTGCAGGGCGTCGGCTACCGCGCGGCGCTGCAGGGCGCCGATCTCCGGCTGGACGTCGGCTTCTCCCATCCGGTCGTGATGAAGGCGCCGCAGGGGATCACCTTCGAGGTGCCGGTCCCGACGGAGATTCTCGTCAAGGGCGTCGACAAGCAGCAGGTCGGCCAGGTCGCGGCCGAGGTACGGAAGGTGCGCCCGCCCGAGCCGTACAAGGGCAAGGGCATCCGCTACACAGGCGAGTACGTGCGCCGCAAAGTAGGTAAACGAGCATGAGCGTCCTTACGAAGCCTCAGGCGCGCGAGCGCCGTCACCGCCGTGTACGCGGCAAGGTTCGCGGGACATCGGAGCGCCCACGTCTTCTCGTGTTCCGTTCGAACAAGGGCATCTCCGCCCAGCTCGTCGACGACCTCGAGGGGAAGACGCTTGCAAGTGCGTCCTGGGTGCAGGTGAAGAACTTCAAGGGCAACAAGACCGCGCAGGCCACGGAGGTCGGGAAGCTGCTCGCGCAGAACGCGAAGGAGGCGAACGTCGAAGTCGTTGTGTTCGACCGCGGCGGCTATCTGTACCACGGGCGCGTCAAGGCGCTGGCTGACGCCGCGCGGGAGGGGGGACTCAGGTTTTGAGCAGCGGTTTCACACCGGTTGAACGTCAGGTGATCGCGCGCGAGGAGTCACGCGAGCTGAAGGAGCGCGTGGTCGAGATCAACCGCGTCGCCAAGGTCGTGAAGGGCGGCCGGCGGTTCTCGTTCACCGCGCTAGTCGTGATCGGCGACGAGGTCGACCGCGTTGGCGTCGGCTACGGGAAGGCGCGCGAGCGCCGTCACCGCCGTGTACGCGGCAAGGTTCGCGGGACATCGGAGCGCCGCGCGGTGCTGGAGCTCGCCGGGATCCGCGACATCCTCGCGAAGAGCCTCGGCACGACGAACCCGATCAACATGGCGAAGGCGACCGTGAACGGGCTGCGCAACCTCCGACGTCCCGAGGACGTCGCCAGGATCCGCGGCAAGACGATCTCGGAGGTGCTGCCGTACAAGCGGCCGGCGGTGGAGGAGTCGGCGGAGCCGACTCCGGAGCCGCCCGTTACGACTGAGGTGCAGGAGACAGACAGTGGCCAAGGTCCGGATAACGCAGGTTCGTAGCCAGATCGGCCAGAGCCGGCCGCACCGAGGCACGCTGCGGGCGCTCGGCCTCGGCAAGATCGGCCGCACCGTCGAGCACGACGAGAGCCCCGTGCTCGCAGGCATGCTTCGGAAGGTCCGCCACCTGGTGAAGATCGAGCAGTAATGGCTGAGCAGCTGAACCTCTCCCACCTGAAGCCGGCGCAGGCCCGGAAGAACCGCAAGCGCGTCGGCCGTGGCCTTGGCTCAGGCAAGGGCCGCTACGCGGGACGAGGCATCAAGGGCCAGAAGTCACGCGCGGGCTCTCACAAGATGCGCGCGGGCTTCGAGGGCGGGCAGATGCCGATCTACATGCGGATGGGCAAGCAGCGCGGCTCGACGTCGAAGGACGCGATGCCGATCGGGCCGTTCCGCACGGCGACGGTTCCGGTCAACGTCTCGAAGCTGGGCCGCTTCGATGCAGGGGCTGAGGTGACACCGGAGTCCCTCGTCGAGGCAGGCGTGATCAAGAACACGAAGATCGACGTGAAGATCCTCGGCAACGGCGAGATCACGAAGAAGCTGACGGTGCGCGTGCACGCGGTCTCCGCGTCGGCGCGCGGGAAGATCGAGCGGGCCGGCGGCACGGTCGAGTTGCTGCGCACGCCCAAGCCGAAGAAGCACAAGGCGCACAAGCCGAAGGCGCCGGCAGCTGAGCCGGAAGAGGCGCAGGCCGGCGAATCCGAGGCGGCAGCCGAGCTGCAGCGGGCCGAAGAGCCAGAGCCAGGATCCGAACCGGGCGAGGAGCAGTAGATGCTCTCCTGGATCACCAACGCGTGGCGTGTCCCCGAGCTTCGCCGCCGCGTGCTCTTCACCGGGATGATCCTCGGCCTCTACCGCCTTGGCTCGTGGATTCCGGCGCCCGGCGTCGACTCGGCATCGATCGAGAACTTCTTCTCCAGCGGCGGCCGTGGCCAGGGCATCTTCGCGCTGCTGAACACGTTCTCGGGCTCGGCGCTCTCGCGCTTCTCTCTGTTCGCGCTCGGGATCATGCCGTACGTCACGGCGTCGATCATCCTGCAGCTCCTGACGGTCGTCGTGCCGACGCTCGAGCGGCTGCAGAAGGAGGGCGAGTCCGGTTACGCCAAGATCAACCAGTACACGCGCTATCTGACCATCGGTCTCGCAGCAGCGCAGGCGACCGGCTACGCGTACCTCTTCAAGAAGTCGAACGCGCTGAACGCGAACACCGGCCGTGTCGTCCTGATCATCGTCACGCTCACCGCGGGGACGGCGCTGCTGATGTGGCTCGGCGAGCTGATCACGAAGCGCGGAATCGGGAACGGCATCTCGCTCCTGATCTTCGCGTCGATCCTCGCCTCGATTCCGACGGGCGTGAACGCGTGGATCAACGGCGGCACGACGGAGCGGCTCTTCCTGCCGATCATCGCCCTCGGCGTGATCGTCGCCGTCGTCTTCATCCAGGAGGGCCAGCGACGGATCCCGATCCAGTACGCGAAACGGATGGTGGGACGGAGACAGACCGCGGGCGGGACGACCTACATGCCGCTGCGCGTGAACATGGCCGGCGTCATCCCGGTCATCTTCGCGGCCGCGATCATGGCGCTGCCGCCGACCGTTGCGAGCTTCTTCCCGACGACGCAGACCTTCATCAACAAGCACTTCCAGTACGGATCGGTCCAGTACCTGACGATCGAGGCCTTCCTGATCATCATCTTCACCTACTTCTACACGGCGGTGCAGTTCAACCCCGTCGACCAGGCGGACAACCTGCGCAAGTACGGCGGTTACATCCCGGGCATCCGTCCCGGTGCCCCGACAGCGCAGTACCTCGACCGTGTTCTGACGCGGCTGACGTTACCCGGGTCGATCTACCTCGCGCTGGTCGCGGTGCTTCCGGGCATCTTCATCCACTACTTCAACTTCTCGCAGGCAACGAGCCGGGCGCTCGGCGGGACGTCCGTGCTGATCGTCGTCGGCGTTGCGCTCGACACGATGCGGCAGATGGAGTCGCAGATGATGATGCGCTCCTACGAGGGCTTCCTGAAGTAGTCGAGTGCCGCTGAACGTTCTTCTCCTGGGCCCGCAAGGTGCGGGGAAGGGAACGCAGGCGGATCGGATCTCCGCGGAGTACGGCATCCCTCACGTCGCAACGGGCGAGATGCTGCGCGCCGCGATCGCGGCCGGAACGGAGCTCGGTCGCACAGTCGAGTCGATCGTCAACGCCGGCGAGCTCGTTCCGGACGATCTGATGATCTCCCTCATTCGGGACCGCCTCGCACGGGACGACACCGACGCCGGCTTCGTCCTCGACGGGTTTCCGCGTACGACCGCGCAGGCCGAGGCGCTGGACGCGATGTTCAACGAGATCGGACGGACGTTCAACGTCGTCTTCTCGTTGCAGATTCCGGACGAGGTCGCGTTCGAGCGGCTTCGTCGGCGTGCCAAGGTCGAAGGCCGCGCGGACGACACCGACGACGCCATCCACCGCCGGCTCGACAACTACCACCGCGAGACGGAGCCGCTGATCGAGTACTACCGCACGCGTGGGAACCTCGTCACGATCCACGCGGACCGCAGCGAGAACGAGGTCTTCACGGAGATCCAGCGGGCCCTCGACCATGTTGCGGTGACTCGGTGAGGCCGGAAGCGGCCCGTCCGCGAAGCGGACCGGTGGAGGGGTCGGGGGGAACCGGGCGGTTCCCCCAGCTCCGAGCACACGCAAATGATCATTAGAAAGTCTCAAAAGGAGATCGAGGGAATGGCCCGCGCCGGCGAGCTCGTGGCGGACACGCTCGCGCTCGTCGGGGAGCACGTGCAACCGGGGATCACGACCGGCGAGCTCGACCGAATCGCCGAGGAGTACATCCGCGATCACGGCGGCGTTCCGACCTCGAAGGGCTACCGAGGCTTTCCTGCTGCGACGTGCATCTCTCCGAACGCGATGGTCGTGCACGGAATCCCGGGCGAGCACCGCGTCGAGGAGGGAGACCTGATCTCCGTCGACGTCGGGATTACGCTCGACGGCCTGATCGCAGACAGCGCGGCGACGTTCGCGGTCGGCGAGATCGGCGCTGAGGCACGGCGCCTGCTCGAGGTCTGCCAGGAAGCGCGAGACGCGGGGATCTCGCAGGCGCGGCCGGGCAACCACGTCGGCGATATCTCGCACGCCGTCCAGACGGTCGTCGAGGGCGCCGGTTTCTCCGTCGTCCGCTCGCTCGTGGGGCACGGGGTCGGCCGCTCGTACCATGAGGACCCGCAGGTCCCGAACTTCGGCGGTCCGGGCCGCGGCGCGCTCCTCCAGCCCGGCATGACCCTGGCGATCGAGCCGATGATCACGGCGGGCGGGCCGGAGGTCTACCTCCACGAGGACGAATGGTCGATCTCCACCCAGGACGGCTCGCTGGCGGCCCATTTCGAGCACACCGTGGCGATCCTCGAGGACGGGCCCAGGGTGCTGACCCTGGCCAAAACGCCTGCAAAGGCTGGTTTGGTACCATGATCGGCTCGCGGCGGGTGAGCCCGCCGCCTTTTCGTGCGCGTTGAAGAAAGGAAATGTCGAACAAAGAAGAGAAGATCGAGGTCGAAGGCGAGATCACCGAGGCGCTCCCGAGCACGATGTTCCGGGTGCAGCTCGACGGGGGACACTCCGTGCTCGCGACGATCTCCGGGAAGATGCGAAAGCACTACATCCGGATCCTTCCGGGCGACAAGGTCAAGGTGGAGCTTTCCCCGTACGACCTGACCCGAGGCCGGATCACCTACAGACACCGTTGAGGACATTGAGGACATGAAAGTCAGAGCATCAGTCAAGCCCATGTGTGAGCGCTGCCGCGTGATCAAGCGGCACGGCAAGACCATGGTCATTTGCACCAACCCGCGACACAAGCAAAGGCAGGGCTAGGAACTTGGCGCGAATCGCCGGAGTCAATCTTCCCAACCAGAAGCGGCTCGAGATCGGGCTGACGTACATCTACGGGATCGGCCAGCCGACCGCGCGCAAGGTCGCGGTTGCACTCGGGCTCGACCCAAACACGAAGATCCGGGACCTCACCGACGAGGAGATTACGAAGCTGCGCCAGTACATCGACGAGAACCTCGAGGTGGAGGGCGACCTCCGCCGCGAGCGCTCGCAGGCGATCAAGCGGCTCTCCGAGATCGGCGCATATCGTGGGATTCGGCACCGTCGCGGCCTGCCCGTGAACGGCCAGCGCACGCGCACGAATGCGCGCACGCGCAAGGGTCCGGCGAAGACTGTCGGCCGCGGCAAGAAAGCGACGGCGAAGACCTAAATGGCGCCTCCCCGGAGACAAGCGGCCAGGGGCCGCACGCGTCGGCGCGTCAAGAAGAACATCGCCATCGGCCAGGCACACATCAAGACGTCCTTCAACAACACGATCGTGGCGCTCACCGACAAGGACGGCAACGTGATCGCGTGGGAGTCCGCCGGCTCGGCGGGCTTCAAGGGCTCGCGGAAGTCGACCCCGTTCGCCGCACAAGTGACCGCAGACTCGTGCGCGCGCAAGGGCATGGAGCACGGATTGCAGAAGGTCGAGGTCTTCGTCAAAGGCCCCGGCTCCGGCCGCGAGACTGCGATTCGCTCGCTGCAAGCGGCAGGCCTCGAGATCCTCGGCGTGAAGGACGTGACGCCGCAGGCGCACAACGGCGTTCGCCCGCGCAAGCGGAGACGAGTCTGATGGCCCGCGACCGTTCCCCCAAGTGCAAGCAGTGCCGTCGCGAGGGCATGAAGCTGTTCCTCAAGGGCGAGCGCTGCCTGACGGAGAAGTGCGCGATCGAGCGCCGCTCGTATCCGCCGGGTGAGCACGGCCGCGGGCGGATCAAGCAGTCGGAGTACCTGCTGCAGCTGCGTGAGAAGCAGAAGGCGCGGCGGTACTACGGGCTGCTGGAGAAGCAGTTCCGCACCTACTACACGAAGGCGACCAAGGGCTCGGGCATCACCGGAGAGAACCTGCTCCGGATGCTCGAGACGCGACTCGACAACGTCGTCTACAGACTCGGCTTTGCGGCATCGCGCGCGCAGGCCCGCCAGCTCGTCCGCCACGGCCATTTCCACGTCAACGGCCGCCGCGTCAACATCCCCAGCTACCAGGTCAAGCCGGACGACATCATCACGGTGTCCGAAGGATCGTCGGCGCAGCAGGTGATTCGCGATGCGACCGACCTCACCGCGTCGGTGGCCCCGTGGCTGCAGGCCGACCACGACGGTCTCACCGGAAAGATCCTCAAATGGCCGGAACGGTCGGAGATCGACACGCCGGTCCAGGAATCGCTCATCGTCGAGCTCTACTCCAAGTAAGTCAAGAAGGAAAGGAACGCTTTGGCAACTCGCACAAGTCTGATGGAATTCCAGATCCCGAAGATCGTCCACGAGGAGCTGGACGCGGAGCGCGGGATCTTCGAGATCGAGCCGCTCGACCGCGGCTTCGGTTACACGTTCGGGAACTCGCTGCGTCGCGTGCTGCTCTCCTCACTGGAGGGCGCGGCCGTCACCTCGGTGAAGATCGAGGGGATCTCGCACGAGTTCACGACGCTCCCGGGCGTCCGCGAGGACGTCACGGACGTCATCCTCAACCTCAAGAACCTCATCTGCCGCCTGCACGGCGACTCGCCCGAGATCGAGGTGCACGTCGTCAAGCGCGGCGCCGGCATCGTCAAGGCCTCCGACATCGAGGCGCCCGCCGAGCTGGAGATCCTCAACCCCGAGCTCGAGGTCGCGCATCTCTCCGATAAGGGCAAGCTCGAGATGACGCTCACGATCGGCCGCGGCCGCGGTTACGTTCCCGCGGAGCTCAACCGCGGGCCGGAGCACACGATCGGCGTCATCCCGATCGACTCGATCTTCTCGCCGGTTCGCCGCGTTGCGTACGACGTCGAGGCGGCCCGCGTCGGCCAGCGGACGGACTACGACAAGCTCCGTCTCGACGTGACGACCGACGGCTCGATCTCGCCGAAGGACGCGATCGCGCAGGCGTCGGAGATCCTGATCAAGCAGCTCGCGATCTTCACGGACATCGACCGCATCGAGCATCTGACGGAGGGCGTCAGCGGCGACGGGACGCAGCCGGAGATGCCGCTCGCGCACGGGATGGAGAACTTCCCGATCGAGGAGCTCGAGCTCGGCGTCCGCTCGTACAACTGCCTCAAGCGCGTCGGCATCGAGACGATCGGCGACCTCGTCGTGAAGACCGAGAACGAGCTCGCGGCGATCCCGAACTTCGGCAAGAAGTCAGTCGAGGAGGTCAAGGAGACGCTCGCTGCGCACGGCCTGACGCTGCGCGGCGACGAGAACGCCTCCGTTTAGCGGCCATGAGGCACCACCGCGCAGGCAAGAAACTCGGCCGTGATTCGGCGCACCGCAAGGCCTTGTATGCGAATCTCGCGGGCTCGCTGATCGAGCACGGCCGGATCAAGACCACGCAGGCGAAGGCGAAGGCGGTCAAGCCGTTCGCCGAGCAGATGATCACGCTCGGCAAGCGCGGCGACCTGGCGGCGCGGCGCCAGGCGATCGCCGAGCTTCGCTCGCAGGACGTCGTCCACCAGCTGTTCGCCGAGGTGGCGCCGCGGTTCGCGGACCGGCCCGGCGGCTACACGCGCATCGTCAAGCTCGGCCCGCGGCAAGGGGATGCCGCGGAAATGGTGTACCTCGAGCTGGTGGACTTTGACGCGACGGCTCGCGCGAACGGCGCGTAGCGCTCTCCGTGGATGCTCCTCCTCGGAGGCATCCTCCTAGCGATCTTCGTCGTGCCCTGGCCGTGGGGGATCGCGACCGTGCTCGGCGGCGGACTCCTCGACATCGCGGAGAGCCTCGTGCTGCTTCGCTGGTCGCGCCGCCGGCGCGCCGTGACCGGCGCAGAGGCGCTCGTCGGGTCGACCGGCGTCGTCGCGACGCGACACCAGGTTCGCGTCGCGGGGGAGTTGTGGCGAACGAAGTCGGCCGATGAGCTCGTCCCGGGCGACGAGGTGAAGATCGTCGCGGTCGACGGCATGACGCTGACCGTGAAACGAGAAGGGCCGCCTCCAGGCGGCCCTTCTGCGTGAAGCGGTAGTGGCGAGCGGCTAGCGCTTGCCGATCTGACCCACGGACGGCTTGGCGGTGCCGTTCGGGAGCCCGAGCGAGTCCGTGAAGACGTCCTCGTCGTGCGTCACGCCGTTGCCCGGCGCGAACGGGTCGACGTTTCGCGTATCCGACCAGATCGGATGCGCTTCGCCTCCCTTCGTGATCACGAGGCTGCTGTAGTCGCCGTTGAATCCCGCCTGGATTCCGTCCGGAGGACTGAACGGCGGAGCCACGACCTTGAACTCGAACGGCAGACCGAAGTTCGTACCGCCGCCCAGGATGTAGTCGCCCATGCAGGTCTGGTTTGCCGCGGGGCCGCAGGTCGCGGTCGCCCCGAACGTGAACCCGCCGGGAGGCGTCGTGTTCTCGTTGGCGACGCGCTCGGTGCGGTAGTAGCTGACGCCGACGTTGTCGCCGTTGCCCTTCTCGGCGACGTCGACCGCCGCGAAGTAGTGGTCGATCCCGCTGTCCGGGTTGACCGTTCCGTCGTTCACCCACGTGTCGCCGCCGTCGTAGGAGTGCGCCATCTGGATGTCCCACTCCTGGTTGCGGTAGTCCTGCCAGACGGTG
Source organism: Actinomycetota bacterium (assembly GCA_005885125.1). Classification (GTDB taxonomy): domain Bacteria; phylum Actinomycetota; class Thermoleophilia; order Gaiellales; family Gaiellaceae; genus 3-1-20CM-4-69-9. Next base: position 9,729 of record VAXU01000038.1, read on the forward strand.
TACAGATGGCCGTTGTCCGTGCTCACACCGATCCGCGGGTAGTCGTTCGTGCGGATGTAGTGGCCGGGGATGCAGAACCGGCCGAAGTTGCATCTCGGCGCGCCCGCGAGGACGTCGCTGCCGACGAGCACCGGCGGCGAGCAGTTCAGCTTTGCCGTCCCGGCCGCGGAGTCGCCGGACGGCTTGCAATGCACCGCCAGCTGCTGATTGTTGACGTCAGGCGTGTTGCCGTTGTTGAACACGACCTCGAGATCGCCGTTCGGGAGCACGATCGGGTCGGAGCCCTGGTCGAAGTTGCACGCATGCTCGTCATCGGCCGGGTTGAAGAAGTTCCCGAAGTCGCAGAGGCTCGGGTTGATGCCGCTGATCTCCTCGGGCTTCGACCATCGCAACCCGTGGTTCGTCGACATCGAGCCGTAGATCTTCGACGAGCAGTAGTCAGTGCCTGACGGACCGCACGTGAAGTTGAACACGGTCCACGTCGTGTAGACGTTGTCCCGGTTCGGGCTCGACGGGTATGCATCGGCCGTGAGGAAGTTCTTGTCGTGGGACGCCGCCGGGCTGTTGTCCTCGACGACGATCCACGAGCGCCCGAACTGCGGCACGTTGAAGTAGAACGAGCCCGCGGCGCCGGCAGGCGACTGGACCACGTACAAGCCCGTCGCATCGGTACCGATGTCGAGCATCAGACAGCTGAAGAACGCGCGCCCGTGGGAGTCCCAGGCCACGGTCGGGTCGCTCCCGAAGTCATACGTCTTGTCCGTTCCCTGTCCGCCCACGACGGTGTTCACACCGTCGCTTTCCGGCGAATTGAACCGCTGTCGGAAGGGCGGGAGCATGTCGCCCCAGTGCTTCCCTCCGTCGGTCGAGAAGTCGATGCCGCACTGGTTGAACCCGACGCGGCTGTCGTTCTGCCCTGCCGTGAGCTGGTTGGGATCGGACGGGTTGGCTGCGATGTCCTCCTCGGCCTGGCGCCGGAAGGTGCAGTCCTGGTTCACGCGTTTGTTGCCCTTGCCTTTGTCGCGCTTCGCGCAGCCGAGCGAGCCCGGGCCGGAACCGGTCGCGTCACCGGCGACTCCGAACTCCCCGCCCGCTGCGACGTCCGCAGCGATGGCCTTGTCTTCCTCTTCGTTGAAGAGCGCGGACTTGGCCGTCATGATCGCGGCGTCGGACAGGAACGGCATCTGCTTTTGGACCGTTCCACCTCCCGGAGCCGTGGTGGTCAGCACGGCCGGCTGGAGCGTTCCCGCCGCGGCGTCCGCAAGCACGTGCCGCGGCTTGCCTTCGCCTACCGCGCCACCGGCCCCGGCAAAGACGAACACGCCGAGCAGACCCAGAGCCACGAGGGCTCTCACCAGATTCCTCACCCCATCTCCCCCTTTCGTGAATGAACGCTGCCCCCGGCAAGGGGGCTGCCCCGGCGCGAGTATCCAATCCTCGGCCGAGGCATTCAATGGCTGCTGCTATATGGAAAGTGACGGTCGACGAACCCCGGGCATACTGTTGGTCGTGAGGTCCGTCGCCCTGGGGGCACTCGCCGCCGTCGCGGTCGCAGCCACGTCGGTGGCCACCGCGAGCACGACTGCGAAGCCGGCGCTACGCCTCACGCGCGGGACCGACGCGATTGTCGTGCACGGCTCGGGCTTCTATGCGGGCGAGCGCGTCCTCGTCAAGCTCGTCGCGACCACGACGCGAACGCAGACCGTTCGTACCCGAGTCGTCGGCACGTTCGCCGCCCGGTTCGGCGGCGCCTCGGTCAACGCGTGCGACGCGGTCTTCGTGCAGGCGGTCGGCCGTCGCGGCGATCGCGCCGTGCTGAAGATCTTTCCGCGTGCGTGCCTCCCGGCAGACTCGCCATAGCTAGGCAGCGCTACCGAGGGCGGCGCTGACGCTGGCGATGATGATCCCGCCAAGAGTTACGGATGCCAGCGCCTTGACGAAGCTGTCCTCGAAGTAGCGCCAGCGCAGGAACGCCAGCATCACGAGCTCGAACGCGACGACGATGATCGCGCTGATGATTGCGATGCGGTAGTGCGGAATGAGAAACGGCAACGTGTGCAGCACCCCCCCGAGGAACGTACCGCCGCCCGTGATCGATCCGCGGACGAACGGATTGCCGCGCCCCGTGAGCTCGCCCGTGTCCGAGAGCCCCTCGGAGAACGCCATGCTGATTCCCGCGCCGATCGCGGTGGCGAGGCCGGCGTAGAACGCATAGTGCGGCTTGTGGGTCGCAAGCGCCACGGCGAAGATCGGAGCGAGCGTCGACAGCGAGCCGTCGATGAGACCGACCATCGCAGGCTGGACTCGCTGCAGGAGAAAGGTGTGCTGATCCGGCGCCACAGGTAGAGTGTATCAGCGGAACTGCAAAAGAGTAGAACATAAGGCAGGCCTGACAAACTGCGTCAGGAGTGCCTGACGTGCGCGTGAGGCTGACGCTCGAGTACGACGGCACCGGGTTCCGCGGCTGGGCGGCCCAACCCGGCGAGAGAACCGTCGAGAACGAGCTGCGCAAGGCGCTCGCTGAAGTCTTTCCGCGCTGGGAATCTCTCGCCGTCGCCGGGCGGACGGACACCGGAGTCCACGCGCTCGCAAACGTCGCCAGCCTCGATGCCGAGGGCGGCCCGGCCCTCGACCGCCTTCCCGAGGCGCTCAACAGCGTGCTGCCGGCGGACGTCGCGATCGTCCGGGCTGCCGAAGCGGATCCGGACTTCCACGCGCGGTTCTCGGCGCGCTCGCGTTCTTACCGGTATCGCATCTGGCGTCCACGCGTGCGGTCTGCGTTCGAGCATCGACGGTCGTGGTGGTTCCCGCGTCCGCTCGACGTCCCGTCGCTCGACGAGGGGGCGCGGGCGCTCGTCGGGGAGCACGACTTCCGCGCGTTCACGCCGACGGAGACACAGCACGAGGCGTTCGGCCGCGTCGTCGAGTCGGCGCGGTGGGTGGAGGACGGCGACGTCCTCGCGTTCGAGATCACCGCCGACTCGTTCCTCCGCCACATGGTGCGGACACTCGTGGGAACGATGGTCGACGGCGTCGACGTGGCCCCGCTGCTGGAAGGCCGGGCGCGTGCCGAGGCCGGGCAAACCGCGCCGCCGTGGGGCCTCTACCTCGTGAGCGTCGGCTACTGATCTGGCGGCCGCCGAGCCACGGCTGAAAACACCACGGTCTGACCCCAATGTACGAAAAGTGTGACTTTTCTTGCACAGCCGGCTGAGCGGTACGTGGCTCATTGTTCGCGACCGGACGCATCATGGGCGTGGATACCATCGGCGGCGTGCGGTTTCCCGTCGTCTTGTTCGACCTCGACGGCACGGTCGTCGATTCCGGCGCGATCATCCTCGCCTCGATGCGGCACGCCGCGAGGGAGGTTCTCGGGATCGAGCCCCCCGACGAGGAGCTGATGGCCACTGTGGGGGGCCCCGGGCTCGAGGCGCAGATGCGGGCGCTCGCCCCCGACCGCGTCGAGGAGCTCGTCACCGTCTACCGCGCTCACAACGAGCCGTTGCACGACGCGCTGGTCTGCTGCGAGGGCATCGACGACGTCCTCGTGCAGCTGAAGGACGAGGGGCGGCGGCTGGGGATCGTCACGGCGAAGCGGCGTGTCACGGTCGAGCTCGCGTTCGCTTCGGTCCCGCTCGGCCATCTCTTCGAGGTCGTTGTCGGCGGCGACGAGACGCAGCGTCACAAGCCGCACCCCGAGCCGCTCCTGCTCGCCGCGAAACGTATGGGTGTCGATCCGGACGAGTGCGCGTACGTCGGCGACTCGCCGTTCGACGTCCGCTCGGCCAAGGCGGCCGGCATGCACGCGGTCGCCGTGACGTGGGGCGGCATCCACGATCGCGAGAAGCTGGAGCGCGAAGAGCCGGACGCGATCGTCGACACCGCGGAAGAGCTTCTCAATGTCCTCTAAGGCGACGACGGTCGACCAGCGCGCGGCCGAGCTACGCGACATCCTGGACTACCACCTCTACCGCTACCACGTACTCGACGATCCAGAGGTCTCCGACGCCGAGTACGACCGGCTCTACGACGAGCTCGTCGCGCTCGAGGAGGCGAATCCGAAGCTCGTCACGCCCGACTCCCCGACGCAGCGGGTGGGTGCGCCGCCCTCCGAGAAGTTCCAGAAGGTCGAGCACCTGACGCCGATGGGATCGCTCGAGAAGGTAACGACCGACGAGGCCCTCGAGAAGTGGCACGAGGACGTGTGCAAGCGGCTCGGCACGACGGACGTCGCGTACGTCACCGAACCGAAGATCGACGGCCTCTCGATCAATCTGATCTACGAGGACGGCGTGTTCGTTCGGGGCGCGACCCGTGGCGACGGGCTGCGCGGGGAGGACGTCACCCCGAACCTGAAGACGATCAAGGCGATCTCGATGCGAATGCAACTCGCGGCCGGCGAAAGGCCCCCTCCGGTGCTCGAGGTGCGCGGCGAGGTGTATCTCCCTCTGAGCGGATTCAACGCGCTGAACGAGCGGTTGATCGCCGAGGGAAAGAAGCCGACCCCGAACCCGCGCAATGCCGCGGCGGGATCACTGCGACAGAAGGACTCGACGATCACGGCGCAACGGCCGCTGTCGATCTGGATCCACGGCCTCGGCGTGCGCGACGGGTTGCCCGTCGAGGGCCACTGGGAGGCTTTGCAGTGGCTGCGCGAGCACGGCTTCAGGGCGAATCCGTTCGCAGAGCGTCACGAGACGGTTGAGTCCGTCGCGAAGGCGTGTCGTGACTGGGAGAGGCGGCGCATCGAGCTCGACTACGAGATCGACGGGATCGTGATCAAGGTCGACTCGTTCGACCAGGAGCGGCGCCTTGGCGCGCTGCACGAGCGTCCGCGCTGGGCGCGCGCGTACAAGTGGGCGCCGATGACGGCCCAGACGACGCTGAACAAGATCCATATCCGCGTCGGCCGGACCGGTGCGCTCAACCCGTGGGCCCAACTCGAGCCGGTCGAGGTCGGCGGCGTCACCGTTTCGCAGGCGACGCTGCACAACGAAGAGGACATCAACCGCAAGGACATCCGGGAAGGCGACACCGTGATCGTGCAGCGAGCCGGCGACGTGATTCCGCAGGTCGTGGGTCCCGTGCTCCCGCACAAGAAGGGCACAAAGCCTTTCAAAATGCCTGCAAAATGCCCTCTTTGCGGCGCGAAGATCGTGAAGCCGGAAGGCGAAGCGATGCACCGCTGCCCGAACCGCGCGTGCCCGTCGCGCGGGCTCGAGTCGCTCATCAACTGGGTCCAGGGCCCCGGCGACATCGAGGGCGTCGGCGAGCAATCGGTGCGCCGCCTCTGGGACCTCGGGCTCGTCCGTTCGCTCCCGGATCTCTACCGGCTCACCAAAGAGCAACTGATGGAGCTCGAGGGATACGCCGACATCTCGGCGACCAACGCGATCGAGTCGATTGCGGCCTCCAAGAACGTCCCGTTCCACCGGGTGCTGCTCGGACTCAACATCCCTGACGTCGGCTGGGTCACCGCGCAGAACGTCGCGCGGCACTTCGAGAACGTCGATCGGCTGATGGGGGCGAGCCAGGAGGAGATCGAGGAAGCCGAGGGGATCGGTCCCGACCGCGCAGAGTCGATCGCCGAGTGGTTCTCCGACGAGGCGAACCGTGCGCTCGTCGACGAGCTCCGGTCGCTCGGGCTGCGCTTCGAGATCGGCGACGAGCTGAAGCCGGTCGAGGGCCCCCTGACCGGGAACACGTACGTGATCACGGGAACGCTCGAGGGCTACACGCGCGACGAGGCTGCAGCCGAGCTCGAGGCGAAGGGCGCGAAGGTCCTGAACTCCGTCTCGGGAAAGACGACTGGGCTGATCGTCGGCGAGGAGCCGGGCAATTCGAAGCTGACGAAAGCGCGCAAGCTCGGCGTCCCGCTCCTCTCTGAGCAGGACCTCGTCGAGCTATTGCGCGGCTAGCACCTGCGCGAAACGATCCTGCGCGATCCGCGCCCACCAGTAGGAGAGCGGGTGACCGTTCTGCACGACTGCGAACGCGAACCGGTTTCGCACGAAACCCGAGAGCGCGGACGCGTCGTTCGTCGTCCCCGTCTTCGCTGCCACGTTCCCATGTGCGGGGCCGCGGCGCATGCGGTCCTGGAGCGTCCCGCTCACGCCCGCGACCGGCAGGGCGGCGAGAAGCACGGGCTTGATCACCGGATCGGTCCATGCCTCCCGGAGGAGGGTCGTCAGTGCGCCCGCCGTGAGCCGGTCGAAGCGCGACAGGCCCGATCCGTCGACGATCCGCACGCCCGTCATCGGGATGCCTGCCTCAGTCAGCACGCGCGAGACGACCGAGGAGCCCGCCGCGCTCGTCCCGTGGTCGAGCTCGATCGCGCCGAGCTGCTTGAGGAGCATCTCCGCGGTGAAGTTGTCGCTCTCCCGGTCCATGAAGCGGACGATGGACGAGAGCGGCGGTGAGGAGACCGAGGCGAGTGGAATCGAGAAGTCCTGCGCCACCCCGACGCGAACCCGGCCGGTGACCGCGATCCCGGCCGCGCGCAGCGCAGAGCGGAACGCGGTCCCAGCCGCGAGGGCCGGGCTCGTGGACAAATAGCCGCCGACGCGACCGCGGTTGACCACCAGTGCCGACAGAGGCGGCGACTCGTTCAGGTAGAAGCCCGGCTTCCAGCCGGCGACGGTTCGATTGCCGTCGAACCACGATTCGTCGGCGACGATCGACCCGACGACGCGGCGGATCCCGGCCGCGCGCACCTGCAGCGCGAGGTTGCGCAGACCGGCGGAGGAGAGCGTCGGATCGCCGGCGCCCTCCAGCACGATCTCGCCGGTCCAGACCGTCCCGTCCTGGCCGCCCTGGCCGACGACGTCGGTCTCGAACCGGTACGCGGGCCCGAGGACGGACAGCGCCGCGAATGTGACCGGCAGCTTCTCGTTCGACGCAGGCGCTAGCGCTCGCGAGCCGTTCTGGGTGTAGAGCACCGTCCCGGTGGCCAGATCGACGGCCAGCGCCGCGGAGCGCACGGGCGACACGTGCGGGACGTGCAGCGCGCGCGCCAGCTTTCGCTGGAGGGTTGGGGAGGGGGTCCCGGCCTCGGCGGAGGCGACTGGCATCGCGACGGTGAGCAGGGCCAGGACGGTTGCAAGGGGACGCCGCACGCGAAACCATTTTTGGGAGAGGGTCGGGTGGAGTCAAGACGATGGGCCTTCGAGCAGGTGGAAATGGGCCTGGCGGCCCATGCGGTCGGCGGTCGGAGGCCCGATACTGGAGTGGCCGCGTCCATCCGACCCTGGCCGTCGATGATCGAGAACCACATCCGCACACTGCTGGACGCCCCTGCAGGCGGGGCCGACGCACCCACGCTCTCGGACCTCGAGGAGATGCTGACCACGGGCTATGCGCGGGCGATGGCGATCGAGGGCGAACAGTGGCGTCTCCAGCGCCGGATCGTGGACGTGGCCGTGAGAATCGCGGACGACTACAACGAGCTGCAGACGGTCGAGTTGAGAAAGCTCGCGCGCCAGCTCCGCTCGGTGGACGCGGAGCTCATCAGCATCCGCGCTCTGATCGGATCGCTCCGCGCCCGCGCGGACGAAGCTCGAGCCGCTTAGCGGCGTGCTGTCTCCAGGCCCTTAGACGATCCCGCTCCGGACGGCGTAGACAGCCGCCTGGATGCGGTTATCGATCTGCAGCTTCATCAGGATGTTCGAGATGTGGTTCTTGACCGTCTTCGGGCTGATGTGGAGCTCAGAGGCGATCATCCCATTGTCCTTGCCGTTCGCGATCAGCTTCAGCACCTCGATCTCCCGCTCGGACAGCTCCGCGCGGATCGTGCTCTCGATCTCGGGCTGCGTGCTCGACGCGCGGACGCGCTGCAGCACCTTCGCCGCGATCGCCGGCGAGATCAGCGATTCGCCCATCGCCGCCGCGCGGATCCCGTCCATCAGCACCTGGATCGACGAGTCCTTGAGCAGATAACCGCAGGCCCCGGCGAGGATCGCGTCGATCACGTCAGTGTCCTCGTCCGAGATCGTCAGCATCAGGACCCGAGTCAGGGGTGCGATCGCGGAGATGTGGCGCGTCGCCTCCACGCCGCCCATCCCCGGCATGTTCAAATCCATGACGACGACGTCTGGCGCGACGTCGCGGACGATGCGCAGCGCCTCCTGCCCGGCTGCCGCTTCCCCGACGATGAGCACGCCTTGCTCCTCGAGCAGGTTGCGCAACCCACTGCGAAAGAGATCGTGGTCGTCGACGATCAGGACCCGAAGGTCGTCGACGATGGATTCCTCGGCTGTCAGGGCCTCGCTCATACTGGGCGTCCTCCGAGGACTGAGGAGGGCGGGCGCGGAAAGTCTAGTGGAGCGTGATCGTGACCGTGCGGCGGCCCCAGGCTCGTGCCTGCGCAAGTGTCGGGAACCAGAGGTCAATGGTCTCCCCCCGCACCGCGCTGCCGACGTCCGCGGCGATCCCCTCCCCGTAGCCGGGGATCGTCATCCGCGTCCCGAGGGGGATGACGGCGGGATCCACGGCGACGACGCCCCAGCCCACGGGCATCCCGGTCGCCGTGTGGCCCGGGAGCGAGTACCCCGTTGCGCTCACTGTGAGCGTGTTTCCGTCCGTCGAGACCGGCGCCGCCACCGACACCGTCTCCTGCTCGGCTGTGATCGTCTGCGACCGGGCGGCGATCTGCGCGGATGCGACCTGGAGGCGGTCGATCTGTTTCGCGTTCAGGGAGCGTTGCCGGGCGAGCGAGGCGAGGTACGCGACCCGCTGCGTGCGCGCCTGCTCGAGCGCCGCCGTCGTCTCCTCTGCCTGCGCGAGCAGGTGCTGCAGCTCGTCCGCGCGGGCCGCCAGCGTGATCCGAAGGCGGGCGAGCGAGCGTTGCGCCGTTCGTGTCTGCGCGATCGTCTGCCTGCTCAGGCGTGCGCTGAACTGGAGCTGGTCGAGCCGCGTGACCGCGTCGTCGATCGACGACGCACCGACGAGGATTGCGATTGCATCCGGCTCGGCCTGCTCGTAGAGCGTGCGTAGATGCGCGCCGAGCGCGTCGACCGATTCGCGCCACGCGTGGCGCGCGATCGCCTGCTCTTGCACGACGCGCGCCTGCTGAGCGCGAACATCGAACACGCGCTGCCGCAGCGAGGCGAGCTGCGCTCGTGCCTGGCTCAGGCGCGAATCGAGCGAGTAGAGGTTCATCAGCGCGGCGTGCGAGCGACTGCCAAGAGCCGTTTGCTGGCTGCGAAGCGCGTCGGCCTGTTGGGTCGGGTTGGCGCCCCCCGCCCCTGGCAGTGCCAGGGCGAGCACGAGGCCTGTGGCGACGAACAATGCCGGCGCGCGGCGCGTCTCCCTTCGCCCACGCACGGTCGCTGACGCTAGCACAGGCCCTGATTCCCCGGAGTCCTGCGGTCTCACTCGACTTTGTGCGGTCCGGTTCGAGCACATTTTCGTCAGATTTCGGCGCAAAAGAGTGGTTGCGGTCATCCGAAGCCGTTGCTAGGGTGCGCCACTTGTGACGTACCGGCCCCCTCCGGTGCGCCGGCCATCCGGGTTTTTCCTGCTGGTGACGAATCCGCGGAGACGACAGGCGCAGGCTTTTCTCGTGGCAATCGCGGCGGCACTCGTGGCCGTCGCAGGCGCGACCGCCGATCCGTCGGTCACAGCGAAGCAGGCCCAGGCGCAACAGGTTCTGAGCCAGATCAACACGATCGACACGCAGCTCGGCGCTGCGGTCGAGGCGTACAACACCGCGAACGTCAGGCTCGGGAAGATCAAGAGCGATCTGCACGACAACGCGTTCGCGCTCAAGACGGCGCGCGCGAACCTGAAGCTGTCGCAAGCCGCGCTCTCGCGCCGCCTCGTGAGCGCATACACCGCGGGCGAGGAGAACTCGACGCTCGCCGTGCTGCTCGGCTCGTCGAGTCTCGATGATCTGCTGAACCACGTCGAGACGATCAACTCGACGTCGAAGCAAGACGCTCGGATCGTCCGGGAGATTGCGGCCGCGAGGCTCGCAATTCAGCGGCATCGCGTCGAGCTGCAGAATGCGCGCACCGAACAGCAACGTCTGGTTGCGGAGCGTCAAGCGCAGAAGCAGCACATCGAGTCGCAGCTCGCCCAGAGGCGCCAGCTCTTGTCGTCGATCCGCGGCGAGATCACGCATCTTAAGGCTCAGGAGGCGGCTCGGCAGCGCCAACTCGCGGCCAGCGCGCGCGCCCGCTACGCGAATCAGCCGATCACCGGCAATCCGTCGGTCGTCGGCGTCGCGGCGACGACCCCGGAGGGCTCGACCGTGGCGCCGCCCTCGATCCACGGCGGCGTCGTCGGGATCGCGATGCGCTACCTCGGCGTTCCCTATGTCTGGGGCGGCTCGACTCCCAGCGGGTTCGACTGCTCCGGCTTCGTGATGTACGTCTTCGCACAGATCGGCGTCTCGCTCCCGCACAGCTCGTACGTCCAGTACGGCATGGGCGTGCCGGTGTCGATGAGCCAGCTCCAGCCGGGCGACCTCGTCTTCTTCGCCGGCGCGAGCCACGTCGGGATCTACATCGGCGGCGGCCAGTTCATCCACGCGCCACACACCGGCGACGTGGTCAAGATCTCCAGCCTCTCGGGTTGGTACGCCAGCACGTTCGCCGGCGGCCGCCGGATTTAGCCGCGCGAAAACTGCGTTTTCGCGCGGGTTTCTAGGTACGCCGTGGACGCGCGAGAGCGCGGTCTCGCGCGTCCACGGATTGCGGTAGGGGTGGTGAGCTCTGGCCGTGGTCCGCGTGCCGTTGGTGCCTGCGGCGCTTGCGGCGCGCGTGAGTTCGGCCTGCGGTTCGTGGGGCTTCGCCTGCACTAACCTCCGGCCTTTGGTGTTGGTTTTTAGCGCACCTCTCGTCTGAGTGAGAAGTACAGAAGCGTTGCTACGGCGATTGGTAGCAGCCACCACGCGGGTTCGTCCGCGGCTGCGAGCGCAGCGGTGGCTCCGAGGGCGATCGCGACGCCTGCGGCAATACGCCAGTCGTCCCCGATGACGAAGTCCCACCAGAAGGTCCCGAATCGACGCAGGGCGCTCATGCGATTGCCGGCCGTCCCCGGCGCAGCAGCGCCACGAACGCCACCGACAAGAGCAGGACGAAGCCGAGCACCGCGGGGAGCGACGCGTCGCCGCCGGGCCAGTGTGCACCCGTTCCCTCTGCCGCCCAGAAGATCCCGAAGGTCGTCAGCATCGTCCCGACCGCGAACTTCAGCGTGTTCTCCGGGACGCGCGCGAGCGGCGCGTGTGCGACGAGGCCGGCCACGGCGACGAGCACGACCGCGACGCCTGCGCCGAGGGCGGCGAGCGGGATCGAGCCCTGCGTGCTGCCGAAGCTCAGGACGATGAACGCGACCTCGAGCCCCTCCAGCAGCACACCTTTGAACGCGATCGTGAACGCGTACCAGTCGAGCCCGGCGCGGCGCTCGAGGCCGGCGGCGCGCGCCTCGGCAGTCTCGCGCGCGAACGCCGCCTCTTCGTCGTGCAGCGACACGTAGCCGCTCGCACGCAGGATCGCCTTCCGCAGCCACTGCAGGCCGAAGACGAGCAGGAGCGCACCGACCACGAGGCGGAGGGTGTCGATCGGGATCAGGGTCAAAGCCGGGCCGAGGGCGGCGACGATCGCCGCGAGCGACAGCGTGGCCGCGCCCACGCCGGAGAGCGCCGAGCGCCAGTCGCGGGTCACACCGACGGCGAGGACGATCGTCAGCGCCTCCACCATCTCGACGGCGCTCGCGAGGAACGCCGACAGAACGAGAAAGACAGCCGTCACGCGTAGAGGGCTTCGATCTCCGCAGCGAAGTGTTCCTGGCAGACGCGGCGCTTCAGCTTCAGCGTCGGCGTGATCTCCCCCTCGTCGGCCGAGAAATCGCGCGGAAGAATCGCGAAGTGCTTGATCTGCTCGAACCGCGATCGGTTGCGGTTCACCTGGTCGACGAGCGCCTGGACCTTCTCCTCGATCCCTTCCCGCGGGACGCCTTCCTCGAGCGTCACGAGCGCTGCCACGAACGGCCGCCGGTCTCCGACGACCAGTGCCTGCGAGACGAGCGGCGACGTCTTCAGCGCGTTCTCGAGATTCTGCGGCGCCACGTTCTTCCCGCCCGCCGTGACGAGGATGTCCTTCTTCCGATCGGTGATCGTCAGGAAGCCGTCGTCGTCGAGCTCGCCGATGTCGCCGCTGTGGAGCCAGCCGTCGTCGCCAAGCACCTCGCGGGTCGCGGCCTCGTCCTTGTAGTAGCCGGCGAACACGGTGTCGCTGCGGATCAGCACCTCGCCGTCCTCCGCGATCCGCAGCTCGGTGCCCGGCAGCGCCTGGCCGACGGTGCCGAAGCGAAACGCATCGCGGCGGTTTCCGGTCGCGCCCGACGTGCATTCGGTGAGCCCGTACGCCTCGAGGATCAGCACGTCGAGCACGTGAAAGAACTCGATCACCTCGCGCGCGAGCGGCGCTCCGCCCGAGACCCCGACGCGGAAGCGCGCACCGAGCCGATCCTTGACCTTGGAATAGACGAGCCTGTTCGCAAGGCCGTGCTGAACGGCGAGCGGCCACGGCACCGGTCGGCCCGCCTGCCGGAGCTCGCTCACGCGCCGTCCGACGCGTAGCGCCCACCGGATCAACCGGCGTTTCACTCCGGTCGCTTCGTCGAACTTCGCGGCGACGGCCGAGTGGATCTTCTCGTACACGCGCGGCACGCTGGGAAGCACGGTCGGCTGCACCGCTTCGAGCGCGTCCCCGACGGCGTACGGGTCCGGGCAGAACGCGAGCGTGAAGCCGAGATGCGGACCGAGCAGGTGCATCAGTCGTCCGAAGTTGTGCGCGAGCGGGAGGTACAGCAGCATCACGTCCTCGCCGCCGATGAACTCGTCCATCAGGCGGACGCAATCCGCCATCGCGTAGTAGTTGCGATGACGGATCATGCAGGCCTTCGGCGCGCCCGTCGTCCCCGATGTGTAGATGTAGGTGAAGAGGTCCTCGGAGTCGATCGCCGCCGCCGCTTCGTCGACGGCGCGCGGGTGCTCGCGTGCGTGTTCCCGTCCCCGCCGGCGTAGCTCGTCGAGGTCGCCGAACGTGAGCACGTGGCGTGGCGACGCGTCACCTAGCGTCGCCCGCTGCTCCTCGTTCTCGCACAGGATCCCCACAGCGTCGGAGTGCTCGACGACGTACGCGACGTCTGTCGGCGAGCTGTTCATGTAGATCGGGGCGCCGACCGCGCCGATCAGGCCGAGGGCGAAGTCGAACAGGGCCCACTCCATTCGGGTCGAGGCGAAGATGGAGAACGCGTCGCCCTTCCGGATCCCCAGCGCCAGGAGGCCGTGGGCCAGCTCGTCGACCGTGCGGGCCGCCTCGTCCCACGAGACCTCCCGCCACGTCCCGCCGTCTTCGATCAGGTAGGCGGGCTGCTCCGAGCGGCGAGCGACTGCGTCTTGCCACAGCCGGGCGATCGTCCGCGGCGCCGCCAGGCGCGCTTCGAGGGCCGCTTCAGCCTGGACCGCCACCGCTGCGAATCGTAATGGGGGAGGGATGGGGTAAAGGAGGGCGAACACGCTTGGTCCCTCTAGACTTGGAAGGCGGTATGCGGACGATCTGGAACGGATCAATCAGCTTCGGCCTGGTCAACATCCCGGTGGGGCTGGCCCTGGCGACGGCGCCGAAGGCTCGGCAGTCGGACGTCAGCTTCCGCACGCTCCACCGCGAGTGCAAGACGCCGATCCGCAACAAGCGCTGGTGCCCGACCCACGAGCGCGAGGTCGGTGCCGACGAGATCGTCAAGGGTTGGGAAGTTGCAAAGGGCGAGTTCGTGATCGTCGACGACGCGGACCTCGAGGCGATCGCGCTCAGCGACGACTCGCGCTCGATCGACATCGCGCGGTTCGTCGACCTCGACGAGGTCGATCCCGTCTACCTGGACCGGACCTATTACCTCGCGCCCGCGAGTGCGCCCGCCGCCCGCCGCCCCTATGTCCTGCTGCTCGAGGCGATGAAGCAGGCGCAGATGGGCGCGATCGGCAGGTTCGTCCTGCGAGGTGCCGAGTACTTCTGCCTCATCCGCCCGAAGGGCGACGCCCTTGCGCTGGAGACGCTCTTCCTCGCCGAGGACGTCCGCTCGTCGGCGGAGATCGAGGAGGCGGTCGAGGGAACCGAGGTCAAGAAGGCCGAGCTCGACCTCGCCGAGCAGGTGATGCAGAGCCTCGTCGGCGAGTTCGACCCCGCCGAGCTGAAGAGCGAGTACCGCCAGGACCTGCGCGCGCTGCTCGAGGCGAAGCTGTCCGGCCAGGAGATCGCGAAGCCTGAGCCCGTCGCGGAGACGCCCGTCGTCGACCTGATGGAAGCGCTGAAGCGAAGCGTCGCCGAGGCGCAGGACCGCAAGAAGACGACCGCTTCCTCGGCAAAGAAGAGAGCCGCTTCGAAGAGCGGCTCTCAGAAGACGCGCCGCGCACCGGCGCGGAAATCTGCCTAGCTTCGGTTAGTGCGGCTGCTGAAGCGCGCCGAGCGCCTGCAGCTGCGCAGAGAACAGTGTCTTGTCGATCTTGCCCTGGTAGATCGGAACGCCTTCTTCGACACAGACCTTGATGACCTCCTGACGGTCGATCCCGAGTTCCTTGGACAGCTCCTCGGGCGTCAGATGGTTCGCCATGGACTCCTCCCTCGTTGCATGAAAAAGCCCGCCGGCGCGACGCGCACAGACGGGCTAGAACCAGCCTCCAGTTGTCGTGACCGGATTCAACGGGCCGGCCGCCCCACTCTGCTCATCGAGTCGAAGGATAATCGGTCCGGGTGACGGCCGCCACGCTGGAGGAGCGCTGGACGGGGGTCAAGGGCGGCCGGATCAGGTATCTGGCGGCCGGAGCAGGGCAGCCGCTCGTCCTGGTGCACGGGCTCGGGGGCTCGGCCACGAACTGGTGCGAGCTGGCGCCCCTGCTGGCCGCGAAGTACCGGTTGCTGATCCCGGATCTGCCCGGCCACGGCGGCTCGGAGCCGCTTGCCGGCGTGTCGGGCCTGCAGCCGTACGCCGACCGGGTGGCCGCGGTCATGGAGCGGGAGGGGATCCCGTCGGCGCCGGTCGTGGGCCACTCGCTGGGCGGGCTCGTCGTCCTCAGGCTCGCCCTCCGCCGGCCCGAGGCGGTGCCCGCGATCGTGCTCGCCGGGGCCGCGGGACTGAGCATCGGCGGCGTCTGGTTGCGGAACCTCTTGACGGCGATGACCGTGATGCGGCCCGGCCGGCTCGCAGGGCGGCACCGAACGCTCGTCGCGCGTTCGCAGTTCCTGCGCCGGGTCGTCTTCGGCTTCGTCGGCGCCGCCGATCCCCTCGGGCTGACGGACTCCGCGGTCGACGGTTTCCTGGCGGGGCAGGTGCTGCACACCGACACGGCGAGCGCGTGGCGCGACGCGATTCAGTCGTTTCTCGCTATCGCCGGCAGCCCGTCCTCGGCGTCGGTCGCGGGCGCGGGCATGTCCTAAGCAACGGCCGGCTCGAACGGCACGACCTCGCCGCCGCCATCGGACGGTGGAGAGAGGAATTGCACGCTTCGTGCAACGACATCGATGTCCCGGCGACGCTTGCCGTCCTCCTCCCAGGAGCGGCTGCGCAGATACCCGTCGACTGCGACGCGCTTGCCCTTCGCGAGGTACTGGCCGCACAGCTCGGCCTGTCGATCCCAGGCAACGATGCGGACGAAGTCGGCGCCGCCGTCCTTCGTCCGCCGGTCGACGGCGATCAG
>VAXU01000088.1 GCA_005885125.1 Actinomycetota bacterium
AGGAGGGCCTGACGAATGCGATCAAGCACGCGCGGGCGACGCGGGCGGAGGTCTTCGTCCGCTACGACGGCGACCGCGTCGAGCTTGCCGTGAGCGACGACGGCAACGGCAGCTCTGGCGGCAAAGGCGGCGGGCACGGACTCGTCGGCATGCGCGAGCGAGTGTCGGTCTACGGCGGCGAGCTCGAGGCCGGCCCGGGGCCGAGCGGTGGTTTCCGCCTGCGCGCCACGCTTCCGATTACGCCGACATGAGTCTCAGCGTTCTGATCGTCGACGATCAGGCGCTCGTTCGAGCGGGCTTCCGCATGATCCTCGAGGCCGAAGAAGACGTCGAGGTCGTCGGTGAAGCGGCGGATGGACGTGAAGCGGTTGCGGAGGCGCGGCGCCTCAAGCCCGACGTCGTCCTGATGGACGTGCGCATGCCCGACGTCGACGGTATAGAGGCGACACGACGCCTCCTTGCGGACGACGAATCCGGAGCGAAGATCGTGATGTTGACGACGTTCGACATGGACGAGTACGTCTACGACGCGCTCAGAGCCGGCGCGAGCGGCTTTCTGCTCAAGGACGTTCCGCCAGAGCAACTCGTCGCCGGCATCCGAGCCGTCGCCAACGGCGATGCGTTGCTGGCTCCGGCCGTGACGCGCCGGGTGATCGAGGAGTTCGTCCGCCGACCGCCCTCGTCGGCTCCGACGCTGCCGGCTGAGCTCGGCGAACTTACAGCGCGCGAGCTCGAGGTTCTGAAGCTGATCGCGCGCGGCCACTCGAACGCGGAGATCGCCACAGAGCTCTTCGTCAGCGAGACGACCGTGAAGACGCATGGTGCGCACGTGTTGAGGAAGCTCGACGTGCGTGACCGCGTACAGGCCGTCGTGCTCGCGTACGAGTCCGGACTCGTAGAGCCCGGCGAGGCATAGCCTCTCGTCCCTTCGGCTGATTCGCGCTCCTCCTCTGAGAGGAGCATCAGCCGCCGGAAGATCGGCTTCGAGAGACCGGAAGATCGTCCGCCGAGCCGACGATTTGCAGCGTCTGCGGACCTAACGTCTTCGGTGTCAACAACCACATCGAAGGGAGATCGAGATGATCAGATCAGGCGACACGATTCACAACCCTGTCACCGGCGAGCGCATCACCTTCCTCGCCACCTCGCGAGAGACGAACGGCGAGGCGGTCGTGATCGAGACCGTCGTCCAGCCGCACGGGTTCGTCGCGGCGGCGCACGTTCATCCGTCCCAGAGCGAGCGGTTCGCCGTTGCAGAAGGAACCCTCGGAATGAAGGTTGGGAGGAAGAAGCAGCTGCTCGAGCCCGGCGACGTCGTCACCGTCGAGCCGGGGACGCGGCACAAGTTCTGGAATGCGAGCGAAGACGAAGTCCGTTTCGTCTGCGAGATCCGTCCCGCGTTGCAGTTCGAGTCGCTCCTCGAGACCATGTTCGGCCTGGCCGCAGACGGCAAGACGAACTCGCGGGGGATGCCGAACCCGCTGCGGCTGGCCGTGATCGCGAAGCACCACTTCGACACGGTTCGGCTGCCGTTCCCGCCCGCGTGGATGCAAAGGGTCGGGCTGGTCCTCGGCGCGCCGCTCGGCCGTCTCGTCGGGTATCGGCCGACCTGTGAGCCCGATGGCGGAGTGCCGGCCCTCGCGGCGGGCTGAGGGAGGGGCGATGAAGAAGCGGTTCTACTTCACGTTGCTCGTGCTGGCGTTGCTCCTGCTCGCACTCCCAGGCTTCGCTGCGAAGGCAGCAAAGCGGACAGTCCGCCCAACACTCCGGTTCGCGTAAGAGATTGGCGTCCCGCCCATCGCGGCGGGACGTCGGTCTTTCTGCCCGCCCCCGCAGACAGGGAGGGCAGCTGTCTGTCTGCCCGGGAGTCGAGGTCTACGAGGGAGTGATCGTCGGCGAAAACGCGCGGGCCGAGGATCTGGACGTGAACCCGACGAAGGAGAAGAAGCTGACGAACATGCGCTCGTCGACCGCGGACGAGCTAGTGCGGCTGATCCCGCCGCGGCCGCTGTCGTTGGAGCAGGCGCTGGAGTTCATCAGCAACGACGAGTGCGTGGAGGTAACCCCGGAGCACGTGCGGCTGCGGAAGGTGGAGCTGTCAGGCCAGAAGCGGCAAACGGCAGCGTCGCGCAAGGCGCGCGGGCTGGCAACCGCTACGTCGTAAAACGGCGTGGGCCCAGCGGTGCAACTCATGCTGCGCTGCGCGTGAGGAACCGGTCGATGATGTGCGCACCGTCGAGCAGCCGGACCCGCCTTTGGACCGTCGAGCCGCTTACTGGAGACGCATCGGCGGCAGGCACTGGATTTCGATCCCAATGCACCAATAGCCGACCTCAGGAGTCGCGGTTGCCGTCGAAACGACAGGCTTCGTATCGGCAGCAGCGACGCTCGTCCCGGCTGCCACCATGGTCGCGATGGAAACGACGAGCCCGATAAAGAGCTTGATCTTGAAGGTGATGTTCATTTCGTGTACCTCCGATGCCTCGATCTGATATCTGGAGGGTAGGAAGCCAGGGGCCGGTTGTCGTTCATCTGCACAACACCGCGAGTGTCACGATCGCGACGTTTCCGGGGACTAGCGTCGACCCCGTGCGGCTGCGCGTCGTGGAGAACGAGCGGCGACTCGATCTCAACGCGCACCCCTCGGCCGTCACCGACCGCGCACGCGCCCTGTACGTCAGGCGGTCAGTTGCATTCGGTATCGGTCAGCTGCAGCCGGTATTAGTCCCGCAGTCGCGGCACGTGTAGCAGCTGCCCGTCCTGACCATCCGGCCGCCGCACCTGGCGCACTCCTGGGCGTCCTCGAACGCATTGAACAGCGCCGTTTGCCCCGGCGGGGCGGCTTCGACCGCCACACCGGCGTCCGCCGGCTTGCCCTCCAGCGCGTTGTACGACGCCGCTAGCCGCGCTCGCACTTCCGGCAAGAGGATCCCGATCTCCTCCTGCTGGTCCGTCGTGAGGAACTTCTTCCCCCATCCAGCGGAAGATGTAGTCGACGATGCTCTTGGCGGCCCGGATTTCGGGCAGGTTCGTCGCCTGGCCGCCAGTCGATCTCATGTCCCGTCGTTGCCCGGCTGGCGACCGCACTTCGAAGACGCTCCTGCTACGCCGTCTGCAACACGATGACACGTCGCGCCGGAGGTCGTTGTCGGTTGCCAGCAGCGTCGGTCGCTCGAGCACGAACTACATACCGTCCCGCAAACAGCACACGGAGTCGAAACGTCCAACGCGTTCCTACAATCCTGGCAGGCCACCAAAGACGAAACGCTGCGTAACACGGCAGCGTTGCGTAGGACCTTCCGCTATAGGCGCGACAGCGTCGCCCTACCCTTTGTGTCACGGAGACTTCAACGAGCTGAACCCCTGCGGATGGGCGTACGTCGTGGATTCGGCCCGAAAGCAGACGCCAGGCCGTTGTGCTCGCTCGCTTGCGTACGCAGGCAGTTTTCAAGAGATCTGTCGGACACGGGGGCCGTGTTATTGACGCCCACGGTGGATGCTTATCAGGCGGGAAGTGCGGCGCCGTGACGGTCCGTTGGATGGTCGTCGTCCTCGCTTTGGTGATCGTGGCCGTGTCCGTTTCAGTCACTGTTGTGGGTTGAGTAGTGGTCTCCTTGATCGTGTCAGTAACCGTCTCCGGCGCGGGACTGATCACTGTGACCACGAGGGTTTCACCCTTCACTGTTGTCGTGACGGTTTTGGTTGTCGTGCGTTTTGTGGTCTTCGCAGGAGAACTCTGATGTTCGTGTCTTGGCCAGAGAACGAAGGCGAGAATTGCCGTAACGACAGCTCCGAGAAACAGCAGCCGACGCGCAACTCGACGCGGCGTGACGACGATCGGAGGCCTGTCGAAGCGAGCAAGGAGATCGTTCGCAACCTCACGCGCCTTCTTGCGTGACCACCAGAAGAACAGGCTTCTGGAGCCAAGACGTTGAGCGTCAGAGCGCCTCTTCACTTGTCCAGAGACGCGCTGCCCGATCTCGAATCTTCGCGGCCCAAGTGGGCAACTCTTTGAAGCCTTTGATGGTCAGTATCCGGTTGTCGTAGGACACGATGATGCGGAAGGAACCGCGGACAGAGCCCAGCCGCGCCGGGGTATAGACGAAGGTACGTGTCATCTCTTCGGTGGCGGCACCACGTTCGTGCGAGCCGGCGGCCCCCCTATATCGCTCTCCGACACCAGACTTGGCCGCGTCGGCAGGCATCGACTCGAGGTTCACGCCTTCTGAGCCCTGATGACCGAGCCACTCATCGACCGTGGCCCACGCGTTCTTCTCAGCGACGAAGCAAGCCAGTACGTAGTCCTCGTCGCCGATGATCGGCTCGCCGACTACTTTCGCGCGTTCGTCACGACGCGGGAAACGGAGTTGATACGGGTCGAGCGTATCGACAACAGCAACAACAGCTCGTTGAACTCTTGCGAGCTGCTTGAACCCCAACGACCTTCTCTTAACGCCCTTTGCAAAAGCATCAGAGAACCTTGCTCTCCACGGCTCGAAGACCGCGTCTCTCAACTCGAGCCGCTTCAGGAACTCCCCGTAACTGAGCGGTCGAAGACCTGTGATTCCTCCATCTGGCTCGGCGTCGTCGATCATCGCCTCGCCAATCGCTTGCTGCTCGGCTTCTGAGATACTCAACGGGTTGTTGCGGGCTCCGGCGAGGGCCGCAGTAACGCCGCCAAGTCGGTCCTGTAGACGTTGGTTCTCGCCTGCAGTCCCCAAGTCGAGAAATTGGACCTTCCGGCGGAGTATCTCGACCCAGCCCAGATATTGACCAAACAGCCAGAGGCTGCTGTTCATCGAACCCTGCCATGCATCGCCACCTGCTTCGTTGCTCTCGGCGGTTTGGTGTCGCCGGTCTTGTGTAAGGAAATCGCTGCGAAGGATCTGATACAGCCTTCTCTGCAGGTCGTGAGCGGCTCGAAGCAGGGGGTCGCGATATGAGCTCACGAGCTTTCCTGCCTCGCGCGACTTTGTCCGCGCTTCGAACCAAGGCACACCAACGGCAGCGGCGACCGTGGTCACACCGCCGATGAGGGCAACCCAGATTCCGGTATTCACGTCCTAAGGCGATTGGACTCTGATCGGCATGAGAGTCTTCCATTTGCGGCTACCCCGAGCAAGGCGGATTCATGATCAGAGGACGAAAACCGCGACTCACGAGGCGTGTGGGGACGTCTTCGCATTCACAGGCACGTCATGAACCGAGTCCGGTCCTATCCGACTACCGACACTGTGCCTTTGCGGCAGGTGAGGCCGCTTTCGCGATGTCGGCTACTTCCGCCTTCGGCTACGAACAGCCGGTGTTAGTCCCGCAGTCTCTGCACGTGTAACAACTGCCCGTCCGGACCATCCGGCCACCGCACCTTGCGCACTCGACTGCGTCTTCCCAGTTGTTGAAGAGCGCCGTCTGCCCGGGCGGGGCGGCTTCCACCGGCGTGGCCTCCCCGGCCGGCTTGCCTTCCAGCGCGTTGTACGACGCCGCTAGTCGCGCTCGCACTTCCGGCGACAGGATCCCGATCTCCTCCTGCTGGTCGGTGCTCAGGAACTTCTTTC
>VAXU01000089.1 GCA_005885125.1 Actinomycetota bacterium
CGATCGTCGGCATTGCGAACGGCAGGTCGATCATCGCGTTGACGGCCGACTGGCCCGGGAAGCGGTCTCGGACCAGCGTCCAGGCGACCGCAGTCCCCGCGACCGCCTGGACGACCGCGACGGCAAGCGAGACCAACAAGGTCAGCTTCAACGCGGCAACGGCCTGCGGAGACGAGACCGCCTGCCAGGAACCGTGCGCCCGCGTCGCCCACACGAGCGCCGCGAGCGGCAAGAGCACGACCAGGCTGAGGTACGCCGTGCTGACGCCGACGGCGAGACCGGCTCCACCGCTCGGACGTGCGCGGGGGAGCGGCAGCGCTTCGGGTCTAGCCGCCAAGACCTCGCTCGATCGTCGCCATGACGCTGTTGTTCGGATCGAAGAACTTCTTCTGCACCTTCGACCAGCCGCCGACGTAGCCGATCGTGAAGAGCTGCTTCGGGTTCGTGAAGCGAAACTTCTTCTGCACCGACCTAAGCACCGGCCGGTATCCCGTTTCGGCGAACAGTGACTGCGCCTGCGCCGCGTACAGGAACTTTACGAACGCCTTCGCCTCGGTTGCATGCTTCGTCGTCGACGTGACCGCGACAGGGTTTTCGATCAGGATCGTCGCCTTCGGCGCGACCCAGTTGACCGACTGGCCCTTGTTCTTCGCGAGGATCGCCTCGTTCTCGTACTGGAGGGCAACGTCGCCCTTGCCGGCCAGGAACGTCTGCAGAGCCTCGCGGGCACTCGACGGCTGAGCGACGACGTGCTTCTTGAACAGCTCCGTCAGGTAGGCGATCGCCTGCTTGGGCGACTTCCCGGCGCGCAGTGCTCCCCCGTAGGCGGCCATCACGTTCCAGCGTGCGCCGCCCGACGTGAACGGATTCGGTGTCACGACCTGCACTCCCGGCTTGAGCAGGTCGTTCCACGTGCGAATGTGCTTCGGATTGCCGTTGCGGACGATGAAGACGACGATCGAGCGGCTGACGATGCCGTTGTAGGCGTTCTTGTCCCAGTTCGACGCGACGATGTGCGCCTGGACGAGCGTCGTGATGTCGGGCGCCAGCGAGAGCTCGACGACGTCGGCCCCTAGGCCCTGCACGACCGCGCGGGCCTGCTCCCCCGACGCGCCGTAGGACTGACTGAAGCTGACGCCCTTGCCGGCAGGCGTCTTCTGGAACGCCGGGATGATCTTGGCGTAGGCGTCCTTGGGTGTCGAGTACGCCACGAGGGCGAGCTTCACGTCCTTCGTCGCCCCCGCAGCGAACGCCGGGAGAGTCAGGGCTACAGCCACAACGGCACTAATACGTCGCATTCGACCTCCTCATTTATCCACCTGGTCGGTGGACTTTAGGTGAGCGGCCGCGGCGACGTCAAACGGGAACGTAGAATCGAGGCGGATGGCCGCCTCCACCCTCAGCGTCCAGGGTCAGAGCTACGAGATCTTCCGGCTCGATCCGGCGGCGAAGCGGCTGCCCTACACCCTGCGGATCCTGCTCGAGAACGCGCTGCGGAACGGCGAGACCGGGGACGCCGACGCGATCCTCGGCTGGAAGCCTGAAGCGGAACCGTCCGACGAGATCTCCTACCGGCCGGCCCGCGTGCTCCTTCAGGACTTCACCGGGGTGCCGGCGATCGTGGACCTGGCCGCGATGCGGAACGCGATGCAGGACCTGGGCGGCGACCCGGCGCGGATCAACCCGCAGCTGCCCGCGGAGCTCGTGATCGACCACTCGGTCCAGGTGGACGAGTACGCGAGCGCCGGCGCGAGGTTCCGGAACGCCGAGCTCGAGTTCGAGCGCAATCGCGAGCGCTACGCATTCCTCCGCTGGGGACAGACGGGGTTCGACAACTTCAAGGTCGTGCCACCGAACACCGGCATCGTCCACCAGGTGAACCTCGAGTACCTCGCGCGTGTGGTTGAGTCGCGCGACGGCCGCGCCTTTCCGGACACGCTCGTGGGCACCGACTCGCACACGACGATGGTCAACGGCCTCGGCGTGCTCGGTTGGGGCGTCGGCGGCATCGAGGCCGAGGCCGCGATGCTCGGCGAGGCGGTCTCGATGCTCATCCCGCAGGTCGTCGGCTTCAAGCTGACGGGTCAGCTGCAGGAGGGCGTCACGGCGACGGACCTCGTGCTGACCGTGACACAGGTCTTGCGGAACACCGGTGTCGTCGGCAAGTTCGTGGAGTACTTCGGGCGCGGTTTGCCGGCGTTGAGCGTCGCCGACCGCGCGACGATCGGGAACATGTCGCCCGAGTACGGCGCGACGTGCGGGTTCTTCCCGGTCGACGAGAAGACGCTCGACTATCTGCGGCTGACCGGGCGGGACGAGGAGCGGCTCGCACTCGTCGAGGCGTACTGCAGGGAGAACCTGCTCTGGCACGACGAGGAACACGAGCCCGAGTACTCGCAGGTGGTCGAGCTCGACCTGTCCTCGGTCGTGCCGTCGCTGGCAGGGCCGCGGCGACCGCAGGACCGGGTCGCGCTGAGCGACGCGAAGCAGTCGTTCCTCGACTCGCTGCAGTCATTCGGCGTCGACTACGGGAACGGCCACGACGAGGCCGCGGCGGAGTCCTTCCCGGCCAGCGATCCGCCCGCTGACGCCCAGCCTGGGAGCGCCATCCCGAACACGCAGATCGACAACGGCGGTGCCGTCGCCGTCGCAGTCGGCCCTCGGACGATGCCGGTGACGATGGGCGGTCAGGAGTTCGAGCTCGAGCACGGCTCCGTCGTGATCGCGGCGATCACGTCCTGCACGAACACGTCGAACCCGCAGGTGATGGTCGGCGCGGGACTGCTCGCCAGGAACGCAGTCCGGCGCGGGCTCGAACGCAAGCCGTGGGTGAAGTCCTCACTCGCGCCCGGATCGAAGGTGGTCACCGAGTACTACGAGCAGGCCGGGCTCGCGGAGTATCTCGACGCCCTCGGCTTCCAGACGGTGGGCTACGGCTGCACGACCTGCATCGGGAACTCAGGACCGCTGCCGGAGGAGATCTCCGAGGCGGTCACCGACGGCGAGCTGGTCGTCTGCTCCGTCCTGAGCGGGAACCGGAACTTCGAGGCGCGCATCCACCCCGAGGTGAAGGCGAACTACCTCGCATCGCCGCCGCTCGTCGTCGCCTATGCGCTCGCCGGGCGGATGGACCTCGATCTCCTGAACGAGCCCCTCGGCCAGGATCGGGACGGCAACGACGTCTACCTGCGGGAGCTCTGGCCGTCCGCGGAGGAGATCCAGGAGACGATCACGCAGTCGGTGCGCGGCGAGATGTTCTCGCGTACCTATGCGGATGTGTTCACCGGCGATCCCGCCTGGCGCGAGCTGCCGGTCCCCGAGGGTGACCTGTTCGCGTGGGATCCCGACTCGACCTACGTGCGCCGGCCCCCGTACTTCGACGGGATGTCACGCGAAGAGGAACGCGTCGAGGACTTCGCAGGCGCGCGCTGCCTCGTCATGGTCGGGGACTCGGTCACGACGGACCACATCTCGCCTGCCGGGGCGATCAAGCCGGATTCGCCGGCGGGGAAGTATCTCGTGGAGCACGGCGTCGAGCGGAAGGACTTCAACTCCTACGGATCGCGCCGCGGCAACCACGAGGTGATGGTGCGCGGGACGTTCGCGAACGTGCGGCTGAAGAACTTCGTCGTGCCGGGGAGCGAGGGCACCTGGACCGTGCACGTGCCGAGCGGCGAGGAGATGACGATCTTCGAGGCGTCGGAACGCTATCTCGCCGCGGGAACCCCGTTGGTCGTGATCGCGGGGAAGGAGTACGGCAGCGGCTCGTCGCGCGACTGGGCTGCGAAAGGGCCGAACCTGCTCGGCGTGCGCGCGGTGATCGCAGAGTCGTACGAGCGAATCCACCGGTCGAACTTGCTGATGATGGGGATCCTCCCGCTGCAGTTCATGGACGGCGAGGGCCGCGAGTCGCTCGGCTTGACCGGCCGCGAGGAGTTCGCCGTCGAGGGGATCGACGACGCCGATGCGAACGAGGTGACGGTGCGGGCCGACGGCAAGGAGTTCCGCGCGCGCGTGCGGCTGGACACGCCGCGCGAGCGGGAGTACCTCCGCCACGGCGGCATCCTCCAGTTCGTGCTCCGGCGGCTGCTGGCGACCTAAAGAGCCACGGCCCGGAGGCCCGGTGTCAGACTCCGTCCATCATCATCACTGCCGAGACGGCCGGTGTCTGACCCCGTCCCTCATGGCCAGTGTCCGAGACCGCCGGTGTCAGTCCCGTCCCTCATGGCCATGGCTGCAAGACCGGCCGTGTGTCAAAAGCGTGTCTCTAGTACGGAACCCGGCTCGAACGCGGCCAATCGGGCTACCTTCGATCCAATGCCACGGCCTCCGCGAATCGAGAACCCCGGCGGCTTCTTCCATCTCGCCGCGTGCAGCTTCGACGGAACGCTCATCTATCGCGAAGCGCGCGACCGGATGGCGTTCCTGGATCTTCTGCAAAGGACACTCGAGACGTACCGATGGCAATGCCAGAGCTACTGTCTCATGGGGACACATTTTCACTTGATCGTGCAGACGATGCGGCCCTCGCTCTCGCGTGGAATGCAAGCTCTCTGCGGAACGTACGGACTCCGGTTCAACAAGCGCCACGAGCGAAAGGGAAAGCTGTTCGGGCGGCGGTTCATGGGCGTGCGGATCGAATCCGACCAGCACCTGCTGAAAGCGCATCGCTACGTAGCCCGGAACCCCGTCCGCGCAGGGCTCTGTGAAACGCCGAGCGAATGGGGCTGGAGTAGTTATCGCCAGGTCCTCGGCCTCGAGATACCCAGAGGGTTCCTGGACGTCAACGGGATCTTCCGGCTCTTTCACGACCAGCCCGCACTCGGACGCGACGCGTTCATCCGGTTTGTGGACGATCCGCGCGACAAGCCGCTTGGTGACTTTAAGTTGGCCGAAACAGACGGGGTCTGACCCCGGCCCTCACTGACCCAGGCCCCTCATTCCGCGAGCACCGGCTACGCGGCGCGGCCCTTCGAGGCCGCGAGAAACTCCCGAAACGTCGCGGCTACGCGCGCAACCGCTTCCTCATAGCGCTGCTTCGAAAGCCGCAGCCCGTAGCCGTTCCGGCGATGGGACTCGACCACGCGGTCGATGTACTCCCTCGCCTGCCGGTCCGCATCCAGGGGATGCGCCACCTTTCTAGTGTAGGTCGGCCCATGGGCGGTCGAGCCGGCGACCTAGCTCACTCGAGGCGGATCTTCGGATCCAGGAACCCGAGCAGGACGTCGCCAATCAGGTTGAACAGGACGATCATCGCCGCCGTGATCATCAGCCACGCCATGATCTCGTAGGTCTCGCCGCCGTTCAGCGCGTCGATGAAGTACCGGCCCATCCCCGGCAGCGCATAGATCGTCTCCGTGATTACCGTCCCGCCGAACAGCGATCCGAAGCTCAGCGTCGCCAACGTTACGACCGGTATCAACGCGTTCCGAAGCGCGTGCCTCACGATCACGCGGCGCTCCATCAGCCCTTTCGCGCGGGCCGTCCGCACGTAGTCGGCGTTGACGACCTCCAGCATCGAGTCCCGCATGAACCGTGGCCGGGATCGACCGAGTCGAGCCCACCCGTGTAGAAGATCCGGACGTGCCACTGCAGGGAGACGTTCGTGAAGATGATCTGCAGGATCAGGCCGAGCCAGAAGACGGGAAGCGCCAGCCCGAGGAAGCTCAGCGTCGTCGTCAGGTAATCGAACGCCGAGTACTGGCGCAGGGCCGAGTACACGCCGATGGCGACGGCGATCAGCAGCGACAGCACCTGCGCCGCGATGATCAACTGGAGCGTCACGGACAGACGCTGCATCAAGTCCGGCAGGATCGGCCGCTCGCCGAGGATCGACCTGCCGAACCGGTTCGTGAACGCGTCGCGGACCCAGTAGCCGTAGCGAACGACGATCGGTTCGTTCAGGTGGTTCTCCTTCTGGACGAGCGCGATCGCCGCCCGGTTGACGTTCGGCTGCATCTTCACCGCCTCGAGCGGATCCGTCGTCGTCGAGACGAAGGTGAAGATGAGGAAGCTCGAGACGAACAGGACCGGAATGCTGTAGAGCAGCCTCCGGACGATGTACGTCAGCATCAGTCCGGAGCGAGCACTGTCTCGTAGTGCTTGACGCGCTCCTGGAACCGAGACAGCAGCTTCTTCGCCTCGGGCTCGAGAACCGCTCCCTCGAAGTTGTCTCCGGCAAAGCTACGAATCGCGTCGTAGGAGGCGAACATCGTCACCGTGACGAACTCGACCTCGTCCCCATCGTCGCGGCGAAGCACGTAGACGCCGAGATAGCCGTTGATGCGCTCGCCGATCCCGGGCAGGACGACCGAGCGGAGCATCTCTTCGTAGGCGTCCGCGTTGGACCGATCGGTCCAGCCGTGCCAGATCCTGCTGATCATGCAGCCCGAACGCTAGGCCGAAGCCCTCGCGGGGAGCTTGGACATTCGTGCTCATTTGCGCCTCTAGCTAGATGCCGAGGCTGGAGCGGAGCGCCGACGGCGTCGACCCGACCTCACGCCTCACCACGCGCGCCAGGTGTGCCTGGTCGGCGAACCCGAGCTCGCCGGCGAGGCGAGCGAGACTCCGCTCGCGGTCGGCGAGGCGCTCGAGCACGAGTCTGACCCGTGCTCGGTTGCGGTAACGCGAGATCGTCTCGCCCGTCTCCGCGCGGAAGATCCGGCTCAGATGGTGCGGCGAGACGGCGACGACGCGTGCGAGCTCGAAGAGGCCGATCGTCGGTTGCCCTGCGATCGCCTCACGGGCGTCGTCGACGACGCGGCGGCGCGCGGCGGCCGTCGTCGCCCGCCCTCTTTGGCGGATCCTGGTTCCGCCGTCCCGGACAACGGCGAGCAGCCGCACGACACGCTCGGCGAGCTCGAGCACGTCGCCGCTCCGGAGCGAGCTGACCAGCTGGCGGTGGGCGAGATCTGCCGCGGCACTCGTGAAGATGGGTCCGGTGGGCGGAAGGAAGTCACTGCCCCACACGGACTCGATCACCGTGCGGTTGAGAGCGATCTGCGTGCATTCGTCGCCGCCCTCGGTCGGATGCGCGATCTGTTGCTCCTGGCCCGGCCGCTCGAAGTAGATCGAGACCGGGTCGAGGAAGGACTCGACACCGTCGACGCGGCGCCTGAAGCAACCGCGACGCACGAAGACGATGCTGTGGCTCGTCGTCGGCTCCGGCGCCGTCCACGACGAGCGCCGGCTCGTGCAAAGCACGTCTTCGACCGTGAGACCTTCCGCCGCGGCGAGGACGCGCTTCTCGAGCACGCTTACACGATCAAGCGGCCCGGCCTCGCGACGCGTCGATCAGTCCGCGGAACGTCTCAGCGACGCGCGCAACCGCTTCCTCGTAGCGCTTCTTCGAAAGCCGCAGCCCGTACCCGTTCCGGCGATGGGACTCGACCACGCGGTCGATGTACTCCCTCGCCTGCCGGTCCGCATCCGGGGGCTGCGGCACCAACCTAGCTAAGGCACCGCTTGCGGTGCCGTCTCCAGGACGTACGGGCTTGCCCGTGCGTCCGTCTGAACTGACCGGTCGACCCGATCGAACTCATCTCGACACCGATTGTAGGTCAGCCCACAGGCGGTCGACGAGGAGCTCGGCGTACCAGACGTACCAGTAGTTCTGGGTGAGCTTCCGGCCCGCGAGGAAGGTGCGAAGTCGATCGGAGACCTCGAGCGCGGGAACGAGCGTCGGAACGACATCGTCGGGACGGACCTCGGCACCGACGAACTTGTGCGTGTACCCGTAGGCGTCCTTGGTCATCGCGACCCACAGCTTCCGGTCGGCGTCGAACAGCTCGGTCAGGCCCGCGTCCTCGAGCCGCTTGAGCTTGTTGAGGCTCAGCGCCACAGCACGATGCGCGCGACGCCGAACGCGCTGACCGCGACGGTGCCGAGCTGGACGCAGAACAGGACGACCGCCGCGTCGTACAGGCCGCCGCCGGGCGACAGCAGCCACGCCAGCGAGACTGCCGCCGCCGCGAGGCCCAGGAGGAATGCGGCCAGG
>VAXU01000090.1:0-11505 GCA_005885125.1 Actinomycetota bacterium
AGAAGGACGCCGGGTACGGGGGCCTCTCGGACGCGGTCGTCGATCTCCGCGTGGACGAGCATGCGCAGCCGATCGCGGAGCTGCTGCGGATTTTCGGACTGCACCGCGAGCTGTTCGGCGTCACGCCGCCGGAGGAGTGGATCGAGGTCGACCGGGCACTCGCGGGAGAGCTGCGTGACCGGCTCGCGAAGCTGGGGTTCGAGGGCGAGCTCGCGCACGCGTTCGGCGACTGGGCGGGCAATGCGAACCTCGAGGAGCGCGTCGACGGCGTCGAGCGCGTCGACCCGGTCGTCCTCGCAGCGTTGCGCAAGCAGTCGGCGTAGTTACCGGTCGCCCGGAAGGCGTATGCCCTCCGCTCGCTCCCGCAGCGCAGGCACGGGGTCGGCCTCCGGCCTGGCGACGAGCAGGACGGCGCCGTGGCCGGGCTCCGTAACAAGCGCGTCGACGAGCAGTTGGAGGCCGAGCGCGAGCGCGAACGCCTTGTGCGCGTGTTCTCCGCCGAACGGGACGAGCTCGTCCTCGCCCGCGATGCCGGCGAGCACCTCTCCGTACGTCACGCGGCCCATCGACGTGTCGGCAACGAGCGGGCGTCCCCCCGAGCTCGGAATCGCGATCGCGAGCGGATTCGTTCCGGCAAGCTTCGACCCGCCTTCGGGGTGACCGAGCCGCGGCGGGGACGTGGCGGTCAGCGCAGCGACGAGCCCGCCCTCGGCCAGCCGGCGGGCCCAGTAGCCGAGCATCCCGGTGGGAAAGCACCGCTCGGCGACGACGACGCGAGCGTGCGTCGGCGGGCCGGCGAGCTGCGCATCGCAGATCGCGGCCAGCGTCAGGTAGCCGAGCGCGCCGCGTCCGTGCCAGCGCTCGTACCCGGGTTCCGAGACGACGCGCTCCGGTTGCGCGACCGGATCGAGATCCGGCAGCGACGCGAGCCACTCGACGCGGCTGAGACCGTGACCGAGTTTCCCGCGTCGCTCGGCGTCGAGAAAGTGATCTGCAAGCGTCCGCGCATCGCGCTCGGAGAAGCCGAGAGCGGCGAGACGCGCGACAGGCTCCACCGGACGAGGATACTGGCGGCGTCAGCGACGGGGAGGTGGGCGTGGTTCAGGAGGCGAAGCTCGAGAACGGCGTGCCGCAGACCGCAGGGTGGTTCGTCGTCAACGCGCGCGACGCGAGCTGGGTCCACAACGAGATGGGGTGGTATTGCAACTTCCAGGGGGAGGACGACTCGAGCTTCGCGCAGCTCGGCATCAACCTGAACGTCCTGCCGCCCGGAGCGCCGATGGCGATCTACCACGAGGAACCGGGCCAGGAGGGTTTCCTCGTCCTCCGGGGCGAGTGCCTGCTGCTGGTCGAGGGCAAAGAGCGGCGGCTCCGCGAGTGGGACTTCTTCCACTGCCCGCCGCAGACGAAGCACACGGTCGTCGGCACAGGCGACACGCCTTGCCTCGTCCTGGCCGTCGGGGCACGCAAAGGACGAGCGTCCTATCCCTACGACGAGACGGCCGCGCGGCACGGCGCAGGCCTCGAGACCGCCGAGCAGCCCCCGCGCGAGGCGTACGCTCGCTTCGGCGAGCTGGAGCCCAGCGATCCGCCCGAGTTGTTCTAGCGCGAGACGACGGTCAGCGGCTTCACGATCGCGCCGGCGCGCTGCTCCAGCACGACTTCGGCGATCCGACGCAGCTCCTGCGCAGCGCCCGCGTCGGGAGCAGCCGCGAAGAGCGGCTCACCGGCGTCGCCGCATTCGCGAACGATCGGGTCGAGCGGAATCCGACCGAGCAGCGGGATCCCGAGCTCGTCGGCGAGCCGCTGCCCGCCGCCGGTGCCGAACACGTCACCGCTCATGTTCTCGACGACGCCGATCAGCCGCATGCTCGTCTTCTGCGCCATCACGCCCGCGCGCGCCGCCACCTCCTGCGCCGCCGGCTGCGGCGTCGTGACGACGATCGCCTCCGCCCGCGGCAGCAGCTGACCGAGCGAGATCGCGACGTCGCCCGTGCCCGGCGGCATGTCGACGACGAGCATGTCGAGCTCGCCCCAGTGCACGTCCGAGAGGAACTGCTCGAGCGCGCGGTGCAGCATCGGGCCGCGCCACATGATCGGCTGGTTGTCGTCGAGGAAGAACCCGATCGACATCAGCTTCAGTTCGTGCTTGACCGGCGGGACTATCATCTTGTCGACGAGCACCGGCTTCTGATGGATCCCGAGGATGTGCGGGATCGAATGTCCGTAGACGTCGGCGTCGAGGATCCCCGTTCGCTGCCCGAGCTGTGAGAACGCGAGCGCGAGATTCGCGGTCAGCGTCGACTTGCCGACGCCGCCCTTGCCGCTGCAGACGGCGATCACGCGCGTGGACGCATCGAGCGAGAGGCCCTTCGTGCGCTCGGTGATGCCGCCGCGCAGCTTCGTGGTCAGCGCCTGGCGCTCGTCCGGTGTCATCACGTCGAATCCGAGGCCGACGCTCTCGACGCCCGGAACGTCGCGCATCACCTCACGCACCTGATCCTCGAACGACGAGCGGAGCGGGCAGCCGGCCACGGTGAGCGCGATCGTGATCGCCACGTTGCCGCCGTCGATCTCGACCCCGCGAACCATGTCGAGCTCCGTCACAGGCCGGCGAAGCTCAGGGTCAATCACACGCTCGAGGGCCTTCAGGATCTGCTCGCGGCTCGGCTCCATCCCGAGTTGAGCCTAGCGATTCGTCAGTAGCCCGTGGATCTGCCGCGTGAGCGCAGCGATCTGCTCGGTCAGCTCCTTGTCCTGCCGTGTCAGGTCAGTGTTCGACTCGAGCAGCTGCGTGAGCTTGTCCGTCTCGGCCTTGATCGCCGCAACGCGCTGCTCGGCGAGCCGGTTCTCTTCTTCGTGGTGCCGCTCGGCGCGCATCTCCGACGCCTTGTCCCGATCCGCTTGCCTCGTCTGCGCGAGCAGAATCAGCGGCGCGGCGTACGCGGCCTGCGTCGAGAACGCCAAATTCAAGAGAATGAACGGATATTTATCCCAGCGGAACGCAAGCGCCATCGAGTTGAGTGCAATCCAGACGATGACGAGGACCGTCTGGCCGATGATGTACCGCGGCGTCCCGAAGAATCGCGCCACGCGCTCGGCCGTTCGACCAAATGTGTCCTGGCCGAACGCCCCGTGATGCTCGGCGCTCACACAGCGAGGGTAGGGCGCGCAACGGATGGCTAGAACGGGATGATTGGGGTGTGACCATGGTCACGCTCGTCCTGCGGAACCTATTGCGGCGCCCGGCCCGCACACTGCTGACGGCCGCAGGCGTAGCGCTCGGGGTCGGGCTGATCGTCGCACTGCTCTCCATCTCGACCGGGGTGCAGCGGACTGCCGACGAGCTCATCCACGTCGGCCATGCGGACTTCGGATTGTTCCAGAGCGACGTCTCCGACTTCAGCCGCTCACTCCTGCCCGAGAGCCTCGCGACAAAAGTTGCGCAAGAGCCCGGCGTCCGGGCGGTGGCACGGCTGAAGCTGTCGCTCGTCGGGGACGGCAGGCACATGAGTGTCGGCGACACCTTGCGCGTGACCCGCGCGCGCAGCTTTCGCGTCGCGGGCATTTACCACAGCGGCGACGGGTTCGAGGACGCCGGCGCGGTCGTGCCGGTCCGGGTCGCTGAGGACCTCGCGGCGCGGCCGGGCGAGGTCACGACTATCGCGGTCGCTGTCCAGGCCGGTCAGAGCACGGCGAACGTCGCGAGGCGGATCGAGCGCCGTTTTCCGGGCACCGTCGCCGTGACGGAGCCGAGCCAGGCGATCAAGGTCGACACGTCCTCGCGCCTGATCGTCGACACTGGCTGGATCATCTCCCTGCTCGCGCTGATCGTCGGCGGGATCGGCGTCACGAACACGATGGCGATGTCCGTGTTCGAACGCGTGCGCGAGATCGGGATCCTGCGCGCGGTCGGGTGGCGCACCTGGAGGATCGGCGCACTGATCGTGGGCGAGGCCCTCGGGATCGCGCTCGTCGCGCTGGGCGTCGGCCTCGGCCTCGGCGTCCTCGCCGCACACGTGTTCAGCGACCACACGAGCACGTCGGGTCTCGTACGGCCCGACTTCACGGCCGGTGTCTTCGCCTGGGGACTCGCGTTCGCGCTCGGCGTCGCGTTGATCGGCGCCGCCTACCCGACGTGGCGCGCGGTCAGGCTGACGCCGATCGAAGCGCTTCGTCGGGAGTGAGACGGCCGTCGAGCAAGCGGAGCGTCCGATCTGCGGACGCCGCGACGTCGTCGTCGTTCGTCACGAGCAACACGGTCATGCCGCGTTCCGCGCGCAAGCGCTGCAGGAGTGCGAGCACCTGCGCCCCGGTCTCCGAGTCGAGCGATCCCGTCGGCTCGTCCGCAAGCAGCAATCGTGGATCGTTCGCGAGCGCACGCGCGATCGCGACGCGCTGACGCTCGCCGCCGGAGAGGATCCCCGGGACGGCATGGGCCCGAGCAGCAAGCCCCACCTCGGCGAGCAGCGTGCGCGCCTTCTCCTCGCGGGCCGAGCGTCCGAGGCTGCGGCCGAGCATCGGAACCTGGAGGTTGTCCAGAGCCGACACGGTCGGAATCAAGTGGTGGAACTGGAAGACGAAGCCGACGGTCTCGGCGCGGTACGCGGTCGCGTCGACGGCGTCGAGCTCGAAACCGTCCACCGAGATCGTTCCCGCATCTGGCCGGTCGAGCGCACCGATCAGGTTCAGCAGTGTGCTCTTGCCGCTCCCTGAGGGGCCGGTCAGCGCAACGAGCTCACCCGGGGCAAGGCGCAGCGACGCGTTCGCCAGCGCCGTGATCCGGCCGCCCTCGAACGCCTTGCTGACGTCCGAGACGACGACCTCGGCGCCGCTCACCGCGGCTGAACCCAGTAGTTCAGCTTGATCGTCTTGCCGCGGGCCGTGACGAGCGCCTGGAACGTGAGCCGCTGGCCGCGCGACGCGGGCGGGTATTCGATCTCCTGCCCCTTCTTCTCACGCCAGGCGCCCGTGAACGTGTACACGCGGCCGTTGTCGACCTTGCCGACGGCAATGCCGTTGTAGAGCAAGCGCATGGTCACGCGGGCGCGGATCGGCCGCCCACCGAGGTCGGCGGCGCGGATCGTGATCGGCCATGCGTGGTTCACGCGGGGGCGATGCGTCGGTGCGCTGAGCGTCGCCTTGAACGCCGCGGCGAGCGCGAGCTCGAGCATGGCTCAATCGTAGAGGGCGTCGAGCGCGCGTTGTGCCGGTACCAGCGGCCGCGGATCCTCGAGCGCCGGAGCGAACAGGTCGCCCTGCTCGCGGACACGCCGGAGCGCCACGTCCATCGTGAAGTCGCGCGGGCGAACGTCCCCGGTCAGCTCCTCCCAGCGGAGCGGCGTCGAGACCGGCGCGCCCGGCTTCGGGCGCACCGAGTACACGGACGCGATCGTCCTCCCCCAACCGTTCTGGCGGTGGTCGACGAGCACTCCCTCCCGCTTCTTCTTCAGCCACTCCGTCGTCACCTTGCCGGGATGGCGCTGCTCGAGGAGCCGCGATGCGCGCTCGGCGAAGTGGTAGGTCTGGTCGAACGTCGACCGGCGGGTGATCGGCGCGAGGACGTGGATCCCGTCCGCACCGCTCGTCTTCACGTATCCCGGCAGCCCGAG
Source organism: Actinomycetota bacterium (assembly GCA_005885125.1). Taxonomy (GTDB): domain Bacteria; phylum Actinomycetota; class Thermoleophilia; order Gaiellales; family Gaiellaceae; genus 3-1-20CM-4-69-9. The sequence goes on from VAXU01000090.1 coordinate 5,613, forward strand.
CTCGTCGAGCAGCTCCCGGATCAAATGTGCGACCTCGATCGCGAGCCCGAAACCGTCGTCAGGCGGATCGAGGTCGAAGAGGACGAAGTCGGGCCGGTGCGGCTTGTCGACGCGCGAGTACCACGCGTTCATGTCGATGCAGTTGTTTTGCACCATGAACAGCACTGCCTCAGACGAGTTCACGAGCGCGAAGTCGACGAGCCGCGAGCCGCCCTCGCGCGGGTGCGTTCGGAACTGCCGCGTCGGGATCCAGTTCGGTATGTGCTTGGGCGCCTGTTTCTGAAAGAACACCTCGCCGTAGATCCCGTGCGGATACCGCTTCATCGTGAACGGCCGGTCCTTGAGGTGCGGGACGATCACGGGCGCGACCTGCCGGTAGTACCCGAACAGGTCGCCCTTCGTGATCCCGTCCTCGGGGAAGAGGACGCGATCGGCGCTGCTCAGCTCGACGGCGTTCGCGGCGGCCATCTCTGCATACCGATATCAGCCTGGCCCCTTGACATCTCCCGAGAGTTCTGGTCACATGACTTAGTCATCTGACTTAGTCATCTATCAAAGGAGGTGGACCGTGGCCTATCAGCTGGAGGGAAGCCTGCTGGAGGTCTGTACCTGCAACATCCTGTGCCCCTGCTGGGTCGGCGAGGACCCGGACGGCGGGATCTGCGAAGGCGTGCTCGCCTGGCACTTCGACGCTGGAACGATTGACGGTGTGGACGTGTCCGGCCGCACGTTCGTGCTCCTCGCGCACATTCCGGGGAACATCCTCGAGGGCAACTGGCGCGTCGTCGCATACGTCGACGATGGGGCGACGGACGAGCAGCAGCAGGTGCTGCTCGACGTGTGGACCGGAAAATTGGGCGGCCCGATCGGGGACCTCGCGCAGCTCGTCGGCGAGGTGATCGCGGTCGAGAAGGTGCCGATCACGTTCAAGGTCGAGGGAGCAGCGGGAACGCTCAAGGTCGGGGACGCGGTCGAGGCCAAGTTGCAGCCGTTCAAGGGAGCGACCGGCCAGTCGACGGCGCTTCACGACAGCATCTTCACCACGATCCCGGGCTCGCCGGCGTTCGTCGGGAAAGCCGAGAACTACAAGGTCACGGCCCCGGAACACGGCTTCCAGATCGACCTGCACGATCACAACGCGGTTCAGGGGAGCTTCCGCTTCGCGGCCTGATGTGGCCGAAGGTTAGGGACGACCGCGTTCTGATCTCGGCGCTCGCCGGGCTCTTCGCGCTCGCCTGGTTGAGCCTCTGGGCCTGGGGACGCTCGCCGTACGGACACCTCGCGCACCAGCACGGAGGTGGTCACGGCTTCTGGACGGTCTACATCACGGTCGGCGGCTGGACCCTGATGCTGGTCGCGATGATGCTTCCGACAACCCTCCCGCTGCTCGCGCTGTTCCATTCGTTCGTGCGCGAGCGCCCCAGCCCGGCAAGGCTCACCGGGATGGTCGTGGCCGGCTACCTGTTGATCTGGACGATGTTCGGTTTGGTGGCTCTCGCCGCCAACCGGCTCGTCCACGACGCCGTCGGTCAAAGCGCGTGGCTCGGAGCGCACGTCTGGGGGATCGGGGCGGGGACGGTCCTGGCGGCGGGGCTGTACCAGTTCACGCCGCTGAAGCACAAATGTCTCGAGAAGTGCCGCTCGCCCCTGAGCTTCGTCATGCAGCACTGGCACGGTGGACGCGGGCACGAGGAGGCCTTCCGCCTCGGGATCCATCACGGCCTGTTCTGCATCGGCTGCTGCTGGTCGCTGATGCTCCTGATGCTCGCGGTCGGTGTCGGCAATCTCGCCTGGATGCTTGTGCTCGGTGCGGTCATGGCCGTCGAGAAGAACATGCCGTGGGGCCGCCGGCTCAGCGCCCCGCTCGGTGCGATCCTCATCGGCGCGGCACTCGTCGTTGCGACGATACACACGACCTTCCCGGCGTAGAGCGGAGTGACCGACGTAGCAAAGGTCTCGACGGCACGCACGTCCGCGGAGGGAGCGCTGCTCGACGCGGCCGAACGGCTGCTCGTCGACCTCGGCTACGCCGGCATCACGACGCGGCGACTGGCCGAGGCAGCAGGCGTCAACCACGGGCTCGTTCACTACTACTTCGGCTCGATCGAGCAGGTTCTGGTGCGGACGCTGGAGCGGTTCACCGATCGCCTGATCGCGAGACAGCGTGCGATGTATGCCGCACCCGCCGTCCCGTTCATCGAGAAGTGGCGCACCGCGATTCGTTACCTGGTCGCGGAGGATGTGGCCTACGAGAAGGTCTGGTGGGAGCTTCAGGCGCTCTCGTGGAACCGCCCGGACCTGCGCGAACGCGTGGCCCACGTCAACGACGAGTGGAGGGCCGTGTTGACCGAAGCGTTTGCGGACCCGCGTGAGCGCTACGGGATCGACATGCCGCTCGATGCCCTCGTCTCACTGGTGATGACGGTCAACGAGGGGATCATCCTCGAGCGTCTGTCGGGCATCGAGACCGGGCATCGCGAGCTGCTCGACTGGATCGACGCCTGGATGGAGGATAGGGAGAAGCGATGGCGACGACGGAAGCGATAACGCTCACGCCCGAGCAGACACGCGCCCGCTATCCCGACGAGTCGGGGTTCGTCGAGCGCGAAGGAGTGCGGACGTACTACGAGGTCTACGGCGACGGCGAACCGACCGTCCTCCTGTTGCCGACGTGGTCACTCATCCACTCGCGGCACTGGAAGATGCAGATCCCGTATCTGGCGCGCCACTGCCGCGTCGTCACGTTCGACGGTCGCGGGAACGGACGCTCCGACCGCCCGCAGGATGCGGCGGCCTACGACGAGCGGGAGTTCGCGGCCGACGCGCTCGCGGTTTTGGACGCCACGGAGACGCAGCGCGCCGTGATCGTCGGCTTCTCGCTCGGCGGACATCGCGGCCTGATCCTCGCGGCGGAGCATCCCGAGCGTGTCGACGGCGCCGTCTTCATCGGGCCGAATTTCCTCGGAGGCGGCGACGTGCTACCCGAGCGAGTCGTCTTCGGCGACTTCGACCGCGAGTACGACAGCTACGAAGGCTGGGCGAAGTACAACCGGCACCAGTGGCTGCGGGACTACCGCGACTTCGTCGAGTTCTTCGTGTCGAAGATGTTCACGGAGCCGCACTCGACAAAGCCGATCGAGGACGCCGTCGGCTGGGCGCTCGAGACCGACGGCGAGACCCTGATCGCGACGCACGAGGGACGGGGGCTCGAACCGGAGGAGGCCCAAGCCCTCTGTCGGCGCACACCTCCGAGACCCGGTCAAGGTCAATCTCCTGCTGCGCGACTTCATCGCGCCGCCACGCCCGGCCGCACGCTGGGTGCGCGGCAAATCGCGTCGCAAGCGCGCGCTCTACGTCTCCTCTCCGATCGGGCTCGGACACGCCCAACGAGACGTCGCGATCGCGGACGAGCTCCGGAAGCTCCACCCGGAGCTCGAGATCGACTGGCTGGCGCAGCACCCCGTCACCGCGGTGCTCGGGGCGCGGGGCGAGCGCATCCACCCCGCGAGCGCGTACCTCGCGAACGAGTCCGGACACATCGAGAGCGAGTGTGCGGAGCACGACCTCCACTGCTTCCAGGCGATCCGGCGAATGGACGAGATCCTGCTCGCGAACTTCATGGTCTTCCACGACCTCGTCCGCGACGAACACTACGACCTCTGGATCGGAGACGAAGCGTGGGAGCTCGACTACTACCTGCACGAGAATCCCGAGCAGAAGCGCACGGCGTACGTGTGGCTGACGGACTTCGTCGGCTGGCTGCCGATGCCGGACGGCGGCGAGCGTGAGGCATTCGTCACCGCGGACTACAACGCGGAGATGATCGAGCACATCGCGCGGTTTCCGCGAGTGCGCGACCGGGCGATCTTCGTCGGCAATCCGGAAGACATCGTTCCGGAGGCATTCGGCCCCGACTTGCCGCGGATCCGCAGCTGGACGGAGGAACACTACGACTTCGCGGGCTACGTGACCGGCTTCGACCCTGCGGACTTCGCCGATCGCGCGTCGCTCCGCGCGGAGCTCGGCTACGCGGCCGACGAGCAGGTCTGCATCGTCACGGTCGGCGGCTCCGGTGTCGGCGGACATCTGCTCCGTCGCGTGATCGAGGCATTTCCGGCCGCGAAGGAACGCGTACCCGCGTTGCGCATGATCGTCGTCGCCGGCCCGCGCATCGACCCGGCAACGTTGCCGCAGACCGACGGGCTCGAGGTGCGACGGTACGTGCACGAGCTCTACCGCCATCTCGCCGCGTGCGATCTCGCCGTCGTCCAGGGCGGCCTGACGACGACGATGGAACTGACCGCGAATCGCCGGCCGTTCCTGTACTTCCCGCTTCAGCACCACTTCGAGCAGAACTTTCACGTGCGGCGGCGGCTGCAGCGGTACGGCGCGGGTCGTTGCATGGACTTCGACGAGTCGACCCCGGAGGCGATCGCGGACGCGATTGCGGCTGAGATCGGTCGTGACGTCGACTACCAGCCGGTCGAGACCGCAGGCGCCGCCCACGCCGCGGCCCGCATCGCCGAGTTGCTCTAGAGCGCGTAGAACTCATCCCTCCACGCCGCGTAGTTCCAGGTCGAACGGCGGGGCCTCCGGCAGGTCGATCGCCAGCCCTTGCTCGCGAACGAGGAGTTGCGCCGCGGCGATGTCGACGGAGCGCGCCGGTTTGAGCGAGCAGACCGCGTCGAGGCGGCCCGCAGCCAGGTGGCAGAGCGAGAGCGCGAGCGATCCCATGATCCGCAGCCGGTATGCGAGGTCGACGACCGCAGGCGCCTTCTCGGCGACGGACGCGGTGAGCGTTGCTTCGAACGCAAGGATCTCGATCCGCTCTTTCGGCCGCTCGCCGTCGAGCAGGTGGCCGTTCAGGTACGCACCCCCGCCGCGCGTCGCGGTCCATTCCTCCTCGGTGCCGAAGTCGTGGACGAAGCCGAATCCGACGTCGCCCATCGTTCCTCCGTCGGCGACCGCGACCGACAGCGAGAAGAAGCCGATCCCGCGCTTGGCGTTCAGCGATCCGTCGATCGGATCCAGCACGACCCGCGTCGGACCGCCGTCGCCCAGCCGCAGCTCGCCGCGCTCTTCGGAGACGAGCGTGCAGTCGACCCCCGCGGTCTCGAAGCGGCGAATGACCGCCGATTCTGCAGCGGCATCGATCGCCGTCGTCTCGTCGCCGCCCGCACCCGAGCCGACGACCGGCTCGCGGTCGGCGCGCGTGGGGAGCTCTGCGAGCGCCAGGCGAACGTCCTCGACCGCGGCGCGGCAGAGGTCGAGCCACTCAGTCAAGTGGATGGAAGAGGAGGCCCGACGTCAGCTTGGGAAAGAAGTAGGTGCTCTTCTGCGGCATCACGTCGCCCCGGCGCGCAACCGCGAACACGTCGTCGATCCGGGTCGGCCGCAGCAGGAACGCCGCCGCCGCCTTGCCGGCGTCCACCGTGCCGATGGCCTCCGCACGGTCCGGCGTGTACGTCACGCCCTGCGGTGCGAGCCGGTCGACAAGCACGACGTCGAGCTCGTCGCCGTCGAGTAGCTCGTATCGGCCGTCGCGGTAGAGCACGACCCCGGGTAGGTCGTCGCCCGGCTTGTCGATCGGTGTGCCACGGATTCCGTCGACGTCCTGCGCGATGCGATGCGTCGGAAAAATCGTCAACCCGGGCTCGCGAGTCGAGACGAGCACGACCATCATCCACGCGCTCGCCTCGGTGCCCTCCTCCTCGTGGAAGGTGAGCGCTGTCTCGTAGCGGTGGTGCCCGTCGGCGATCAGCAGCTGCATGTCCGTCACGTCAGGGCCGGACTCGACACGCCAGAGGCGGTCGCCGTCGACCTCGAGGTCGGGCGCCCGCCCCGGAATCTCGGCCCGCGGGCCGTCGTGGAGCAGGAAGATCGGCTCCAACTG
>VAXU01000090.1:11538-12945 GCA_005885125.1 Actinomycetota bacterium
GATGTAGGTCTGCGAGAGCGCCCACAGCGCCTCGTTCTCTTCGTCGCGTACGAGCACACCCGATTCACGCCACTTCCGAAGGTCCCGCGCTGCCTGTTCCTCGCTGTCCGGCAGGGTCAGGTGAACGACGTTGTACGGACTGAGCGCGCGGTATTCCTCCCGCTCGGTTTCCGAGATCACGTCGTACGGCGGCGCGACAAGCCGCTCGAGCGGCCCCGCCTTCGCTTCGTCGTACCGCAACGCCCGGAACGGCCTGATCTCCGCCACTTCGTGCGGAACCTAGCATCCGTCCCCGGACCTAGACTTGGCGCGTGAGCGCAATCGCAGAGCTCGCCGAGGAACGCGTCGTCGAGGGCGTCTACGCGGTTGCACGCAAGCGGCGGCTGCGCACGCGTGGCGGAGCGCCGTATCTCGCCCTCGAGCTCGTCGATGCGAGCGGGCGGATCGAGGCGCGCGTGTGGCACGACGTCGAGCTGCTCGACCCGCGGTTCGACGAGGGAGACGCGGTCCGTGTGCTCGGACGCGTCGAGCGGTTCCGAGACCGGCTGCAAGTGGACGTGCGAACGCTCGAGCCGGCGCCCGAGGCGGATCCAGTCGCACTCGCACCGGCCCTGCGCCGCGACGCCGACGAGCTGGACGGCTTTCTCGAGTTCCTCGCCGGCGAGATCGTCCATCCTGGACTGCGCGCAACCGTCGCGCGATTCCTCGACGACCGCGAGCTGCGGCGGTTGTTCCGAACGCTGCCCGCCACGCCGGAGGGCCATCACGGCTATGCAGGCGGCCTGCTCGAGCACACGGTCGGCGTGGCGACGATCTGCCGCGAGACGGCCCAGCTCCATCCGCGGCTCCGCGCCGACCTCCTGCTCGCCGCAGCGATCGTGCACGACGTCGGACGGACCCTCGAGCTCCTCCCCGGGCCCGTGTTCGCCCAGACCGCAGAGGGAAAGCTCCTCGGCCACGTACACCTCGGGCTACGACTCGTCGAAGGCCGCGCAGCCGCGCTGGAGCCCGAGGCCCGCACCGAGCTCCTGCATGCAATCGGCGCGCATCACGACGCACGTGCCTCGCGCACCGCCGAGGCGGCCGTGCTGTACCACGCGAACCAGCTCGACGCCGTCGCTGCGACGCGTCCCGTACCCGAATAGCTACTCGCCAAGCTCCGCACGCGTTCTAGGTAGCGTCCTCTGATGGCAATCCTCCTCGCGCTGGGCGCGAGCCTGACGTGGGGGCTTTCCGATTTCTTCGGTCCGGTCAAAGCGCGTGTGCTCGGCACGTTGCGCGTCCTCTTCTACGTGCAGATCGGCGGTCTCGCTGCGATCGCGTTGATCGTCGCGGTCCGTGGCAAGGGGCCCGCAGACAGCACCGTCTTGCTCGCGATTCCCGCCGCGATCTCCGGAACGCTCGGGT
>VAXU01000091.1 GCA_005885125.1 Actinomycetota bacterium
CGTCGAGTCGGTCGCGATCGTGATCTGCGCGACGCTGCTCTCGCTCCTCGTGCTCGCACGCATCGCCGGGCTCTTCGGCGCGGTCGACCGTTTGCGCGGGGAGGAGCGCGCGGCACGCAGCGAGGCCGAGAGCGCGCATCGTCTTCTGCAGCAACAGAACGAGCAGCTCCGGGCGGCCGACCAGCTCAAGGACGAGTTCGTCGCGTTGATCTCGCATGACCTGCGCACACCACTCACGTCGATCATGGGCTACCTCGAGCTGACGATGGACGACACGGCGCTGACGCAGGAGCAGCGCGGCTACCTGGAGGTCGTCGAGCGAAACTCGCAACGGCTGCTCCACCTCGTCAACGACCTGCTCTTCGTGGCGCGCCTCGAATCCGGGCAGCTCGAGCTGTATCCGGCCGACCTCGACCTCGCGGCGGTCGTGCGGCAGGCGGTCGAGGAAGCAACGCCCCGCGCACGTGCGAAGGGCATCGACCTCATCTGCGACGCGGACGAGGTGCCTGCGGTGTCCGCCGACAAGGGCCGGATGTTCCAGCTGCTCGACAACCTCGTCTCGAACGCGATCAAGTTCACGCCCGAAGGCGGGAGGGTCGACGTTCGCGTGACACAACGCGGCGACTCCGTGCTCGTCGAGGTCGCAGACACGGGAATCGGGATCGCGATCGACGAGCAGCGGCGACTGTTCCAGCGCTTCTTTCGCGCGTCGACGGCGCGCGACCAGCAGATCCCCGGCACCGGCCTGGGGCTGTACATTGCCCGTGCGATCGTCGAAGCGCACGGCGGCCGAATCGAGGTCGAGAGCGAATCGGGACGCGGGACCAGGTTCCGGATCGACCTGCCGCTCGCCCCGACGCCGGCGTGGACGCCGGAGCTGGTGTCGTGACCGACGAGCGGCCGCTCGTTCTCGTCGCCGACGACGACGAGGACATCGTGGCGCTGGTGAGCGCGGTCCTGTCCAGGGCCGGGTTCGACGTGATCCAGGCGTCCGACGGCGCTCGGGCGCTCGAGCTCGCCCGGACGAAGCGGTTCCGCCTGGCGGTGCTCGACGTCTCGATGCCGGAGCTCGACGGGATGGACGTCCTGCGGTTCGTGCGCGCCGATCCCGACCTTGCCAATCTCCCGGTGATCCTGTTGAGCGCACGAGCCCAGGAGACGGACGTCCGGATCGGATATGCGGAGGGTGCGTCGAAGTACGTGCGGAAGCCGTTCAGCCCGCGCGAGCTCACCGAAATCGTCCGCGAGCTCGTGCCGTAGCTACCCGGGGGGTCTGTACCGGTATCCGAATCCCCGCACGGTCTCGATCGGGACACGGTCCGGGGCATCGGGGTCGAGCTTGCGACGCAGATAACCAACGTAGAGCTTCACCTGGTCGCCGGAGACGCCGAACGCATCGCCCCAGACCAGTTCGAGCAGCTGGTCGCGGCTCAGGACCTGGCGCGGGTGGCGGACGAACGTGGAGAGAAGCTTGAACTCGAGCGGCGTAAGGGCGACGTCGCGGTCTGAATACGTGACGGCGCGTTGCGCGAAGTCGATCGTCACCAGACCGTCCCCGTAGGTCTCGGCGGGCTCGTCTCCCGCGCGCGCCGCGGCGCGTCGGAGCAGCGCCTGCACGCGCGCGACGAGCTCCTGCCGGCCGAACGGCTTCGTCACGTAGTCGTCCGCGCCCGCCTGGAGCCCGCGCACGCGCTCCAGCTCGTCCCCGCGGGCGGTGAGCATGATGACCGGGACGTCGCTCAGGTCGCGGATTCGCTCGAGGGTCTGCCACCCGTCGAGGTCCGGCATCGAGACGTCGAGCAGGACGAGGTCGGGCGGCGAGGCGTGGAGCGCCCGAAGGCCCGACCGGCCGTCCTCCGCCTGCTCGACCTTGTGGCCGGCACGCTCGAGGAGCTTGACCACGAGGTTGCGGATGTCCTCGTCGTCGTCCACGACGAGGATCCGGGCTTCGTTCATACCGTCTTCATACCAGCGCCGCGGCCTGTTCCCTACCCCCCGGGACGACATTTCCAGTGTGGCACGAGTCCTGATCAGTGAACCGCACCCCGACTGCAGGGCTCTTCTGGCGCTGGTCGTTCAACGGGTGGGCCACGACCCCGTCGACTCTGGCGAGCTGGTCGACGGCGACGAGCTCGGGTTGATGATCCTCGAGCCGGCCTCTGCGGCGGGGCTGGCAATGGCGACCCGGCTCCGGCGCCGGCTCGAGGATCTACCCATCATCTGCACGAGCATCAGGCCGCCGAGCGCAGCGACGGAGACGCTGCGGCCGGCGGCCTATCTCTTGAAGCCTTTTCGCCTCGCGGAGCTCGAGAACGCGCTCCGCGCAGCGCTTGCGTTCTAGCTCTCGGCTTCCTTCGCCGGGAAGAGGACGGTCGGGACATCCACGTCCGCCCTGAGGACTTGTGCCCCGTGCGGCGAATCCTGCAACCCCGTGGTCAGCGCAGCCGGCGAGGAGATCTGCATCGAGGAGCGACGGCACGGCGTCGTGCTCGTCGGCTCCTTCCTGCGCGCCTTTGCGCTTGCCGGGCCCGGAGTCCTCGCCGTCGTGGTCGGCTGGCCGGCGACGATCGTCGGAGCATTGCTGCTCGCCGTCGCAGCAGCGATCGTGTTGCGTGCCGTGTGGCGGTGGGAGCGGACGCTCGTCGTGCTGACGACGGACAAGCTGTTCGTCGTGCACGGGACGATGCGTCGACGGGCCGCGGCGGTTCGGCTTGCTCGGGTCGGGCCGATCGAGATCGAGCAGACCCTGCTCGGCCGCCTCCTCGGTTACGGGACGATCGTTGCCGGCGGGCTCGAGATCACGCATGTCCCCGAGCCGCGGCGGCTCGTCGATCGGCTCTCGATCTAGGATCCCCGAGTGATCGAGGTCGCCGACCTCCACAAGCGCTATCGGAAGGCGACCGCGGTCGACGGTCTCAGCTTTCGCGTCCCGGCCGCCCGCATCACCGCGTTCCTCGGCCCGAACGGGGCGGGGAAGACGACCACGCTGCGGATCCTGCTCGGGCTCGTGCGCGCGACATCCGGTAGCGCGATGATCGACGGCAAGGCGTACCGCGAGCTCGCGGAGCCCGTCCGACACGTCGGCGCGGTGCTCGAGGCCTCGAACTATCACCCGAAGCGGTCGGGCCGCAGTCATCTGCGCGTCCTGTGCACCGCAACGGGCCTGCCGTGGTCGAGGGCCGACGAGCTACTCGAGTTCGTCGGGATCGCGAACGCTGCGGGCCGCGCGGTCGGCGGCTACTCGCTCGGGATGCGGCAGCGGTTGAGCGTGGCGGGCGCCCTGCTCGGGGATCCGCAGCTGCTCGTGCTCGACGAGCCGGCGAACGGGCTCGATCCGGAGGGGATCCGCTGGCTGCGCGACTTCCTCCGTGCGTTCGCCGCGGGCGGGAAGACGGTTTTCATCTCCAGCCACGTGCTCGGAGAAGTGGAGCAGCTCGCCGACGAGGTCGTGATCATCCATCGCGGGAGGCTCGTTGCACACCAGAGTGTCGCCGATCTGCGTGCGCGGGCGGTCGGCGCGACGCGCATTCGCTCGCCGGACGCAGCACGGTTACGCGAGGCGCTCGGGCGCGCGGGAATCGACGCGGAGGGCGAGGGCGACCGGTTGTCGACGAGCGCGCCCGCCGAGCGCGTCGGCGAGGTTGCCGCGGCGGACGGGATCGTGCTGCACGAGCTGACCGCCGACGCTCCGTCGCTCGAGGAAGCGTTCCTCGAGCTCACGGCAGGGGAGAGCCTGTGAACCGCCTCGTCCGCGCCGAGTTGATGAAGCTGCGCACGGTGCGCAGCCTCCTGTGGGTCACGCTCGGGATGGTCGCGCTCGTCTGCATCTCCGTCATCTCCGTCGTCGCATCGTCCGGCGTGATCGAGAACGCCGGCGACGATCGAAGCGTCGCGCGGATCGCATCGATCGCCGTCGTCTTCTCGTTGATCCTGGGGATCATCGTGATGGGCGCGGAGGGGACGCACGGGACGATCACGCAGACGTTCCTCGTCGCCCCGGTACGAGAGCGCGTCGTCGCCGCGAAGGCCGTCGTCGGCGTCGCGCTCGGCGTCGCGCTTGGCGTATTCGCCGAGGCATTGACGCTTCTCGTGGCCGTTCCCGGTGCGTCGCTGAGCGTGCACAACGCACGTTATGTGCTGGTCGGCGTTCTGATCGCGTGTGCGGCGGCGGGCGCGCTCGGCGTCGGCTTCGGCGCCCTCTACCACCGCCAGGGCCCGGCGATCGTGGTGGCGCTCCTGTGGCTGCTGATCGCGGAGAGCGTGCTGGCGATCGGACTGCACGACAAGGTCAGGTACCTCCCCGGACATGTCTTCGCGGCGACGGTGGCGGGTACGCGCGGCAGCTCGAGCAGCGATCTGGTCGGTGCCTGGTCGGGCGCCGCCGGCGCCGCGCTGTATGCCGTCGGCTTCCTCGCCGCCGGTACGGCTCTGCTGTCCCGTCGAGACGTGTAACCCCGGACCCGGCTGAAAACACCACGGTCTGACCCTGGTGTAACAAGAGTGTGACGTTTCTTCCACAGGGGCCGAAACGGACAAGGGGCGGCGTCTACCGTCGAGACGTGGCGCGGATTCTTCGAACGCAGTTGCCCGACGGCTTCTTTCACGTGCACACGCTCGGCGTCGCCGACACGGCCGTCTATCGCGACGACGAGGATCGCCGCTCGTGGCTGCAGGTCTTTCGGTCGGCCGTTCGCCGGTACCGCTGGGAGATCCACGCGCTCTGTCTCATGACGACCCACTACCACGTCGTGCTGGAAAGCAAATGCGAACAGCTCTCGAGCGGCATGCAGTGGCTCAACGGGCGCTATGCGCAGGACTTCAACCGAAGGCACAAGCGGAAGGGCCATCTCTTCGGCGATCGCTTCCGCTCCTGGATCATCGAGGACGAGGAGTACCTCCGAGCGGCGTGTCGCTACGCCGTCTACAACCCGGTCCGGGCGGGCCTCTGCGATCACCCCTGGGAGTGGCCCTGGACCGCCTCCCAGTACGACCTCCGAACCCTCTAACCGAACACTTGTTCGATCCGATCCCCCGGGCTAGACTGGGTCGGTTATGGCCGCGGAAGAGCTGGTGATTCACGGTGCACGGGAGCACAACCTCAAGGACATCACCGTCCACCTGCCGCGGAATCGCCTGATCTGCATCACCGGGCTGTCCGGGTCAGGGAAGTCGTCGCTCGCCTTCGACACGATCTACGCCGAGGGCCAGCGCCGCTACGTCGAGAGCCTCTCGGCCTATGCCCGCCAGTTCCTCCAGATGATGGAGAAGCCGGACGTCGACTCGATCGACGGCCTCTCACCGGCGATCTCGATCGACCAGAAGACGACCTCCCGGAACCCGCGCTCGACCGTCGG
>VAXU01000039.1 GCA_005885125.1 Actinomycetota bacterium
CGTTCGATCATCGTGTGATCGACGGCGCGCGCGCGGCGGAGTTCGGTCTCGCCGTGATCCGCCGCATCGAAGCGTCAAACTGACCTCGAAGCAGCCCCGGCGCCGGGGCAGAGGCGCCGGGGCCTGCCAAAGTGCTACGCGGGGCCGCCTAGACCGGTTTGCCGTGCGCCCTAGGCGGCGGCTGCTGCGAGGTGCGGCCGGAGCATCGACTCGATCGCCGGCGCGCTCGCGCGTCCCTCGATCCGGTCGACGACGCGCTTGCCCTTGACGAGGACGAGTGTCGGGACGTCCCCGACTCTGAACCGCTCCACCAGATGCGGCTGCTGGTCCACGTCCACGCGCAGCACGCGCAACCGCGTGCGTTCTTTCCGCGCCAGATGCGCGAGCAGGCTCTCCATGCGCCGTGCGGGGCCAGAGCGCTCTGACCAGAAGAAGACAAGCAGGGGCCTGGCGTCACTCACTGGGTTTCCTCCTGATGTGAATCCGCGCGCGGGGGACCGGTTCGCTGTTGTCTACCCGGACGCGGCCGTCCCGAAACTCGACTCCGGGCGGGAGGCCCTGCGTACACTCCAAGCGTGGGTAGCTGGTACTGGATCGGCGTCTGCGCGGGGCTCGGGGTCGGGATCGGCGTGCTGCTCGCGGCGCTCTTCGGCGCCTCGCGTGCGCTGCTCGCGGCGGCGCTCGTGCTCGCGGCCGGCGCCGGCGTCGTCGTCGGGTTCGCGCTCGGGCAGTGGGACGAGGCGGTCGGCGGCGGCGCAGGCGGCGCGCTCGGCTCGCTCGGCGCGGCGCAGCTCGTCGCCGGGACATTGAGGCGCGGAGGCACGCGCCTGGGGACGGCGCTGTTCATCGGAGCCGCCGCCGTGCTGCTCGCCGCGCTGGCGTGGATCCCTGGCATCGGTTACGTCGAGGCCACCGTCGTCCCCGCGCTCGCCGCGCGCCTGCGCGGCCGCGTGCCCGAGCGCTATGCGGGACTGCGCTCCCTTGCCCGAGACTAAAAAGGTCATCCTGATCGTCATCGACGGCCTGACGCCGTCGGTGTTCGAGTCCGCCGTGGGCGACAAGCGCACGCCCGCGCTCACGTTCCTCGCCGAGAACGGACGGTACGAGCGCGCGGTCTCGACATTCCCGTCGCTGACTCCGGTGTGTCTCTCGTCACTCGCGACGGGCGGACACCCCGACGTGCACCACATCCCCCACCTCGTCTGGTACCACCGCGAGGAGCACCGCGTCGTCGAGTACGGGTCGTCGTTCGCAGCGGTGCGCGCGGCCGGGATGACGCGCGCCATCTTCGACACGATCATCAACATGAACAGCCGGCATCTCGCGGCAGACGCCGTCACCGTCTTCGAGGCGCTCGAAGACGCCGAGCTGACGGCGGCGGCGATCAACATCACGTGCTATCGCGGCCGCACCCCGCATCTGCCGACCCTGCCGGGAATCCCGATTCCCGCGTTCGGACCCAAGCGCTTCTTCTACTACAACCTGTTCGAGTCGGATGTGACAGGCGCGCCGCTCGCGGTGTTCGGACGCTCCGGCGGCTCCATCGACGCCTACGCCGCCTCGGTCGGCCGCTGGCTCGTCACGCGCGACGGCTTCGACTTTCTCGCGTATTACCTGCCCGACTACGACTTCGCGTCGCACGCCCACGGGCCCGACGGCGCGCACGAGGCGCTGGCGCGGGCGGATGAGGCGATCGGTGCGCTCCTCGACGCGGCCGGCGGGCCGGACGAGTTCCTCGAGCGGTACGCCGTCGTCTTCTGCTCCGATCACGGCCAGACCCTCGTCGAGCGGCACGCGCATCTGCAGGCGTCGTTCGCCGGGCTCGAGGACGTCGTCGTCACGGCGTCGAACCGGGCCGGGATGATCTACGGCCGCGACGCCCGCGGGCTCGCGGAACGGCTGGACGGCGTGCCGTCGGTCGGCGTCGCGCTTTTTCTCGAAGGCGGAGAGGCGATCGCCCGGCGCGAGGGCGAGGAGCTCCGCTTTGCGCGCGCGGGCGACGGCTGGCGGACGAGCGGCGACGAGTCCCTGCTCGACGAGCCCGACGCACTGGCGCGCGCCTGGGCGGCGTTGCACAACCCGAACGCCGGGGACATCCTCGTCTCGGCCGCGCCGGGCATCGAGTTCGCGGATCTCGCGGGTCGGCATCACGCGGGCGGCGGCAGCCACGGATCGCTGCTCGCCGGCGACTCCGAGGTGCCGATGCTGACGATCGGGATCGAAGTAGCGCCGCGGAGCATCGTCGACGTCGCGCCGGCGGTGATCCAGCACTTTGGCCTCGAACCACCCGCCTACCAGCGGACGCTGGCGCGTGCCGTCTGAGGAAGAGCCGCGCATTCGAATGGTGCAGCGCCAGCTGCGCGAGCGCGACATCACGGACGAACGCGTGCTCGCTGCGATGGAACGCGTGCCGCGCGAGCTGTTCGTGCCGGCCGATCTGCGCGAACACGCCTACAAGGACGCGGCGCTCCCGATCGGCGGCGGCCAGACGATCTCGCAGCCGTACATGGTGGCCCGCATCTGCGAGGCGCTCGCGCTGACGGGCCGCGAGCGCGTGCTCGACGTGGGCTCGGGCTCCGGCTACCAGGCCGCGGTGATCGCCGAGCTCGCGGCCGAGGTGGACACGATCGAGCGCATCCCCGAGCTCGCGGAGGTCGCGCGCGCAAACCTGACCGCTGCCGGCTACGACCGCGTCCGAGTTCACATCGGTGACGGAACCCGCGGACTGCCGGAGCGCGCGCCGTTCGACGCGATCGCCGTGGCGGCCGCGGCACCGGAGCTCCCGCAGGCCCTCTACGACCAGCTGGAGCCTCGCGGCCGCCTCGTCGTCCCGGTCGGGCGGCGGCGGGTGCAGCGCCTCGAGGTCGTCGTTCGCAGTCCGGAGGGGCCCGCGATCGTCCGGTCTGTGCCCTGCCGCTTCGTCCCGCTCGTCGGGGAGCAGGGATTCAACGGCGGTTGACCGGTTTCCGCTACGCCGGCTCGGGCATCGTGGGCCCGAGCGGCATGCTCGCAGGGGCGATCGTCGAGGCGCACGGGAAGGAACAGCACCTGCCGTTCGACGAGAGTGTGCGCTTCCAACCGGAAAGCCGCTCCGCAGCGTGAGCTAACCTCGCCCGGCGATGGAGCAGCAGCCCGCAGCCGTCGCGGCGACGTCGATTCGCGCCCGCGCAGCCCGAGCCCTCCGCCGGCGGCACAACTGGGAGCAGCTGGCGAAGTTCTGCGTCGTCGGAGCCAGCGGCTACGTGGTCAACCTCGGGGTCTACGCCCTCCTCCTGAACTGGGCGAACCTGCACTACACGCTTGCCGCGACGGGATCCTTCCTCGTTGCGGTCACGAACAACTACACGTGGAACCGGCTCTGGACGTTCCGCCACCAGCGCGGGCACATGGGCTACCAGGGGCTGCGGTTCCTCGTCGTGTCCGTGATCGTCTACGGCGCAAACCTCGGGCTGCTGGCGCTTTTCGTGGAGGCGGGGCTGGGCAAGATCGTCTCGCAGGCGATCGCCGTCGTCCTCGTCACGCCGCTGAACTTCCTCGGCAACAAGCTGTGGTCTTTCCGGAGAAGGCACTGACGCGTCTCCTTGCCGCAGCGGCCGCGGTCCTCGCGGCGGCGGCGATCACCTCCACAGCAGTCGCTGCTCCGCCTTCGACGCCCGTCTACGACTCGAAGGGGCGCATCATCCAGACGCCGTTCGCGCCCGCACAGGTAGCCGCGCGGCTGACCGAGCAGCGTGCGATCCGGCTCTTCCTCGCGGACGACAAGGTCGCGGACTGGTTGTCGCGCTACCCGCGCAAGAATCGCCGCGTCTCGGCGACCTACGAATCGAACCCGCAGCGCTGCACGGCTGGGACGGCGGGCGGTTGCTGGAACCTCCGCGTCGACTGGGATCCCGCGGGCGAGATCGCATCCGGCCGTGTGGACGACCGCGCGGCGCGCATCACGGAGGCGTGGACCGGCGCGCAGGTGGCCTGGAAGATGGCGCGCGGCGGCAAGGGCGCGTTCGGCGGCGCGAAGATCAACAGCACCTCCGTCTGGCTCGGGTTCTGCATCGTCTTCCTGCTCGGGCTCGCGGAGTACCGCCGGCCGCTGTCATGGCGGAACCTCGACCTGCTGATGCTCCTGTCGTTCTCCGTGTCGCTGTGGTTCTTCAATCACGGCAACGTGTTCGCGTCCGTCCCACTCGCGTACCCGCCGCTCGCGTATCTGGCCGCGCGTTGTCTGTGGATCGGCTGCACGGGACGAGCGGTGCGTGGCCGAGTCGTGTGGCCGTACTGGGTGCTGCTCGCGGCCGCCGTCTTCCTCGCCGGTTTCCGCATCGGGCTCAACATCGAGGACTCGAACGTGATCGACGTCGGCTACGCGGGCGTCATCGGCGCGCAGCGAATCGCTGCCGGACAGTCGCCCTACGGCCACTTCCCCGTCGAGAAGAGCCTGAAGGCCTGTGGTGCAGCGGACGCGGAAGGCGAGATCCGCGACCGGATCCAGACGAACGGCCGCTGTGAGTCCGCGAACCCGCAGGGGGACACCTACGGGCCGGTCGCGTACGAGTCGTACCTGCCGGGCTACTGGATCCGAGGCTGGTCGGGAAAGTGGGACGACCTGCCGGCTGTGCACTTCACGTCGATTGCCTTCGACCTCGCCTGTCTGCTCGGGCTCGCGCTCGTCGGGCTCCGTTTCGGCGGGCCGCTGCTCGCGGGTGCGCTCCCGTTCGCGTGGGCGGCGTATCCCTTCACGCAGTACGTGTCGAGCTCGAACACGAACGATGCGCTTCCCGCTGCCTTCCTGATCTGGGGCTTCTGGCTGGTCACGTCGGCCTGGGCGCGCGGGATCTTCGTCGCGCTGTCGTCGTGGACGAAGTTTGCAACGCTCGTGGTCGCGCCGATGTGGCTCACGTATCCGGAGTTGAAGTGGCGTCCCCGTCGCTTGCTCGCTTACGCGGGCGGATTCGCGCTCGCGACTGTGGCCGCGTTCTCGATCCTGTTGCTCGAGCCGAGCCCTCTTCATGCCGCGCATGTGTTCTACGACCGGACGATCAAGAACCAGATCGATCGCGAATCGCCATTCTCGCTGTGGGACTGGCGCCAGTACCACGCGCGCGGGATCCCGAATCTGCACGTGGTCCAGTACGTCCTCGAGGGGTTGCTCGTCCTCGGCGCGATCGCGTTCGCATTCGTCCCGCGCCGCAAGTCTCCGCTCCAGCTCGCCGCTCTGACCGCCGCGTTGCTGATCGGCTTCGAGCTCGTGCTGACGCACTGGTTCTATCTCTACATCCCGTGGTTCTTCCCCTTCGTCGCGTTCGCGTTCCTCGCGCCCAGTGGTCGAGCAGACCCGCAGCCTGAGCCGGCCGGCTGAGGGGCACGTTGTGGCGGCCGCGCTCGTCGCGGTCGCCGTGTTCTCCGGGGCGTGGGCGCTTCTCCACGTCGGCTTCTACGCGCGCGGCCAGATCACCGACACGCCCGTGTATCAGCGCTACGGCAACGCGATCGCGGACGGCGAGGTTCCGTACCGGGATTTCTCCGTCGAATACCCGCCCGGCGCGTTGCCGGTGTTCGCGCTGCCCGGTCTGGCCGAGCCCGGGCACGACCAGAACGTGACGACCGGCTTCCGGCACGCGTTCGAAACCCTCATGTGGCTCTGCGGGGCGGCCGCGTTGCTCGTGATGGCGGTCGCGCTGTCCTCGCTCGGGGCGGGGGAGCTCCGGGTCTGGGGAGCTCTGTCGTTCGCGGCGTTGGCGCCGCTCGCGCTCGGGTCGGTCGTGCTCAGCCGCTTCGATCTGTGGCCGGCGGCGCTCGTCGCCGCTGCCCTGGCCGCGCTCGTGTGCGGCTGGCTGCGCCTGGGAAGCGGGATCCTCGGGCTCGCGATCGCCGTCAAGCTGTTCCCGGCCGTGCTCGTCCCGCTGGCGCTCGCGTACGCGTGGCGACGCGAAGGACGGCGCGAGGCGTTCATTTGCTTCGGCGTGTTGGTGGCGGTGGCGGCCGCCGTGTTCGCGCCGTTCGTCGCGCTGTCACCGGGCGGTGTCTGGGAGAGCTTCTCCGTCCAGCTCACGCGGCCTCTGCAGATCGAGAGCCTCGGGTCCGCGCTGCTGCTGGCGGCGCACCAGGCCTGGGGCTACGGGGTGACGGTGGAGACGAGCCACGGCTCCCAGAATCTCGCCGGCGCAGCTCCACACGCGCTCGCGATCGCGCAGACGGTCTTGCAGGTGTCTGCGCTCGTGGCGGTGTGGGTTGCGTTCACGCGCGCGCGTCCCACCGGCGAAGCCCTAGTGCGTGCGAGCGCCGCGGTGCTGGTCGTGTTCGTCGCGCTCGGGAAGGTACTGTCGCCGCAGTTCTTGATCTGGTTGATCCCGATCGTGCCGCTCGTGCGTGGACGGCGCGGTGTGCTCGCATCGGGATTGCTCGCGGTCGCACTGGTCCTGACGCAACTGTGGTTTCCGTTCCACTACTGGGACCTCGCCCGCCACCTCGACGCCGGGCCGTCATGGCTCCTCCTGGCGCGCGACGCCCTCCTCGTCGCGCTGGCCGTCGTCTTGGCGCTTCCGTCGGCCGCCGAGCGCGCCGCTCAGGCCGTCACGAGACGCTGACCCGGAGCGCGTCGCAGCTCGTCGCGCGGCCGTCGGCGCCGCACTCCACGACTGCACCCTCGATCCGCACGTCCCCCTGAGCGACCTCGAAGCGAATCGGGATCCCCGTCCGCATGCGCCTGATCGCGTGCTCGGCCTGGACTCCGATCACCGAGTCGTGCGGACCTGTCATTCCCGCGTCGGTGATTGCCGCCGTGCCGCCCGGCTGGACGCGTGCGTCGTTCGTCTGCACGTGCGTGTGCGTGCCGATCACGGCGGTGACCTGTCCGTCGAGCATCCGCGCCAGGGCCACCTTCTCGCTCGTCGCCTCGGCGTGCATGTCGACGACGATCACCGGCGTGCGTTTGCGCGCCTGGTCCACGAGCTGCTCGGCGACCTCGAACGGATGAATCTGCGTGCCCATGAACAGTGCGCCCTGAAGATTGATCACCGCCACGTCCGTTCCGTCGCGGGCAGGGACGAACGCAAGACCTCGCCCTGGAGCGTGCACGGAGAAGTTGGCCGGGCGGATGACGCGCTCGCTCTCCTTCAGGTACGGCGTGATCTCGCCACGGCGCCACGTGTGGTTGCCCAGGGTGATGAGGTCGGCTCCGGCGGCGAGCAGCTTGTCCGCGAGCTTCGGCGTGATCCCGACCCCGTCCGCGACGTTCTCGCCGTTGACGATGCACACGTCGGCGCGCAGTTCCTCGCGCAAGGCAGGGAGGCGCTCCTCGATCGCCCGGCGCCCGGGCACGCCGACGACGTCGGCGATGAAGAGGATTTTCAGGGCGTTACGGTCGCGGCAGTGCGGACTTCGAGCGCGACGTGGTTCCCCGCATCCTGCGTGAAGCGTGCGAGGGCCTGCTTCTCGACGACCGAGAGGTCGATCACGCGTCCGATCTTCGTGCTCGAGGCGGCGATGGTCGATCCGACCGTCAGTGCCGGATCGGCGCTCAGCTGTGTCAGCGACACGACGAGCGACGGAGCAGCGGAAGGCTGGATGTCGATGCGAGACCCGAACGCCTGCCCGTTGAGGATGAAGTCGGAGATACCGGTGATCGTGCCGTCAACCGGCGCATACACGTCGGTCCCCGGCGCGGCGCCGACGTCGAGCACGTCTGTCTCGCCGCCGTTCAGCTGGTAGTAGACGAAGTGGCCGTGGCCGCCGCCGAAGATCTTGTGTGCGAGGCGCGCGAGCGCCCCCTCGTTCCCCTGGCGTCCGAGCGGCGTCAGCGCGAGTGCGCCGTCGCCCGTGGAGTGATAGCCGATCGCCGTGACCTGGACCTGCGCGATCGGAAGCTGGATCCGCAGTCCTCCGTGGAGCGCCACGGTCATCGGTGTCGGCGGGGCTGCGGGCAGCAGACGGCTCGCGGGCGGCGGCAGCGTCTGCGGCACGATCTCGGGCGCGCCCTGGCCGAACGCCGTCACGAGCAGCGACCCGAGCAGCGCGCCGGCGACGACGACGAGGACGGCGAGTCGCCGGTAGCGGTGCGGCGTGGGGCGCGATCGTTTGCGGGCACGCCGGACCACGGCGGCTCGATCGGAGGGGGCCGGCATGCGGGGCACCGTAACGGACGAACCCGCGTCCCGCAAACGGGCTCGGCGCCGAGTTTGTGACCGCACAAACCGGCTTTGCGCCGGAGGTTCCTCCCAGAGCTCGTGCGGGTCGAGTGCCAGCGCCCCATCCTCGGCCCAGGACCAGTCCCACCCAGGGGGTCTTAGCTGTACGACCTCGGCGCTACGATCGCTCGAATGGCCGCTCCCGCGGCGAAGATCGTCATTCCGCGCTGGATCCAGCTGGTCGGACTGCCGCTGGTGCTGATCCTGCTGTGGGTGATTGCGGGCGCGGTCCGTCACGTCGTCTTCCTGTTCCTCGTGGCGCTGCTGATCGCGCTGCTCCTGAGCCCGCTCGTGCGCGTGATCGCGACGCTTCGCGTTCCCCGCGGCTTTGCAGTCGCGCTGGTGTACCTGATCTTCGCGCTTGCGTTGATCGCGGCCATCGGCGCTCTCGGGACCGTCGTCGTCAGCGAGACGAAAACGGCCGCCAAACGGGTCGATTCCTACTTTACGAACGTGAACGGACGAACCGGGCAGGTCGAGGCCGATCGCGACGTCGACCGGCTCCAGCACTGGCTCAACACGCACCGACTGAGCTCGATCCACGTCCAGAAACGCGGGCACAAGCTCGTGCGCGACATCCGCAGGCACAACGTCGGGAAGTACACGAACAAAGTCGTGCGTTTCGCCGAAGGCGCTGCGCTCTCGATCGGCAAGCTCCTCTTCAGCGCGATCATCATCCTCGTCGCATCGATCTACATGCTGCTCGACTTACCACGGCTGCAGCGCGCGATCGACCGTCGTTTTCCGCCACAGCCTGGATCCACGGCCCTGCTCTTACGCATGGAGCGTTCGCTGACGAGCTACGTCCGCGGTCAGGCGCTCGTGTCGCTGATCATCGGGACGAGCGCGGGCGTTGGCTTATGGCTGCTCGGCGTGCTCGGGTGGCTCCCGCACGGGCAGAAGTACGCGCTGCTCTTCGGTGCGTGGACGGCGATCACCGAGCTGATTCCGTACCTCGGCCCGTGGCTCGGGTCGATTCCCCCGCTTCTGTACGCGATCGTCACGCATCCGTTGTCCGCAGTGTGGGTCGCGCTGCTCTTCCTCGCGATCCACCAGGTCGAAGGACACATCGTCGTGCCGAACGTGATGGGAAGCGCGTTGCGCCTGCATCCGCTCCTCGTGATCTTCGGCCTGCTCTCCGGCGGCGAGATCTATGGTCTGCCGGGCGCGCTCGTCGCGCTGCCGCTGCTGGCGGCGGGACGCGCGATGTGGGAGTTCTTCTCCGAGCGGATCACACTCGAGCCGTGGGAGGAGGGCGGCCCGCCGCCGGTCGAGGTGGAGCTGGATGAGAAGACGCCTGCCGCAGAGCGGCCCGTCCGCGCCGGCGGACCGGCCGGGCCGGACGAGGAAGCGGCCGCGGCGCAGAGTTGACTGCGCTGGAACCGCTCCTCCGCGCGCGTGGGGTGGCGCGCCGCTTCGGTGCGCAGATCGCACTCGAGCCGACCGACCTCGACGTCTGCTCTGAAGAAACGATTGCGCTGATCGGTCCGAACGGCGCCGGCAAGTCGACGCTTCTGTCGATCCTCGCCGGCTCCCTCGACCCTTCGGCGGGGAGAGTCGAGCGCGTCAACGGCGTTCGGGTGGGCTGGGTACCGCAGCGGCCCTCGTTGTACGACCGCCTCACGGCGCGCGAGAACCTCGAGCTGTTCGCGCGGCTGGAGCGGGAGCAGCGACCGGCTGCGGCGGCGCAAGAGCTGTTGTCGACGTTCGACCTCCCGGCCGACCGTCCCTCGGCGTCGCTGTCGGTCGGAAACCGTCAGCGCCTCAACGTCGCGATCGCGCTGCTCGGCGAGCCGCGTGTGCTCCTGCTCGACGAGCCGACGGCGTCGCTCGACCCGGGGCAACGGCGACGGCTGTGGGAGATGGTAAAGGGCGGCACCGTCGTGTTCTCGACACAGAACCTCGAGGAGATCGGGCTCTACGCCTCGCGTGTCGTCGTGCTCCAGCGCGGGCGGCTCGCATTCGACGGTCCCGTCGCGGAATACGACCGCGTCCACGCGGCCGAGGTGTTCGAGTGAGTCGCGCCGCGCTCGTCCTGCGGAAGGATCTGCTCGTCCTCTGGCGGTCGCCGCTGCTCCTCACGCTGCTGATCGTGTACCCGCTGCTCGTGGCCGGACTGGTCGGGGCCGTTGCCGGATACGGGAGCTCCAAGCCGCGCGTTGCGCTCGTCGACGAAGATCACCTGCCTGCGGTCGTGCGGATCGGCGGGCGTGACTTTCGGATCGCGGACGCGATCGACGAGGTGGGCCGGAATGTCCACCTCGTGCGACTGTCGCGTGACGAGGCGGCGCGGCAACTCCGGTCGGGGCGTGTCGTTGCGACGCTGACGGTTCCGCCGGGCTTCCTCGCCGAGCTGAAGAGCGGGCTGACGTCTCCGAGCCTGGTCTACCAGACGACGCACGGCGGGATCTCGTCGCGCGTGACGCAGCAGGTGCAGGCGCTCGTGTACTCGCTCAACACTCGTCTGCAGAAGGCCTTCGTCCACACCGACCTGCACTACGTGCAGCTGATCCAGCACGGCGGCACCGCGACCTTCGGTGGCAAGACCTACGACGTGCTCGGCCTCGACCGCATGCACGACCTCCTCGTCAAGCTGCCGAAGAGCCCGGAGCGCGACCGCGTCGCGGGGTTTGCGCGCATCGCCAGCGTCGCGCTCGGCCAGACGGGAAACTTGCTTGCCTCGACGGCGAGCCCGATCACGCTCGAGCGGGCGCCGGAGAAGTCGCGCAGCTCGCTCCTGTCGGCGCAGGTGCAGGCCTACGCGCTGGCGCTGACGATCACGTTCCTCGCGCTGCTGCTCGCCGCGGGCGCGCTCGCCGCCGAGCGCGACGAGAACGCGATCGGCCGCCTCGCGCGTGGGCTCGTGTCTTTGGGTGAGATCGTCTGGGCGAAGATCGCGCTGGCGGCGGTGGTGGCGCTCGCGCTCGGGCTCGGGATCGCCGTCGTCTTC
The DNA here is from genome assembly GCA_005885125.1 of Actinomycetota bacterium. Lineage (GTDB taxonomy): Bacteria > Actinomycetota > Thermoleophilia > Gaiellales > Gaiellaceae > 3-1-20CM-4-69-9. The sequence goes on from VAXU01000039.1 coordinate 11,131, forward strand.
GGCGTGATCGTCGAAGCGGGAGGCGTCGTCGGCGGGGAGCCCTGGGTGCGGCTGCCGCTCCTCGCGGTCGGGCTGCTGCTCGCGGGCGCGTCCCTCGGCGCGCTCGGCTCGCTGCTCGGCGCGCTTGCGCGCGAGGCGCGGACGGCGTCGCTCGTCGCGGTGCTCGTCGTGATGCCGGTCGTCTTTCTCGGGCTGGTGCCGAAGCAGATTGCCCCGGTTGCCGGCTGGATCAGCGACGCGCTGCCGTTCGCTCACGCCGTCCGCTACTTCTCGTCCTCGTTGTACGACACGCATCCCTGGGGCACCGTCGCGCGCGAGCTCGGGTGGCTGGTCGGCCTCGGCGCCGTCTTCGGCGCGGGCGCGCGGGTCGCGATCCGCAGGCTGCTCGCGTGATCGACGACGCGGCGAACGTCGACGGAGTCGGTGCTCCGACATCGCGCTCGGACGGCCAACTCGACAGGACTGAAAACACCACGGTCTGACCCTCGTGTGCCGAAAGTGTGTCTTTTCTTGCACACCTGTCCCGACCGGCACGGTCTAGTCTGTACGCCGTGAGCTCGTTTCCCGTCACGCGGCTGCGGCGGTTTCGGCGGACGACCGGGCTGCGCGGGCTCGTGCGCGAGACGCGCCTCTCGCTCGACGACTTCGTCATGCCGCTGTTCGTGGGCCCGAAGCCGCTCGCCAACGACGAGTTGCCGGGTCTTGCGCGCCACTCCGTCGACAGCGTCGTCGGCGAGGCGGACGAGTTGAGCGGCCTCGGTGTGAAAGCACTGCTGCTGTTCGGGATCCCGGAGGAGAAGGACGAGGAGGGCTCCGGCGCGTACGACGACGACGGAATTGTCCAGCGCGCCCTGCGAGCGCTCCGCGACCGCCACCCCGACCTCGTTCTGCTCACGGACGTCTGCCTCTGCGAGTACACGTCGCACGGGCATTGCGGAGTCCTCGACGGCGACGAGGTCGACAATGACGAGACGCTGGCGCTGCTTCAGCGCACCGCCCTCAGCCACGTCGAGGCGGGAGCAGACGCCGTCGCCCCGAGCGACATGATGGACGGCCGCGTCGCCGCAATCCGCACTGCGCTCGACGACGCCGGTCACGAGTCGACGCCGATCCTCGCGTACTCCGCCAAGTATGCGTCCGCGTTCTACGGCCCGTTTCGCGAGGCGGCGGAGTCCGCGCCGGCGTTCGGCGACCGGCGCGGCTATCAGATGGATCCTGCGAACGTGCGCGAGGCCCTGCGCGAATGCGAGCTCGACGTCGAAGAGGGCGCCGACATGTTGATGGTGAAGCCTGCGCTGCCGTGTCTCGACGTCATCCGCGCCGTTCGAGAGGAGTTCGATCTTCCGCTTGCCGCGTACAACGTCTCCGGCGAGTACGCGATGCTCAAGGCCGCCGCGGCGAAGGGATGGATGGACGAGCGGCAGGCGGCGGTCGAGTCGCTGACGGCGATCAAGCGCGCCGGCGCGGACGTCGTCGTCTCGTACTGGACGAAGGAGCTCGCGCGCTGGCTCTGAGGACGCGCAGCGATCTCTACCGCCGCGCGCTCGAGCTGATTCCCGGCGGCGTGAACTCGCCTGTCCGCGCGATGCGCGCCGTCGGGCTCGACGAGCCGTTCTTCGTCCGCAGCGCGCAGGGCGCGTATCTCGAGGACGTGGACGGCAACCGGTATCTGGACTGGGTGATGTCGTGGGGCCCGCTCGTGTTCGGCCATGCGGACGCAGAGATCGTCGCCGCGGTGTGCGACGCCGCCGAGCGCGGCACGAGCTTCGGCGCGCCGACGGAGGCGGAGGTCGAGCTCGCAGCCGAGCTCGTGGACGCCGTCCCGTCCGTCGAGAAGGTCCGCCTCGTCTCGTCCGGGACGGAAGCGGCGATGAGCGCCGTCCGTCTCGCCCGCGCGTTCACCTCGCGCGACCGGATCGTCAAGTTCGCAGGCTGCTACCACGGGCACGCCGACCCGCTGCTGGCGAGCGCCGGCTCCGGGATCGCGACGTTCGGTCTCCCGTCCAGCCCCGGTGTCCCGTCCGCGACGACGTCGCACACGATCGTGTGTCCCTACAACGACGTCGACGCAGCGGCGGTCGCAGTGACCGAGTACGGGGAAGGGCTCGCCGCGATCCTCGTCGAGCCGGTCGCCGGAAACATGGGCGTCGTTCCGCCCGAGCCCGGCTTTCTCGAGGTGCTGCGACAGCTGTGTGACGCCTCCGGCGCACTGCTCGTCTTCGACGAGGTCATCACCGGCTTCCGGGTCGCGCGCGGAGGCGCCCAGGAGCGGTACGGAGTCGTCCCCGACCTGACGATCCTCGGGAAGATCGTCGGCGGCGGGCTCCCGCTCGCAGCGTTCGGCGGCCGCGCCGAGATCATGGATCGCCTCGCGCCGGCCGGCGACGTGTACCAGGCTGGGACGCTGTCCGGGAACCCGCTCGCGACTGCCGCGGGGCTCGTGGTGTTGCGCAGGTTGCGCGACTCGTCGGTCTACGACGAGCTCGAGCGGCGCGGTGCGCGACTCGAAGCAGGGCTCGCGCCGCATGGGCGCGTTCAGCGCGTCGGCGCGATGGCGACGCTGTTCATGACGGATGCGCCGGTGCGCGATTTCGAGGGAGCGCAGCGCGCCGACGTCGAGCGCTACGCCGCGCTGTTCCGCCATCTTCTGGAAAGCGGCATCTACGTCGCGCCGAGCCAGTTCGAGGCGATGTTCGTGTCGTTCGCGCACGGGGACGAGGAGATCGACCGCACGATCGAGACAATTGCCGATTTCGACGGCTGATCTGTGGGACACGATCGCGGCCGAGGCAGAAGCCGAGAGCCAACTGTGGACCAGCGCCCTGCGGCCGCGCGAGGAACAGCAACGCGAGCCGGTGTTCTCTCCGCTGGCCGAGTCCCGCTACGCGCTCGGTGTCGAGACGATCTACGAGGGCTACCTCCTCCACTACGGACGCGCGCGCCTCTTCTCACCGGAGGACGACGACACTGCGCTGCTCCTCGGCGACTACCTGTACGCGCACGGGCTCGTGCGCGTCGAGCGGGTCGGCAGCGTCGAAGCGGTCGACGACCTGGCTGAGCTAATCGCGCTCTGTGCCTACCTGCAGGCGGAACGAGTCGCAGGCGACGGTCCCCTCTGGGCCGCGACCGCGACGTTGCTCGGGCGAAGCGCGCTGGACGAGGGCCGCACGTCGCTCCGGCTCGACAACGATCCGGGGCCGCTCGAGCGGCTCGCGCGCGACGCAGCCGGTGACACCGCGGTCAGCCGCTCGCTCGACGCCCACCGCACCAGGCTGCGTTAGAGTCGCCTCGCATGCTGGCGCTGTTGCACCCACTCGTCGCCGCCCAGGATGCGGCAACCGAGGGTAAACACGTCCTCATGGGCATGTTGATCGTGGGCTTGATCTTCGCCGGCACGATCGGGCTCGGTCAGACGCTGCACTGGCTCCGCCACCGGCGGCGCGTCCGCCAGTAACGCAATTCTCAGTCGCCGCGATCGTCCGCTCTGGCGGGTGAGAACAACTTGTCCAGCTTGGGCGCGAGGGTGACGTCGCCCTCCATCGTGAGCAACCCGGTCAGGAAAGCCGTCGCCGGTCTCTGCTCACCTCGGACGATCTTGAGCAGCACGTCTTCGCTCATCCCGAGGATGCAGTCCGCCTGCCCGTCTCCCTCGAGGACCGACAGTCGGCCGTCGTCGACGACGAGCCGCCAACTCCCGACTCCGGTGACGTCGAACCGGTAGGTCGCCTTGATGCCGAGAGTTCTCGCCGGCTCGATGATTCGTTGGAGGTGATGGAAGAATTCGCCGGCGCTGGCGACGGACGGCACCGGATCCTCGGCCGCGACGACCCGGCGCTCGTGCGAGGCGTGAGTAGGCACTCCGCGCCTCGCGCCGACGACCCCCTCGACGGGGAGCTCGAGTCGGCCGATGCCGTCAGGTAGCACGGGATCCATGCTGATGCCGTTCGGGCCTGACTCGAGCCCGAGCAGCGTCGTCACGAAGAGGAGCGGCGCTCCGCTGGCCCAGGCCTGAGGGCTGCAAGCGGTCGGGTACTCGACGGGAAAACCGGTCTGACCCCGCGGATAGCCTGCGAAGACCTCGGGCAACCGGTGCCGGAAGAACGCCGCAGCCTCGAGCACTGCGAAGGCGATCCGGCCGGCCCCTTCGCGGTACCCGTACCGGGCGAGGCCGGCGGCGACCAGCGAGCTGTCGTGCGGCCACACGGTGCCGACGTGGTACCCGAGCGGGTTGTAGCCGCGCTCGCCCTCGGCCATCGTGCGCACTCCCCAGCCGCTGAAGAGCTTCGGGCCGAGCAGATGGCGAGCAATCGCGTCGGCCTTGTCGTCCTCGACGATCCCGCTCCAGAGCAGGTGGCCGATGTTCGAGGTCAGAGAATCGACCTGCTGCTTGTCGCCATCGAGTGCCAGCGCGAAGAACTCCCGCTCCGACACCCAGAAGTCGGCGTTGAATCGCTCCTTCAGCGCTGCCGCTGCGTCCTCGAGGCGCGCTGCGAGCGCGGGATCGCCCCAGACGTCGCGCGCGAGCCGCGCGCAGCGACGCTTCGCGTCGTAGACGTAGCCCTGGATCTCGCACGTCGCAATCGGGCCGGACGCAAGCCTGCCGTCGGCGAACAGGATCGAGTTCCACGAGTCCTTCCAGCATTGGTTCTCGAGGCCCGTGTCGGTGTTCCGCCGCTCGTACTCGACGTAGCCGTCCCCGTCCCGGTCGCCGTAGTCGTCGATCCACGCCAGTGCGGCGCGGGCCTCGGCCTCGAGCTCGCGCACGAGGTCGACGTTCCCCGTCCAGCGCTCGACCTCGTCGAGCAGGACGAGAAAGAGCGGCGTCGCGTCGGCGGTGCCGTAGTAGGGCGAATGCGGACGCTCCTCGAACGCCGTCAACTCGCCGAGCCGCAGCTCGTGGAGAATCTTTCCCGGTTCCTCGTCGCGAAAGTCGTCGACGCGCGATCCCTGTCGTGCCGCGAGGACCTGCAGCGTCGTCTCCGCGAGCTCCGGGGTGTACGGCAGCGCCTGGTAGCTCGTGATCAGGCTGTCCCGTCCGAACACGGCCATGAACCACGGCAGCCCGGCGGCGGGCAGAGCCATCTCCGCCAGGATCGGCGGATAGAAGCGAAGCGCCGCCAGGTCGATGAGGCTCCGGCGATACGTCAACTCGAGTGACTGCCAGTCCGAGGAGAGCGCGGGTGCAGCTTCGATCCACTCCTCGAGGCTGAGGCGCATGTTCGGACGAGCCTGCGAGTCGCCGTGGCCGTACTTCGTGCGCCGCGGAGCGGCTCCGAAGGCATGGACGGCCGCGAGGACGTCGAGGCACGTCGTCCATTCGCGCTGGGGCGGGATCGAGAGACGGAACCGAATGCCGTCGGCGCCGAGCTCGGCTTCGGGGGCGCTTGCGGCAACCCTCGTCTCGCGCAAGAACTTCTCCCGCCGGTAGCCGAGGACGAGCTGGCCGTCCTCGATCCGCACTTCGTGCTGTCCCTTCTTCGCGAGCGCGTCCTTCACCTCGAAGAGGTCCGCGAAGTCGGCACCTACCTCGAGGAAGAGCTCGAGCTCGAGGGTCTCAGACGTGTGGTTGATGACCGTGAGGTCCTCGTGGAAGCCGTCACCGACCGCGCGCTTCCGGAAGATCGAGAACGAGGCGTCGTCGTACACCGTCCCGTGCGGCGGAGCGAGGAAGAACTGGACCGAGAAGTAGTCGACGTCATCGGTCGACAGGACACGTGGCAGGTTTCCGTCAACGGTCAACCGCCAGCGCGAGAGGATGCGCGTGTCCTGGTGGAAAAGCCCGTGCGGCTGATCCGGCGAGCCGGCGATGTCCCCGCGCCGGTCGCTGACGACGAAGGTGTCGCCTTCGAGAACGCTGATCGACTCGCCGGTCACGGGCTGAGCTTCGATGATCGGGTACGCGAGCGCAACCGGGGAGACGCCGGGGGCCCCTGCTTGATCTGGGAGGACGCTCGGCGCGCCGCCGTAGACTGATCTTCGATGGCCGTGTCCGCGGACCTGCGCGCCTGGATCTCGCTGCTCGAGCGCGAGGGCGAACTGGTTCGCGTCGGCGTTGAGGTCGATCCCGAGCTCGAGATCACCGAGATCACCGATCGCACGGTCAAGGCTGGCGGACCGGCATTGCTCTTCGAGAAGGTCAAAGGCTCCGACCATCCGCTCTTGATCAACCAA
>VAXU01000152.1 GCA_005885125.1 Actinomycetota bacterium
CGGCGACGGGATGGCTCTGGCCTACCGCGTCGGCGTCGCGTTGAAGGACATGGAGATGATGCAGTTCCATCCGACGACACTCGCGCCGACGGGCGTGCTGATCACGGAGGGCTGCCGCGGCGAGGGCGCGTATCTCCTCAACTCGGAGGGTGATCGCTTCCTCAAGAACTACGCGCCGAACGCGATGGAGCTCGCGTCACGGGACGTGATCTCGCGCGCGGAGCAGACGGAGATCGACCAGGGCCGCGGCGTCGACGGCAACGTGCTGCTCGATCTCCGCCACCTCGGCGCCGACCGGATCCTCGAGCGCCTGCACGGCACGCGCGAGCTGTCGATGACGTTCGCGGGCGTCGATCCGATCTACGAGCCGATCCCGGTGCGCCCGGGCGCTCATTACCACATGGGCGGCGTCGACACGGACGTGTGGGGTCTGACGTCGGTGGAAGGTCTGTATGCGGCGGGGGAATGCGCGTGTGTCTCGGTCCACGGTGCGAACCGGCTCGGCGGCAACGCGCTGATGGAGACGATCACCTACGGCAAGCGAGCCGGCTACCACGCCGCCGACTGGGCGCTCTCGCACACGACGGTCGAGATCCCGCCCTCGACCGAGACGGATGCGGAGCGCGAGCTCAAGGAGCTGCTCGACCGCAGCGAAGGCGAGCGACCGTGGAAGATCCGCGACGAGCTCGCGCGGACGATGCACGAGAACTTCGGCGTCTTCCGCCGCGAGGACCAAATGATCGAGCAGGGCGAGACCGTCGCGGCGCTGCGCGAGCGCTATGAGAACGTCGTCGTCGACGACAAAGGTGAGATCTTCAACAACGATCTGACCCAGGCGCTGGAGCTCGGCTTTCTGCTTGACCTCGCGGACTCGATGATCGTCGCGGGCATCGCGCGCAAGGAGAGCCGCGGCGCCCACGCGCGTCCGGACGACTATCCGAACCGCGACGACGAGAACTACATGAAGCACACCGTCGTGACGCTCGCGGACGGGCGACCGCACCTGGACTGGAAGCCGGTGACGATGACGAAGTGGCAACCGCAGGAGCGCAAGTACTGATGTCCCACCAGCTCGCTCCTGCGCCCGGCTCCACGACGATCGAGGTCTCGCTCAAGATCTGGCGCTACGACGCGGACACCGGGGAGAAGGAGCTGAAGCGCTACGACGTCGAGGCGCCCGACTGGGTGACGCTCCTCGACGTCCTCGACATCATCAAGGACCGCCAGGATGGGACGCTCGCGTACCGCAAGAGCTGCCGCATGATGATCTGCGGCTCGTGCGGGATGCGCATGGACGGCGCCGCCGTGCTCGCCTGCAAGACGCGGATGTGGGACATCGCGCAGTCGGGCCACGTGCCGGTGATCTCGCCGATGGGGAACCTGCCGGTGATCAAGGACCTCGTCGTCGACATGGGGCCCTTCTGGAACAAGATCCGCGCCGTCAAGCCCTGGCTCGAACCCGGCTACGACGAGGTCGCGGAGAAGGAGCGGATCGTCTCGCAACAGCAGATGAACGTGATCCAGAAGGAGGCGCTCTGCATCATGTGTGGCTGCTGCGTCTCCGAGTGCAACTCGATGGAGTCGGATCCCGAGTTCCTCGGGCCCGCTGCGCTCGCGAAAGGAATGCGGTTCGTCGGCGACGTGCGGGACCAGACGGCCGTCGAGCGGCTGAACGACCTCAACAGCGAGCACGGGATCTGGGATTGCACGCGGTGCTACTTCTGCAACGAGCGCTGCCCGAAGGGTGTCGATCCGCGCGACGCGATCGCGAAGCTCGGCGCCGAATCCGTCAAGCAGGGCATCGACCACGACATGGGCGCGAAGCACGCGAAGTGGTTCGTCCACTCGGCCAAGACGACGGGCTGGCTGCGCGAGACGGAGCTCGTGCCGAAGACGCAGGGAATCGTGTCCGCGATCAAGCAGACGAAGTTCGCGCTCGACCTCGCCAGGCACGGCAAGGTGCCGCCGCCGTTCCCGCCCCACGTCGCGGACCGCGTGCAAGAGTCACGAGCCCTCTACAACCTGGTCAAGGAGCAGGGACGTGACGGTGCGCTCGGGATCGTCCAGGGCGAGCATGCGCTCGGCCGCATCGAGTTCACGGAGGAGGCGGGCATGAAGTCGAGCGACCCGGAGATCCAGCCGGGCGTCGAGCCGCCACACCCCGAAGAATGAAGAAGGTCGCGTACTACAAAGGCTGCCTCGCGTCGCTCTCAGCGAAAGAGCTGGACACCTCGACGCAGGCGCTCGCGCCGAAGGTCGGCCTCGAGCTGGTGGAGCTCGAGGCCGTCACGTGCTGCGGCGCGGGCGATATTCACGAGGCCGAGCCCGACTACTACCTGCACCTGAACGCACGCATCCTCGCGTACGCGGAAGCGACCGGCGCCGACACACTGCTGACCATCTGCAACGTATGCACGCTCAACCTCAGGCAAGCGAACTGGCAGCTCAAGAACGACGACGCGCTACGCGAGCGCATCAGCACGAACCTGCAGCGCGTCGGCGTGCCGCCGTACAGCGGCGGCGTCGAGGTGCGGCACCTGCTCTGGGAGATCGCGGAAGGCGACGGCTACGAGCTGCTGAAGGCGGCGGCGCACAAAGGTCTGAAAGGACTGAAGGTGGCGCCGTTCTACGGCTGCCAGATCCTGCGCCCGTCGAAGATCCTCGGGTTCGAGGATCCCGACCGCCCGTGGTCGCTCGAGCGGATCATCGAAGCGTGCGGCGGCGAACCGATCGACTATCCCGCGAAGATCAAGTGCTGCGGGTTCCCGATCATCCAGGCGCGCGAGGAGACCGCGCTTGGCGAGCTGATCCAGCCGATCGAGCAGGCGACGGAAGCCGGAGCTGACGCGATGGTCACGCCGTGCCCGTTGTGCCACCTCTCGCTGGACGCATGGCAGTCGAAGCTCCGCGCCGCAACCGGCAAGGACTTCCGGATGCCGATCCTCCACCTCTCGCAGCTCGTCGGCGTCGCCGCGGGCCTGGAGGAATCGGAACTGAAGTTCAAGCGCCACGTGGTCTCGGTGAAGCCGGTGCTCGAGAAGCTGGAGGTCTGAGCCCCGTCGCAAGATTCCCGGTCGTGCGGCATCTAGGGCTAGTGGAGGGGCGGTTTCCGGCGCGATGATCTCCTCGAGGTCACGCGCCGGAGCCTTTTTGGGAAGCCTCGCGGCCGGTGGGCTCGGGTGGGGTTGGTTCGAGGCCGGCTGGGCGTGGCGCGCATGCGGTGAAGCGGGCGGTCGAATGGACCGTCGCGCGCCGGCCCGATCTCGTGGCCGTCACCGGCGACCTCGTCTCACGTCCGCGCGGAGCCGCGACGCTGCGCGCGGTGCTCGAGCAGCTCGGCGACCGCTGCTACGTCGTGCTCGGCAATCACGACGTCGAGTACTCGCGCGATCCGTTCTCCCGTACCGTGGGGCTGACCGATCTCAGCCCGGCGACGCTCCTCGTGGACGAGTCCGCGACCCTGGAGATCCACGGTCGGAAGGTGCAGCTGGTCGGCGTCGATCCGCGCGCGTACCGGCAGCGGCGCGCACGGCCGTGGGAGCTCGCAGATCCCGAGGCGGAGCTCCGCGTGCTCCTCTGCCACTTCCCATCTGTCCTCGACAGCCTGCCGCCTGCCGCGTTCCAGGTCGTCCTCGCCGGTCACATGCACGACGGCCAGATCTCCGTCCCGCTCCCACGCGGGAAGCTCCGCCTTGCGAATCCACGCGCGCGCTACACGACCGGGCTGTACGAGCGCGGCGGGACGTGGATGCACATCTCGCCGGGGCTCGGGACGACGTTCGTCCCGTTCCGCTTCTACGCGCGGCCCGAGGCGACAGAGCTGGTGCTACAACGAGCGTGACGTGTCCGAGCACGCGACTATTTCGGGCGACATCCTCGCCAGCTACGCCGCCGATGCGGCTTGCGAGGTCGACGGCGTGCGCGGTCTCGTCGAGAGTCACCTGCCGCGCCATCGTGGTGTTCGCGTGACCGACGAGGAAGGCCGGGTGGTGGTCGAGCTCCACGTTGCCGTCGATTGGGGTGTGTCGATTCCGGCCCTCGGGCGCGAGGTGCAGCAACGCGTCGCCGGCTACCTCGAGCGGATGGCGGACGTCCATCCGGCCGCGATCGACGTCGTCGTCGACGAGATCGGTCCTGCGTGAACGGCCCGCGCGTCGCCGGGCTCACCGGTGCGACGCTCCAGACGGCGCCGCAGGTCTGCCACGGCTGCGTCTGGTGGCAGTCGCGCTCCGGCAAACCGGCGGACAAGCGCCGCTGGATCGAGAAGGCGGAGGCGGAGTGGGGAGCATGGGGGACGGTGTACTACGACGCTGACGGACGGCTGCTCGGCTCGATGCAGTACGGGCCGGCGGAGCTGTTCCCGCGCGCGGCCGAGCTGCCCGCGGGGCCGCCGTCGGCCGACGCGGTGCTCGTCACGTGCGCGTACCTCGTCGACTCATCCAGCCCGTGGGTGATGCAGTCGCTGTTCCTCGCCGCGATCGGCGACGCGCGCGACAAGGGAGCGAAGGCGCTCGAGACGTTCTCGTACCGCTACAGCGAGCACGAGTCGGCCTACGAGCGCTTCCAGGTGCACAAGACGATCTTCCCGGCGGATTTCCTCTCCGACTTCGGCTTCGTGCCGATCCGGAGATCTGGCCGCGTCGAGCTCGCGCGCCTTGATTTCGGCGGTCTCCAGCCGGTCCTGGAAGGCAAGCGGGAAAAGGTCCTGCGGGTCGTCAAGGAGGCGTTCGCCCCGGCGCCCGTGCCGCAGCGACCCTAGTCCTTCGCCTGGCCCGAACCAGACTCGCGCTCAGCCACGTGACGCCTGACCACTGGTAGACAGGTCAGAAGGATGGGCGGATTGCGGCCCCGTTATCTCACCCTGGCTGCCGCCGACCTGGCCGGCGCTGTCACCATTGCCGCGCTGCTCCGGCCGGAGGTGCAGTTCGCGTATCGGGCGCCGAGCCTCCACGTGATGATCGAGACCACGGCTGCGATGGCGGCGCTGATCGCGGCCTACCTCGTCTACGGACGCTTCAGCCACAGCCGCAGCACGAGCGATCTGCTCCTGCTGGCCGCGCTTGCGTTCCTCTCCGTGACCAAGTTCGTCGTCCCGATCGCCTCCGGCCATCTCGTACAGAACTCGGAGCGCTTCGCGGCCTGGGCAGCGCTCACTGCGTCCGTGCTGGGCTCGGCGCTCTTTGCGGCCTCCGCACTCGTCCCCGCGCGGCCCCTGCGTCGCCCCGTTGTCAGCGCCCAGGTGCTCTTCGGGGCGCTCTTTGCGGTCGCCTTCGTGCTGGCGATCATCCTGGCGGACATCTCGAACCGGCTGCCGCTCGGCCTCGACCCGTCGACGGCCGACGCACGCTTCCCCCATTTCGCAGCGTCGCCGGCGCTGATCCTGATGGAAGTCGCCGGCATGCTCTTCTTCGGCCTCGCCGCGATCGGCTTCACGCGCCGCGCGGAGTGGACGGGCGACGAGTTCACCACGTGGCTCGCCGCCAGCGCGGCGCTTGCGTGTTTCGCACGGCTCAACTACCTGTTCTTCCCTTCGCTCTACGCCGAATGGCTCTATCCGGCGGACGTGATGCGGCTCGGCGCGTACCTGCTCATCCTCACGGGCGCCGCGCGCGAGATCAGTCGCTACCGCCGCGGGCTCTCGACGGCCGCGATTCTCGACGAGCGCCGGCGGATCGCACGGGATCTCCACGACGGCTTGGCCCAGGAGCTGGCGTTCATCGTGACGAAGAGCCGGTCGCTCGCCGAGGAGACCATCGAGCCGAACGTTCGCGAGCTCGGACGCCTCGCGGCCGCGGCCGAGCGGGCGCTCGACGAGTCTCGTCGAGCGATCACGGCGCTGTTCGCACCGATCGACGAATCGCTCGAGGCCGCGGTCGTTCAGACGGTCGAGGAGGTCGCGAGTCGTGTCGGAACCCGGGCCGAGATCGAGATCGACCCGAACATCCAGCTTCCGTCGGCGTCGAAGGAGGCGTTGCTCCGCGTCGTCCGGGAGGCCGTGTCGAACGCAAGCCGGCACGGCGGCGCATCAAGCGTGCGCGTGCAGCTCCTGAACGGGGATGCCGTCCGCCTGATTGTCTCGGACGACGGTTCCGGATTCGATCCAACGATTCTCGGACGCGATTCGGGCGGCTACGGCCTCGCGACGATGACCGAGCGCGTCCACGCGCTCGGCGGCGAGCTCAGCATCGCATCGCGCCCGAAGGCCGGCACGAAGATCGAGGTGGTGCTGCCGTGACGCAGACGGTTCTGATCGCGGACGACCACCCGCCGACGCGGGCCGGCGTACGACTGGCGCTGGAGCGGGGCGGCTTCGTCGTCTGCGCCGAAGTACCGGACGGTGCGTCGGCGGTCGAGGCTGCGCTGCGCGAGCGCCCCGACGTGTGTCTGCTCGACATCAACATGCCGGGGAACGGGATCGAGGCGACGAAGACGATCGTGCGGCAGCTTCCGGAAACCGCCATTGTGATGCTCACGGTTTCGCGGTCGGACGCCGACCTGTTCGACGCGTTGTGTGCAGGCGCGTCCGGGTATCTGCTGAAGGACACGGACCCGGCGCGTCTGCCGCATGCGCTGCGTGGCGTGCTCGACGGCGAGGCGGCGCTCCCGCGGCGACTGGTGGCGCTCGTGATCGACGAGTTCCGCGAGCGGAGGCGTCACCGGCGTTTGCCGCTCATCAAGGGACGGGGTGTCGATCTGACCGAGCGCGAGTGGGAGGTCCTCGTGCTGCTTCGCAACGGTCTTTCGACCGCCGAGATCGGCGAACGTCTCTTCATTGCGCCGGTGACCGTTCGGACGCACGTGTCCGCGATCCTCAAGAAGCTGCACGTGCCCGACCGCGAGGCCGCCGTCGAGTTGCTCGACCGCTGAGAAGGATCAACGCGGAACGTGCCGTCCGGCCCATTGCCTGCGTCCGCGCGTGAGCGCAAGCTGACGAAACCCTAGCTGGGGTGCCTGGAAACGGCTGCAGCGCGAGCTGTGGCCGACCCTCGGCCCGCATCCGAAGGCCGCAGTCGGAAGGTGCGGGTGCAGCGAGAGCCCGACTACCCCGTCGGGCTCTCGCGTGGTCCGGCGTTGAGAAGGCTCAACGCCGAAGGGGCCCAGCGGCCCTTGTCCCTGCTCCTGGGGCGATTGAAGCTCTGAGGTTGCCCGCAACGTTTTCTGCGGCCTGCCGCCGGCGTGGGCACCCGTCCGTAGCGACGGGCGGCGGCACAAGGAGGGAGAAAATTGCAAGGGACACTTCGGGCGAGGAGTCGTCGGCTGGCCCTCCTCGCGACATTCACAGCCGTAACAACGGCGCTCCTTGTGCTCGTGCCAGGAGCTCACGGCGGTCACATCACCGGCGCGGCGTTCACGACCACGAACACAAACGTCGACGGGATTGGACACTGTCAAAACGGCAACGAAAACATCAACTGCAACATCTACAACGGCAAGGACTTCGTCTGGCTCAACGGCGGACCGGGGCCTGCTCAGCCGGGGAACGGCACGTACTTCTTCGCCGTTCTCGTCCCGGGGGGACAAGGCGGCGGCGAAAACCCGAACGACGGGACGCCGAACAACCTGTCGGACTTGAGCCCGACCTCGGGCACCGGAGCCGGTGACGCGTGGACGTGCCGGGTCTTCACGATCTCTGCCGGAGCGATCTCGTACGCCCCGGGTGCAGGAGACTGTCCTGCGTCGCCGGGAGGTCCGCACGATTTCGACAGCAACAAGATCCGGCTGATGCCGTACGACGATACGACCAATAACGGCGGCGTCTACATCCTCGCGATCTGCAACCTCGCCGAAAGAGACGCGAACGCCACGAACCAGCCGGGCGTGGACCCCAGTGCGTGCAAGTACGACGCATTTAAGGTCAACCCGGGACAGACGGTTCCCTCGTCACAGAACCCGAGCGTCGACAAGACTGTCTCCGGGAGCTACACGACGACGTACGACTGGGCCGTCTCGAAGGTCATCACGAGTGACAACCCGGTCCACACGTCGAGCACCTCGGCCAGCTTAACGTACGTCGTCCACGTGACGCACGATGCCGGCACCGTCGGCAGCATCAGCGTCAGCGGAACGATCACGGCGACCAATCCGAACAGCGCCTCGATCTCTGGAGTCGACGTCACCGATGCGCTCTCCGACACCACTTCGTGCGACGTCACCGGTGGATCGAATGCAACGCTTGCTCCAGGCGACAACACGTTCGCCTATAGCTGCAGCATTTTGGGGAGTACGGTTCCGACCGATCTGACAAACACAGTGACGATCACGTGGCCCGATCAGCTCCTCGATGACGGCACCCATCTTGCCCCCTCGTCGGCGAGCGCGACGGAACCTACGGTCGGCAGCATCGACTTCAGCGGCACGAATTCGCACGGCTGCACGACGGTCGACGATCCGATCCCGAGTGGCGGCTCGAGCCCCGACAACCCGTACCCGTTCCCGGCCACCGTTTGCGTCGGCGATCAGGGTGACGGTGGGGCCGGAACTGATCCGTTGGACGGCTTCACGTTCACGTACCACGTCACGTATCCGGTCACGGCCGGGACGTGCACGAAGTTCGACAACACGGCGACGATCAGTGGCGACGCAACGTCGAGTGACAACTCGTCGCAGGCCGAGGCGACCGTCTGTGGCGGCCTTGATCTTCAGGTGAGCAAGGATGCGAACCCCGCCTTCAAGCGCACCTTCCATTGGGGGATCACGAAGGACGTGGACAAGACGCTCGTCGAACAGATCGGTGGCACGGCGACGTTCAACTACACCGTGAAAGTGACGCACGACTCCGGCACAGACAGTGCTTGGGTCGTCAAGGGCACGATCACGGTGACGAACCCGAACGACTGGGAGGCGATCACCTACGACCTCGCGGATGCTGTCGGCGGTAACGGCACCTGTTCCATCGACGGTGGGGGCACAGGTCTTACGGTCGCGGCAAGCAGCACGGCGCAGGCGACGTACACCTGCACGTACTTGTCGGCTCCGAACCCAGCCAGCGACACGAATACCGCGACCGCGAGCTGGGACAAGTCGACGTACGCGACGCCGGACGGCTCGGCGTCCGGCACGGCCGGCTTCAACTTCGGCTCCGTCAGCCCAACCTTGAAGGACAACTGCGTAACCGTCACCGACCCGAACGCCCCGACCAACCCGCTCGGCAGCGCGTGCAACACGGACGCGAGCCCGAAGGCGTTCACCTACTCGAAGACGGTGAACGTCCCGGCGAATAACTGCGTCAAGTACTCGAATACGGCGACGTTCACGACCAACACGACCGGGACGACTGGCACGGCGAGTCAGACCGTCGAGGTCTGCGGGCCAGCCCGGACGGGTGCCTTGACGATGGGCTTCTGGCAGAACAAGAACGGCCAGGGGATCATCAGCGGTCAGGCAAAGACGGGTGTCTGTCCGTCGGCGACCTGGCTGCGGCAATACGCTCCGTTCCAGGATCTCTCGCCAACGGCAACGTGCTCGCAGGTGGCGACCTACGTCTACAACGTCGTCAAAGCGGCCACGTGCGGCGGATCGACCTGCAACCCGATGCTGAAGGCGCAGATGCTCGCTACCGCGCTGGACGTGTACTTCAGCAACTCCGCCCTAGGGGGCAACAAGATCAATGCCCCGGCGCCGATCGGCGGAGTCACGATCGACCTGACGAAGATCTGCACGATGATCGACGGGAGCGGAGGCATCGGCACGTGCAGCGGGTCCTTCAAGGACGCGAGCACCCTGCCCGGTTACTCCGCGAGCATGACGGTCTTGCAGATACTCACCGCTGCAGCCGCGCAGTTCAACGCGGGGACCGGCTCCTGGTTCGGTCAGAACAAGGCGCTCCAGGTCTGTGCCAAGGACGTCTTCGACGCGATCAACAACCAGGTGGCCTTCTCGCCCTAACGACGATTCCTGACCTGCAAAGTAGATGGGGCCCCGCTCGGGGCCCCATCTCTCTTTACGGGCTCGCTGAAGTCACGGTCAGCGTGAACGCGCAGCGTCCGCCGCTGACTGTGTACGCGTAGCCGCCGGCTGAGAGATTCGAGATCAGGGTGACGACGCTGGGGCCGGCCGCGTTGCCGACTGCGGCGCCGTTCGACGCCGCGAGCGAGAGGTTCAGCGTGCTGCACTTCGAGAACGACAGCTTCGCCGTTGCCGTTCCGGCGCCTGTGGTGATGTTGAACGTCCTGGCCGGATTCTTGGCATTGAGTGAACCGCTGAACGTCTGCGTCTGCATCGACGGCGGTGACGGCGACGGCGGGGGCGGCGGTGCAGGCGCCGAGGCGACCAGTGCACTCGGCGCAGACGAAGCGCTCGCCGAGCCGGAGGCATTTGATGCCGTGACGACCGCGAAGAGCGTCGAACCGACGTCGGCCGTCGCAGCGACGTACGACGAAGATGTTGCTCCGACGATTGGAGCGCAGTTCGCACCGGCCGAATCGCACCGCTGCCACTGGTAAGCGTACGACGTCGGCGAGCCGTTCCAGGTGCCGGTCGACGCCGTCAGAGTGCTTCCATCCTGAGCCGTGCCCGAGATTGCCGGCGGCGTCGTGTTGCTCGGAGGCGGCGGAGGCGGTGGCGGAGCGTTTCCGCCGACGACGAGGCTCAGCGCAGAAGCGGGCGTCGATCCGATCGCGTTCCGGACGCTGAACGCGAGCTTGATCGTGTAACCGAGATCTGCGGCCTGGACGGTGTACGTCGACTGATTCGTCAGGTACGTGCACGAGTCGCCGCTCGCGTCGCAGC
>VAXU01000153.1 GCA_005885125.1 Actinomycetota bacterium
GGATCGCGACGGTGTCGCCGGCGACATACGCGCTGCGCGGCGAGCGATCGGCGATCCTCGACGGCGCCGGGGTCGGCGCGGTGTGGGGCGACATCTGGCCGATGATCATCATTGGCGTCATCTCCGTGCCGCTCGGGATCTGGGTCTTCCGCCGAGGCGAGCTGCACGCCAAGAAGCACGGCAAGCTGAAGCGATCCGGGTAGCTGTGTGGAACCAACTCGAGGACCTACCGCAGGCGATCGAGGCAGGCGCGTAGGCCCTCGCGCCAGTGCGGAAGACGGGGCGCGTCCTTCTCGCTGCGAAGAACCGAGTACGCGGGACGTGGAGCAGGCCGGCCCAGATCCTTCGTCGTGATCGGCCGAACGCGGCAGCCGATGCCCGCCTCCTCGAAGATCGCGGCCGCGAACTCCGCCCACGTGCAATCGCCGTCGGCGGCGAGGTGGTAGACGCCGAAGGGCCGGTCGAGCAGCCCGCGCGTGGCCTGTGCGAGGTGGAGTGCGTACGTCGGCGCTGTGCGCTGGTCGTCGACGACGGCCACCTCGCCCCGTTCCGCTCCGAGCTCGAGCATCGTCCGCACGAAGTTCGTCCCTGTCGGCGCGAACAGTCCCGAACTGCGGACGATCCACGCCCGCTCGCCCGCTGCAGCCTCGCCGTGCAGCTTGGAGCGTGCGTACGCGGACTGCGGGTTCGGCGGATCCGATTCGAGGTACGGCTCGCGCTTGTGTCCGTCGAAGACGTAGTCCGTGGAGAAGTAGACGAGCGGCACGCTGAGCCCGGCGACGTGCGCCGTCCCGCCGACGTTCACGGCGGCCGCGCCCTGCGGATCCTCCTCGGCGCCGTCGACGTCAGTCCAGGCGGCCGCATGCAGCACCACATCCGGGACCACGAGCGGCGGCGGGGGGAAGGTCACGTCCCAGTCCGCGTGCGTGAGGGCGGCGACCTCCTCGCCCGCCAGCGCCTCCTGCAGCGCGCGGCCGAGCTGGCCGCCGGCGCCGGTGATCAGGTACCGCTGTCCCGTTCCGACAGGATCGGCGATCGCGTGCTCCAGAGATCGACGACACGTGGATCGTCCCACGGGACGCCCTGCTCGTCGGGATCCGCGGGGTCGTACTCCTCGGTGACGTGATACAGCATCAGGACGTCGGTCAGCGCCTCGAAGCCGTGCGCGAGGTTGCCGGGGACGTACACGGCGGCGAAGTTGTCGTCGCCGATGTCCGCGCTGAACGTCTCACCGGTGTCGCGGTCGAGCGCGACGACGCGAGCGCGACCCTGCAGGCAGACGAAGAGATCGTCCTGGCCGCGCTCGTGGTAATGGAGGCCGCGGATCGTTCCTGCGCACGAGAACGACACGTTCGTCTGGCGCGGCTGCTTCGGCATCAGGCTGAGCCGCGCGAGCTCCACGAACCAGCCGCGTCCGTCTTCGAACCGCTGCAGCGGGACGACCTGGATGCGGTCACCGGCGAAATACGGACGGCGCGCGCGGTCGATCACCTCGTAGTACGCGTCGATCGACTCCCCGGCGTCGCCCCAGTAGCCGTGGAAGATGTCGTATTCGAGCGTCCCCGCGCGGACATAGTGATTGTTCACGTCCGTGATCTCGAGCTCGCCGCGCCCCGACGGTTCGAGCTCGGAGATGACGTCGAAGACATCTGGCCCGTAGCAGTACAGCCCGGTCACCGCGAGCTGGCCGGGCGGCTCGAGCGGCTTCTCGACGATCTCGGCGATCCGGCCGTCCTCCATTCGCGGCACGCCGAGGTGACGAAGGTGCTCAGTCTCGCGGACGTGCGCGAGGAGGACGCGCGCACCATGTTCCTGCCGTTCGAAGTTGTGAATCGTCTCGTCGATCGAGCCGGCATAGATGTTGTCCGCCAGCATGACGACGGCCCGGTCGTCGCCGACGAATTCCCGCGCCAGCCCCAGAGCCTCGGCGATGCCGCCCGGGCGCTCCTGCCGCCCGTAGCGGAGATCGTCGCCCAGCAGCCGCTGGAAGTCATCCGCGTGATCGGCGCCCGTCACGAGCATCAGCTCGGTCAGACCGGCAGCGGTGAGCGCGTCGACGGCCCACTGCACCATGGGCTTGTCCCCGATGGGCAGAAGGTGCTTGTTCGTGATCTTCGTCAGCGGGTCGAGCCGTGACCCGGTGCCGCCCGCGAGGATGACTCCCTTCATGGCGATGCGATGCTATGGGAGCCGTGGAGCTGAAGCCGCTACTTGAGGAAGGGTTGTCGCGCGCCGTGCTGTCCAAGCCGCGCCGCGACAGCCCGTATTCGAAGGTCACCGTCCGGCCGGTGATCGTCGACGAGGAGCTCCGCTACCAGTTCGAGTATCGCCAGGGCGAGAAGGTAACGCACGCCAACCTCCTCCCGCTCGAGGCGGAGGCGGCACTAGCCGAGCTGATCCGGCGCGACTTCCGGCAGGCGCTGCTCCAGACGCCGGCGCACGACTACCAGGTGCTCGACGGCGAGAAGGTCCTGCGCCGGCCGCCGACCGGCAAGCCGGCCGAGCTCGCGCACGATCGCCGCAAGCGCCGGTTGCTCGAGGAAGGAAAGCCCGTGCCGTTCCTCGTCGAGCTCGGCGTGATGACGCCCGACGGCAAGGTGCGCGCGCAGCACTACGACAAGTTCCGCCAGGTCAACCGGTTCCTCGAGCTCGTCGACGACGTCGTGCCGCGCCGGTCGTTGCGGATCGTCGATTTCGGCTCCGGCAAGTCGTACCTGACGTTCGCCCTGTACCACCTGCTGGCGGTCGAGCGCGGGCTCGACGTCGACATCGTCGGCCTCGACCTGAAGGAGGACGTGATCGAGCGCTGCGGTGCCCTGGCGCACACGCTCGGCTACGAGGGATTGCGCTTCGAGGTCGGTGACATCGCACTGTTCGAGGGCGCGCCCGCCGACGTCGTCGTCTCGCTCCACGCGTGCGACACCGCGACGGACGCGGCGCTTGAACGCGCGGTGCGCTGGCGTTCCGAGGTGATCCTCGCCGTCCCGTGCTGCCAGCACGAGCTCTATGGGCAGGTGCACGACAACGAGCTCGAGCCGCTGCTCTCGCACGGCATCCTGCGGGAGCGCTTCGCGGCGCTGGCGACGGACGCAGCCCGCGCTCAGCTGCTCGGGGTCGTCGGCTACGACGCGCAGGTGATCGAGTTCGTCGACCTCGAGCACACGGCGAAGAACCTGCTCATCCGTGCCGTCCGCAAGCGCGATAGCGTCGAAACCGCTGCGATGGAGCGGTATCGGATCTTCAAGGAGCGGCTGGGGATCGACGCGGCGCTCGAGCGCGCGCTCGCGGACGTGCTGCCGGCATGACGCGCATCGGGATCGCGCTCTTCGACGGGGCCGAGGAGCTCGACTGGGCAGGGCCGTGGGAGGTTCTCGCAGCCTGGGCGCAGCAGTGGCCGGACGACGGTGTCGAGGTCTTTACGCTCTCGCAGCGGGACGGCGAGATCACGTGCGCGAAGGGCCTGCGCGTGCTCCCGGACCGAACGTGGGCCGAAGCAGGGAAGCTCGACGTCCTCGTCTATCCGGGCGGACGCGGCACGCGGCGCGAGCTGAAGGACGAAGCCGTCCTCGAGTGGCTGCGAGGGATGCAGGGCGACGGCGCGCTGATGACGAGCGTCTGCACAGGCGCGCTCGTCTACGCGGCGGCGGGGTTCCTGCGCACCGCTGCCGGCGTCTCAGCCGGAATCGACATGGCGCTCCACCTGGTCGCGCGCCTGCATTCGAAGGAACGCGCCCGCGAGGTGCGCCGCTACATCCAGTACGACCCCGAACCGCCTGTCTGAGGGCCGGGCTACTCGCCCGCAGGCCGCAGCGCCGCCGTGCGCGGTTCGACGAGCGGTGACGGCGGCACGCGCACGAACCGCGCGATCTTCGCCGGGAGCCACCAGTTCCAGCGGCCGAACAGCGCCATCAGCGACGGCACGAGCAGTGCGCGGACGATCGTCACGTCGACGAAGATCGCGACCGCGAGACCGAAACCGAACTGCTGCAGGCCGACGATCGAGCCCGCGACGAAGCCGGAAAACGCCGCCACCATGATCAAGGCCGCGGCGGTGACGATCAGCCCCGTGCGCTCGAGCCCGTACGACACGGCGCGCACGTTGTCGTGCTCCTCGTCCCACGTCTCGCGCATGCGCGACACGAGAAAGACCTCGTAGTCCATCGACAGGCCGAACAGCATGGCGAACAGGAAGATCGGGATCCACCCCTCGATCTGCGGAAAGGTGTACAGCCCGGCGATCGAGTCGCCGACGCCCCAGCGAAAGACGACGACGAGCATCCCGTAGGCGGCGCCGACCGAGAGCAGGTTCAGGAGGACGGCCTTCAGCGGCAGGACGACCGACCGAAACGCCCGCATCAGCAGCAGATACGTCAGGACGAGCACGGCGATCACGAGCCACGGGAAGGCCGCATACGACCGGTGGAGGAAGTCCACGCCCTGCGGGGGCCCGCCTCCCGCGAGAGCGCGCACGCCGTCCGGAAATCCCGCCGCGGGAATGATGTTCTGACGCAAGCGCGAGACGAAGTCCTGCGAGGGCGCGTCGCCATACTCGTGGTGGCCGGCGACGATCACCTGCTCGTACCGGCCGCTCGAATCGACGAAGCGCCCCGTGAGGCCGGATTGCACGTACGCGACCTCAGGATCGGCGAGCACGCGGGCCTCGAGCCGCCGAACCGCCGCTTGAACGGAGGGAACGCGCACCGTCCGCCCCTCGCCGGCGTCGACGAGGATCTGCGACGGCGACAGGGCGCCCGGGCCAACCGCCGCGCGCAACACGTTCAGGCCGCGCACGGCTTGCGGCGTCTGCGGGATCCCCTGAGCGGACCCGGGCGTGAGGTGCAGTGCGAACGCGGGAATCGCGGCCGCAACGAGCAGCGCCGTGCCGCCAACGAGGAAGGCGGTCGGCCTGCCCATGATCGCGCGCGCCAGCCGCGCCCAGAAGCCGTGCTCGACGTCGGGACCGGCGAAATGGGGAATCGGCAGATGCTTCCTGCGCAGCCAGTCCGCCAGATGAGCCCGCGCAACGCCGCGGCGGCCGTACAGGGAGAGCAGCACCGGTTGCAGCGTCACGGCAGCCGCGAGCGATAGGAGTGGGATCAGAAAGCCGCCGACGCCCATCGAACGCATGAAGGGCACTGGCATGAACAGCAGCAACGCGAGCCCGATCGCAACAGTCCCACCGGAGAACACCACCGCACGACCGGCGGTCGCCATCGTGCGGATGATCGCGTCGTCCTTCGAGCCGCCGTGGCCGAGCTCCTCGCGGAAGCGGTAGACGATCAGCAACGAGTAGTCGACCGCGATTCCGAGGCCGATCAGCTGCACGAGATTCGTGACGTACGTCGCCATCGTCAGGTAGTGGGCGACGATGAAGACGATCCCGATCGTTCCGGTGATCGACGCGGCCGCGAAGAGGAACGGGATCGTCGCGGCGAACGAGAGGCCGAACACCGCGATCAGCACGAGCAGCGCAATCGGCAGCGCGATGCCCTCTCCCTTCGCGAGATCGTTCGAAAGGATCGGGTCGAGATCGTGCTCGATCGCAGGCTGCCCGCTGACGTACGCGTCGACCCCGGGCGGCGGGCGCACGTTGCGGAGGATGTCATCGGTGTAGCCTTTGGCGTCCGCGAGGTTGAGGCTCGTGAGGATCGACCCGTAGAACACGCCTCCGGGCGCTGAGCGCAGGGCCGTCGCCTTTCCGCCGGGAACTGCGTGCGCTCCCTCGCGAATCGAGCGCTCGAGCGCGAGGGAGACACCGGCCCGGCCCGCGCCCGGTCGAAGCTTGTAGACGATCAGAAACTCGCCGTCCGAACGGTCGCCGAACCGCTGCTGCAGGACGGTCCGG
This sequence comes from Actinomycetota bacterium, assembly GCA_005885125.1. Taxonomy (GTDB): domain Bacteria; phylum Actinomycetota; class Thermoleophilia; order Gaiellales; family Gaiellaceae; genus 3-1-20CM-4-69-9. The sequence goes on from VAXU01000153.1 coordinate 5,846, forward strand.
ACGCGCTCGGAATCGGTCCCCGGCACGGTGAATGTGTTCGAGAGCAGCGAGCTGAGCTGAGAGGTCGCGTACCCGCCGGCGATGATCACGGCCAGCCAGAAGGCCAGGATCGGCCAGCGGAAGCGCAGCACGAGACGGGTCCAGCGGGCCACGTCTCAACCCTAGCCAGCCTGGGTACCGTTAGACCCGTGGAGAAGCGCCGAGATCTCGAAACCGCTGCCGAGGAGATCGAGCAGCTCTTCGCCGACCTCTGGCAGGTCTTCCCGTTCTCGCGGGGAGGCAGGCGCGGCTACCGCCCGGAGGTCGACTGCTTCCGTACGGACGATCCACCGGCGTTCACGGTGCTCGTCGAGCTCCCGGGCGTCGATCCCGAGCACGTGAAGATCGTCGCAGCGCCTCGTGCTCTGATCGTCGCCGGCGAGCGCCGCCGGCCGCAGGACTGCGGCCACTACGAGCAGATGGAGATCGAGTACGGCCCGTTTCACCGCAAGGTGGTGCTGAGCGAGGACATCGATCCAGACGGCGCATCGGCGACCTACAGGCGCGGGATCCTGCAAGTGACGCTCCCGATCGCGCCGAAGCCCACTCCACGCGCGAGCGTGACGATCGAGGTCAGGACGACGGGGCGATGAGCGAAACGCTGACCGAAGCGCAGGAGGACGTCCTCACCTTCCCGGCGACGCTGCCCGTTCTGCCCCTGAAGGACACGGTCGTCTTCCCCGACTCGATGACGCCACTCGCGATCGGGCAGGAACGGTCGATCAAGCTCGTCGAGGACGCCGTGTCCGGCGACCGCGCGATCGCACTCGTGACCGTGCGGAATCCCGACGCAGATCCGCCCGGCTGGGACGACCTGTACGAGGTCGGTACGGCGGCCGTCGTGCACAAGATGATGCGCGTCCCCGACGGGACTCTGCGCATCCTCGTCACGGGCACACGGCGGATCCATCTCGACCGGCGGGCGCAGACGGACCCGTACCTCGTCGGCGAGTTCACCGAGCTGCCCGACGTCCTCGAGCAGACGCGCGAGGTCGAGGCGCTCACTCGCAACGTCCAGTCGCTGTTCGCGCGGATCATCGGCCTCGTCCCGTACCTGCCGGAGGAACTGCAGATCGCCGCCGCGAACGTCGACGATCCGAGCGCGCTCAGCAATCTCGTCGCGTCGACGCTCCGCCTGAAAACCGAGGAGAAGCAACACCTGCTCGAGCTGACGGACGTCGAAGCGCGCCTGCGCGAGATCATGACGATCCTGAACCGCGAGCTCGAGGTGTTCGAGCTCGGCTCGAAGATCCAGTCGCAGGTGCAGGAGGAGATGGAGAAGGGGCAGCGCGAGTTCTTCCTCCGCCAGCAGCTCAAGGCGATCCAGGACGAGCTCGGAGAGGGCGATGCGGAGCAGGCGGAGGTCAACGAGCTGCGCTCGCGCTTCGACGAGATGGACTTGCCGGAGGACGCTCGCAAAGCGGTCGACCGCGAGCTGGCGCGACTCGAGAAACTTCCCCCCGCTGCCGCGGAGTACGGCGTCATCCGCACGTACGTCGACTGGCTCGTCAGCCTCCCGTGGGGGAAGACGACCGAGGACAACCTCGACCTCGAGCACGCGCGACGGATCCTCGACGAGGACCACTACGACCTCGACAAAGTGAAGGAGCGGATCATCGAGTTCCTCGCCGTCGCGAAGCTTCGCAACCAGGTCAGCGGCCAGATCCTCTGCTTCGTCGGACCGCCCGGTGTCGGCAAGACCTCACTCGGCCAGTCGATCGCGCGCACGCTCGAGCGCAAGTTCCAGCGGCTGTCGGTGGGAGGCGTCCGCGACGAAGCGGAGATCCGCGGCCACCGCAGGACGTACATCGGCGCCATGCCCGGCACGATCATCCGCGCGATCCGCGACGCCGAGTCCCTGAACCCGGTGCTGCTGATCGACGAGATCGACAAGATGGGCGCAGACTTCCGCGGCGATCCGGCGAGCGCCATGCTCGAGGTGCTCGATCCCGAGCAGAACAAGACGTTCCGCGATCACTACCTCGACCTGCCGTTCGACCTGTCCAAGGTGCTCTTCATCTGCACCGCGAACCAGGTCGAGACCATCCCTGGACCGTTGCTCGACCGCATGGACGTCATCCAGCTCTCGGGGTACACGGAGGACGAGAAGTTCTGGATCGCGCGCAAGTACCTCGTGCCGAAGCAGCTTGGGCTCTCCGGGCTCGACCCCGATCGCGTCACGATCTCCGACAACGCGCTCCGGCTCGTGATTCGCGAGTACACGCGCGAGGCCGGTGTCCGGAGCCTCGAGCGCCGGCTGGCGGACGTGTTCCGCAAGGCCGCGCGGCAGCTCGCGGAGGGAAAGAGCACCGCGAAGAAGCTCCGCATCGACGAGCGTCGCGTGCGCGCCTGGCTCGGCCCGCGCCGTTTTCAGGCGGACGTGCGCAAGCGGACGTCCGATCCCGGCGTCGCAACCGGGCTCGCCTTCACGCCGGTCGGCGGCGACGTCCTGTTCATCGAGGCCACTGCGTATCCCGGCAAAGGCCGGCTGACGATCACCGGCCAGCTCGGCGAGGTGA
>VAXU01000154.1 GCA_005885125.1 Actinomycetota bacterium
GAGAAGCTCGGCCTGGAGCTCCCGAATCTCGAGGACCTGTACCGGACGAATTCGTCCGGCGCGCACTACATTTCGCACTACCCGGTTCAGAACCTGCTCTATCTCTCGGGCACCACGCCGAGGAAGGGCGGTCAGCCCTACCTACCGGGCGTCGTCGGCAAGGACCTCACCCTGCAGCAGGGCTACGAAGCCGCGCGGTACGCGGCGCTCATGACTCTGGCGGCGGTGAAGTACGCCCTGGGTGATCTGGACCGGGTCCAGCAGCTCGTGCACCTGCTCGGCTTCGTGAACTCCGCGCCCGGGTTCGGCGATCAGCCCCGGGTGATCAACGGGGCGGCGGACCTTCTCGTCGAGCTGTTCGGCGACCGTGGCAAGCCCACGCGGGCGGCAATCGGCTGTCAGGGACTGGGGGGCAACGCCTCGGTCGAGGTCATCGTGACGCTGCTCTTCTCGGGTGCCGACGTCCGGCCGCCGCTCGCCCGCGATCAGTTCGTCAAGTAGTCGCGCGTTCGTCCCGGTCCGCGAGAAGGCTGGCCAGCGAGGCCAGGGCCAGGCCCAGCGCGATGCCGGCGAAGGTGTCGACCGGCCAGTGGGCGCGCAGGATGATTCGGGCGAAGCACACGAGCGCGATCAGCAGAATGCTTGCGGCTCGTACGAGGACTCGGACCCGAGCGGGGAGCGCGGCCGCCAGATAGACCACGGCGCCGAAGAACGCCGCGGCGGCCGTGGCGTGGCCGCTCGGGAAGCCCATCGACGCTTCTTCCGGACGGGCGCGGCCGACGAGGATCTTCAGTAACCCCTCGGCGGCGGGTGCCGCGATCATCAGAGCGATCCAGACCCACCAGCGCGCTCTCGCTTTCGGAAACACAAAGAATATCAAGAGTGTTCCAGGCAAGAGGAGCCGCCAGTTCCCGAAGTAGTTGATCACCCGCATGACCTGGACGACGGCGGGCGAGCCGTAGCCGAGCACCCAGAGCCGCACGGCGGCATCGCCGGGGAACGGGTCGACGAGCATCACGGCGAGCGCCAGGCCGAGGAAGCAGCCCGCGCTCCCGAGCAGGATCCAGCAGGCGTTACCTCGACGGGGTGAGCTCGGCGCCACCGCCGCCACCGTCGGGAACGAACCGGAGCACTCGTTTACCGCTTTCCGTGCGCAGCGTGACGCGACCGTTGCCGCCGTTTCCTTCGTACCGGATGGTTCCCGGACTGAGCACCGTGAGCGCTCCCCTGATCTCCTTGTACTGCGGCTCCACGAAGAGGAGTCCCTGAAAAGTGCCGTCTTCCGCGATCGTCAAGAGGAGCGGCGCGTTCCCCAAGGGGCCGGACATCCGGCCGCGCCACGTCCCCGCGAGGCCGGCAGCCTCGACCGACGGGGCGGGTGAGCTTGCGCAACCGACGAGGAGCGTTGCGAGGACCGGGAGGAGGATGAATCGGGTCGTCACGCCGCCCGAGTGTATCAGGCGCGTTGGATCCGGACCGCGACAGCCCAGAGCACGATGAGGCTCAGGCCGAAGACGCACACAATCGTGGCGCCCGTTGGCAGATCGAGCCCTGCGGAGGCGATGACCCCGAGCACGCTCACCACGGTGCCGAATCCCCATCCGACGAGCAGTCGTGTGGCGATCGACCCGCCGACGAGCGTAGCGGCGAGTGCCGGGACGATCAAATAGGAGAAGACGAGCAGCACGCCCGCGATGCGGACCGAGCTGGTGACGACGATGCCGAAGGACGCGTAGAAGATAAAGTCCCAGAGTCGCACGCGCCAGCCCTCGGCGTACGCCCGGCGGGGATCCGTAGAGATCAAGAAGAACGGGCGGCGGCAGACCCAGTGCAGGAGACCGATGAGCCCGTAGAGGACCGCGACCTTGACGACGTCGCCGCCGCTCACCGTCAGGAGTGAGCCGACGAGCATCGCCCGGATGTGCTCGACGCCGTGCGCGGCACGGTCGGACAGCAAAACGGCGCCGGCTGCTGACGCGGCGTACACGACACCGATCACCGCCTCCTGAGACACACGCCGCTCGCGGGTACGCGTGAGCGAGAGGACGACCGCGCCGACGAGCGTTGCGAAGAGGCCGGCGCCGTACGACTCCCAGGTGTGGAGCTCGTGACCGAAGAGGAACGCCGCCGTCGCGCCCAGTGCGGCGATCTGCGCGAGCGCGATGTCGACGAAGACCACCTCGCGCGCCAGCACGTGGACGCCCAGATAGGCGTGGATGCCGGTGAGGACAAGACACATCAGGAACGGGGCCCACAGGAGCGCCAGGAGGTCGAGGAGCACGTGGTCGCTCGGCGAGGTCTAGCGGAGGGCCTGGGCCAGCGCGTTCACGTTGTGGTCGATGGCGGCGATGTACGAATCGGCGCCCTTGACTCCGCCCACCATCGACGCGAGCACCACCGCTTTGGCGCCGGCCTCGTCGGCGACGCGGGTCGCGAGCTTCAAGTCGTTCCAGGGCTCGACGATGATGACCTTGATTTGCTCATCTTTCATCTGGCGGATGACCCGGGTCAAGTGGGCGGGCGACGCCGGGATCCCCGGCCGATCCTCGAGCGCCGCCGCCTGGCTCAGCCCGAATCGACTCAGGAGGTAAATCCACTGGGGATGGTAGACGACGACCTTTGCGCCCCTCAGCGGCTCCATCGCGCGAGTCCAGCGGGCCATGGCTTCGTTGAGGCGCGCGAGAAAGGCCTGGCGGTTCTTCTCGAACTCCGCGCGGTGCTCCGAGGCGAACCGGGCGAGGGCGTCCGCGATGTTCTGCGTGATGATCGGCGCCATGCCAGGGTCGAGGGAGTAGTGCGGGTTACCCAGGGGATGGACGTCACCCATCGAGCGGTCCACTCGGGTTGAGGGCACCTCGAGAACCTGGATGCCGTGTGACACATCGACGCGCCCGGGCGCGCCGCGGACGATGTTCGGGTTGTTCGCTCCCTGGACTGCGACCTCGGCCCACGAATCGAGCTCGAGGCCGTTCTCCATCAGGAGATCGGCGCGCCGCAGCTTCAGCATGAGGCTCGGGCGGATCTCCAGCTCATGCGCGTTCTGTGTGCCCCGCGCCAGGGACTCCACGTCGACCAGCTTGCCGCCGACCTCCTCGGTAAGGGCCTTGAGGTCGGGAATCGTGGCGACGACACGGATCTTGTCGGCCGCCGAAGCGGCCGTGACCAGCAGCCCGATGACCGCGAAAGCCAGAAGTGTTCGGAGTGCGCGCAGCATGTGTCGCCTCCTTAGAAGGGATGCGCCGGGTGGGCGCCGAGGATGAAGGAAGCCTGGAATAGAAGCTCGTCGACCTTCCGGGCGCTCGAGTCGTTCAGATTGAAGGCGTCGCGAGTTTGGGGGCTGCGGTCGGTGTGCTTGTACGCCAGGCGGAAGCGGAGAAACTCCGACGGCCAGAACGAGACGTACGGCTCGATCGCCCACTCCCAGCCGGGATTGATCGGGTACTGCGACCAGTCGTAGCGGACACCGCCGGCCCAGCGGCGGAAGGGCTGCACCTCGAGGCCGGTGTACCAGCCCCAGTGATTGCGCTGACGCTTGTCGACCTGGTCGATCGCGCCGTCCCCGTCGAGGTCGACGCCGACGTCGGCCTTGCGCAGCGAGTAGAGCGCCTCGCCCGTGAGCGTGATCAGCGGATGCAGCCAGCCGTCCGGACGATACTTGTAGCGCCACTCCCCCCCCAGGATCGTCGAGCGGTTCCGGTCGCCCGTCTGGCCGCTCGCGACCGACATGCCGAGCTGGATCGCGTGCTCGTCACCGAGCTCGAAGAACGTCCGCAGCCGGCCGGTGGCGAGGGGGTGTTGCAAGGTGCCTCGGCCGAACGCGGTCTCGTTGTCACCATTGAAGATGCCGGCGAGCGCTTCGATGTAGAAGGGCAGGTCGGGGACGAGCGTCAGCTCGACGCCCTTTTCCTGCATCCCTTCGGCGCCGAGGAAATTGCGCATGACGTTCGGCCGATCGACCCAGGGCAAATCGTGCTCGTGCACCTCGTTCGACCAGCCGAACCGGTTGCGCATCTGGCCGAGTCGCGCCTGGGTACCGAACGGCAGCGTGAGGAGTGTGAGGTAGGCTTCGGCCAGGTGGACGCCGGTCTCCTGCCCGGGCGCTTCTTCTCCCGCTTCGATTCTCACCACCGCGGAAGCGTACGGATCGATCTGGCCGAAGAGCGAGAGCTCGACCTCACGCGGAAAGAAGCGGTTCTCCTGCCCTGCGAAGGTTCCACCTCCTGCTCTCGCGACATTGCGCTGCGTGATGTTGCCCACGAAGTCGCCGGCGATGCCCATGTCGAACAGGAGCTGGCCGGAGCCCCGCTGCTGGTACAGGGAGAACGGTTGCCGTGGCCGCGCCAGGTCGATGGCCGACAGTGAACCCCCGGCAGGCGGGGGAGCGGCGGCGCCGGGCGCGACGGTCGGAGTCGCCGGCGCGGGGCCCGGCGGCGGTGGTTGGCTCTCGAGGCGCTGCAGCCGGTCGGTCACCGACTGGAGCTGCTTCTGGAGCTGCTCGATCTGCCTGCGCAGCTCCGCGGCGTCCTGCGCCGCGGCAATCGCGGGCGTCAGCGCCGTGCACAACGCTATGAAGATCAAGGCCAGTACGCGCATCCCAGTCCTCCGATGTGGTGGTTCGTCGACCGTTCCCGCGACCCTGGTCGCGGCCGAGCTCGAAGAAGCTCGCGACGGAAACTAGACGGACGAGTGGAGGAGCGTTAGAGGCGCGGCGGAGCGCGAGAGTCGGAGAGGCTGAGCGGAGCGCTGGCGGCTCGCACTGGGACCGGCGCGATCGTCGCGGCAAGCATGAGCGCGAGCCCGAGGACCGGCATCGCGTCGAGCTGGCAGGCGTGCGTGCCGAACGCCGCCATCAAGCTCAGATCGTGGTCGGCGTTCCAGAGCCCGGGCCCCGCGCCAGCATGCGTGTGAGGCATGCTCGCGCCGGCGAGCAGAAACGCCACGACTCCCAGCAGAAGGAGGAAGACGCGGCGCTTGGACATGGCGGCTACAACACCATGATCGGCGTTGGATTGCAAGTCATCGCCGCTCCTTCACCGTGAACGTCAACCTCGATTCGACCACGTGGCCGTCGACCGAGAGGACGCGAAAGCTCACGGTGTAGCGGCCGGGCGCGAGGGGCGTCAGCGAGAGCGAGAGTCGGCGCGGATCCTCGGTCGACACCGCAACGTCGCGAAGATCGACCTGGGCACCGGCTTCGTTCGTCACCGAGGCCTTCGAGTACGCCGGCTCGAGGCGCTCGTTGAACCAGAGCTCGACCCGCGGCGGAGGCTCGACCAGAGCGGCCCGCTGAGCCGGGACCGACTTCACGAGAACCGCGTGGGCGAGAGCG
>VAXU01000040.1 GCA_005885125.1 Actinomycetota bacterium
CGCGATCGGCACCCTCTCGGAAGGCGTGTCGCGCCGGTTCGGCAAGCGTGTCGGTGTCCAGCCCGGCGGCGGACGCGAACTCGAGCGCCGATGCGTAATGGTGGGCAAGCATCTCGGCACGATCGTCGGATCGATCGCGCGCCAGCGAGTCGATCCACGCGGCGGCGAGGCGGTGCTTTTCGGCGCGGGCCGCGCGCGGGATCTGGTTGTAAGCGACGTCGCGGACCAACAGATGCCCGAACGCGTACTCGGTCTCGCCCGCGATCGACCCACGCCGCTCGCGCCGGACGAATTCCTTTCGTGCCAGGCCACGAAGTCGGTCCTCCACCTGCGAGTCGGGCACACCGCCGATGGCTGCGAGTGCGCTCGGCCAGAACACCTTGCCGAGCACGGCGGCGTCCTGAAGCAACGCTTTCTCCTCGGAGGACAACGAGTCCAGACGAGCCGCGATGATGCCCTGCACCGTCTCGGGCAGCTCGGCCCCGCCGTCGGTGCGCTCGGAGATCATGCGGACGAACTGCTCTGCGTACAAGGGATTTCCGCCCGCGCGGGCGAGGAGCGCCGTCTGCGTCTCCGCGGGCAGGACGGCTCGGTCGAGCAGGTCGGCGATCAGCCGCGCGGTCTCTTCGTCACCGAGCGGCGAGAGCGAGATCATCAGCGCGTTGCGCTTTCCACCGCCCCAGCCGGAGCGACGGTCGAGGAGCTCCGGGCGCGCCGTGCAGAGCACGAGCAAAGGAGCGCCGTCGACCCAGTCGGGGAGCTCGTCGACGAAATCGAGGAGATCGTCGTCCGCCCAATGCAGATCCTCGAAGACGAGGACGAGCGGACGTTGCTCCGCAAGTGCCTCGAAGAACCGTCGCCAGGCCGCGAAGCTCTCGCTCCGCCGGTCGCCGGCGAGCTCGCTTTCCGCACCGAGCCCGACGAGTGGCCGAAGTTTCGCCTCGATCCACGGTCGTTCGGCCTCGCCGACCAGATCGGCGATCGAGGCCCGAAGCTTCGCGGCGGCGTCGTCTGCGGAGTCGGTCTCGAGGATTCCGACTTGCGCTTTGACCATCTCGGCCAGTGCCGCGAACGTCACCCCGTCGCCGTACGGAAGCGAGCGCCCGTGCCGCCAGAAGATGATCTCGGCATCGGCGTCGGCGAGCTGCCAGAGCTCGTAGACGAGACGACTCTTTCCGATACCCGGAACGCCCACGATGGTGACGAGCTGCGTGGAGGACTCTTGACGGGCCCGTGCCAGGCCATCGACGAGCTGGTCGAGCTCGCGTGCCCGGCCGACGAGGGCGGTCCGTGTCGACACGACCTCCGTGCCGACACGCGCGCGGGCCTCGACCGCCTCCCAGACTGCGAGGCGATCCGTCTTCCCTTTCGCCTCGACGGGCTCGGCGCCGCGGTAGTCGATGACCTGGTTGGTCGCACGATAGGTCGTCTCCCCGACGAGAACGCCGTTGACCGGCGCCGCCGACTGCAACCGGGCAGTCGTGTTGACGACATCGCCCGCCGCCATCCCCTCGCCCGACTCCGGCCGCGCGCCGAGATTGATCAGCGCCTCACCCGTGTTGACGGCGATCCGCACCTGCACGCTCTCCTCTTCACGCGCCCAGTCCCGGATCGCCAGCGCGGCGCGCACCGCCCGCTCCGGATCGTCCTCGTGCGCCACCGGCGCCCCGAACAGCGCCATCACCGCGTCGCCGATGAACTTCTCCACCGTGCCGCCGAACCGCTCCAGCTCCGCACGCAGCCGCTCGTGGTACGGGCGCAGGATCGCCTCCACGTCCTCCGGGTCGAGCTGCTCGGCACGCGCGGTGAACCCGACCAGGTCGGCGAACAGCACCGTGACGATTTTCCGCTCCTTGCGGGAGCTTTCCATGCGCCGAGTCTAGGACGCCTAGCTGACCCGCTCTACCCCGTAGCCCCAGCCGCGCATGGTTTCCATCACGTCGTCGCAGTGCGGGGAATCCCGTGTCACGAGCGTCAGCTCGACCTCGGTCTCGCCGATCGGGATGTCCATCCCCTCCCGATGGTGCTCGACCGAGAGGACGTTCACACGTGCGCCGCCGAGCAGGGCCAGCAGCTTCGCCAGCTCGCCTGGACGATCGGGAACGCGCGTACGCAGCACGAGGTAGCGGCCCGCCTGCGTCAGGCCGTGGCGCATGACGGTGATGAGGAGCGTTGGGTCGATGTTGCCGCCCGAGAGGACGATCGCGACGGGTCCGCTGCCGCGGGTGACACGCCCGGCGAGGAGTGCCGCGACTCCGACGGCGCCCGCGCCTTCGACCACGAGCTTCGCGCGCTCCAGCAGCAGCACGATCGCCTCGCTGATCTCCTCGTCCGTCACGAGGAGGAACTCGTCGCAGACCTGCTCGAGAATCGACATCGTCAGCTCGCCCGGATGCTTCACCGCGATGCCGTCCGCGATCGTGAAGCCGGTGCCACCGGGCCGCGTGCCGGCCGTCTGCACGCCGATGATGCGCGCACCCGGCTTGATCGACTTGAGCGCAACGCCGATCCCCGCGCAGAGCCCGCCCCCACCGATCGGAACAAGCACCGTGTCGAGCTCGTCCAGCTGGTCTGCGAGCTCGAGACCGATCGTGCCCTGGCCGGCGATCACGAGCTCGTCCTCGAACGGGTGCACGAACGTCGCCCCGCATTCCTCGACGTACTCGCGCGCCGCCGTCAACGACTCCTCGATGTCCGAGCCGACGAAACGGACCTCCGCACCGTAGTGACGTGCGGCGTCGACCTTCGTCATCGGCGCGTCCTCGGGGACGAAGATCGTCGCCGGCGCGCCGAGCTCGCGCGCGGCCCATGCAACCGCCTGCCCGTGGTTGCCGGCGCTCGCGGCGACGACGCCGTGCGCGCGCTCTGCCTCGCTCAGCGTCGCGAGCTTGTTGACGGCTCCGCGGACCTTGAACGACCCTGTGCGCTGCAGGTTCTCCGCCTTGAGCTGGACGTCGCGACCGCAGAGCCGCGAGAACGTCTCCGACCGGTAGATCGGCGTGACGCGCGCGTGCTCGGCGATCCGCTCGCGCGCCTCCTCGATGTCACCGAGTGTGGGTGCCGTCCTCGTTGCCAAGCTTGAAGACCTTCTCCATTATCTCGCGGACGGCGGAGAGCGGGTCGAGCTCGCGCCGCTGCACCTCGTCGAGGAGCCGCCGCAGCTCGGGATCTCCTGCGACCGCCCGCTCCAGATGCGCCTTGGCCCGGCCCGAGGCGACGGCGAACACCTCACCCGCGAGGTTCTTCCGGCGGCGTTCCTCGAGGCGCCCGTCGGACTCGAGGTGCGCACGATGCTCCGCCACCTTCTCCCAGAGGAGCTCGACGTTCTCGCCGCGCGTGGCCTCGGTGAGGACGATCGGCGGCCGCCAGGCGCGCGAGCGGTCGAGGGAGAGAATCGAGCGCACCTCGTTCAGCATCGTCTTCGCCGCGGGGTGATCCATCTTGTTGATCGCGATCACGTCGGGGATCTCCATGATGCCCGCCTTCAGGGCCTGCACGCTGTCGCCCGATCCGGGCATCAGGACGAGCACGACGGTGTCGGCGATCCCGATCACTTCGACCTCGCTCTGCCCGGCGCCGACCGTCTCGACGAACACGAGCTCCTTCCCAGCGGCGTCGAGCACGAGAAACGCCTGCAGCGTCGCCTCCGCGAGACCGCCGAGATGGCCGCGAGTGCCCATCGACCGGATGAACACCTCGGGATCGGTGAAGTGGTCGGCGAGCCGGATGCGATCGCCGAGCAGGGCGCCGTGCGAGAAGGGCGACGACGGATCGACGGAGATGACGCCGACGGTTCGCTCCTCGCCGCGCACGTGACGCACGAGCGCGGAGATCAGCGACGACTTTCCGACCCCAGGCGGTCCCGTGACCCCGATTGCGTAGGCACGTCCCGTCCCCGGATAGATGTCGCGCACGACGTCGTAGGCGAGTGCGTCGCCGTTCTCGACGAGCGAGATCGCACGCGCCAGCGCCCGCTTGTCGCCCGAGCGCACACCCTCCGCGAGCGTCTCCCGCGTCCAGTCGCGGCGGTCGGCCACTAGACGGGTTCGGGTTCCGGCTCGGCGGTGAGCGACGACGGCACGCCGCGCGCCATCGCGTATGCGACGAGGCCCGACAACCCCAAGAGGATCGCCGAGCCGCCCCAGACCCAGCGGGGCCCGTACGTGTCGTTCAGGAGCCCGCCCGCGACGAAGCCGCCGCCGAACGCAACGTAGTTGACCCCCATGATCACGGTGAACGCGCGGCCGCGAAGCGCATCGGGCGCGCCGCGCTGGACGAGCAGCGTGTTGCAGAGGACTGCAGCGCCGTTCCCGATGCCGCCCAGGACGCAACTTCCCGCCGCAACCCAGACGTTCGGGGCGATCGCCGCGATCCCGAAACCGACGGCGTTGAGCAGGATGCCGCCGCCGTACACGAACGCGACCGGCCGGCGCTCGACGAGCGCACCGGCCCCCAGACTCCCGACCGCGAGCCCGAGGCCGATGCTCCCGAACAGGAGGCCGTAGCCGAAGTCGCCCGCGCTGAACGTGTCCTTCGCCAGGAACACCTCGGTCGTGTTGATCGCCGCGATCGCGAGCATCGCGACCGTCCAGGCAACGAGCACGGTTCTCAACGGGCGGCTGTGCACCACGAAGCTGAGGGCCTCGCGCAGGTCGCGCACGTGGCCGTGCGTCTGGCCAATCGCGACCTGAAGCAAACGGGCGGGGATGCCGGAGAGAAGGGCCGCAGAGAGCGCGAACGACGCGGCGTTGATCCAGTAGGCCGTGTGCGGCCCAGTCGCGGCCACCAGCACGCCGCCGAGCACCGGCCCGACGGTCCAGCTCGCGTTCTCGGCCGTCTGCAGGACGGAGTTCGCCGCTGCGAGATCCTCCTCGGGAACGAGGTTCGGCAAGCCCGCGTAAGCGGCCGGACGGAAGAACCCGGTCGCGAGCCCCGCAACTCCCGCGAGCGCAACGACCTGCGACGCGCTGTGCGTGAAGGGCAGGACGCAGAAGACCGCAGCGCGCACGAGATCGGCGGTGATCATCGTGGCGCGGCGCGACAGCCGGTCGAGGAGCGGCGCAAAGAAGAGCCCCACGGCGACGGCGGGCAGGAACTCGACGATGAACAGCGTGCTGACCCAGGGTCCGGAGTCCGTGCGGTCCTTGACGTCCACGACGAGTGCGACGGCCGCGAGCAGCGTGCCCAGCGTCGAGCCGATTGCCGCGAAGAACAGGAGCCTGTAGCTCGGCGCGCGGCGGATGACCCCTAACTGGCGGCGGAGCCCGTTCACCCCGCCCAAGTCTGTCATCAAGTGATGGTTTTCGTCGTCACTCGACCGAGCGCTCGATCCAGGAAATCGTGCTCGTCGGGCGTGCCAACCGTGATGCGGATCGCGCCCGGCGCGCCGAACCCGCCGAGCGGCCGCACGATCACTCCTTCGCGCAGCAAGGCCTCGAACAGGATCTGCGCATCCTCACCCGCATGGGCATAGAGGAAGTTCCCGACCGCAGGGCCGGGCGGGTCGAAACCATGGCGGCGGAGGATCTGCGCGAGCTCGTCGCGACCCCCGCGGTTTGCCGCGCGCCGGCGGGCGAGCTCCTGGTCGTCGCCGAGGCTGGCGACCGCCGCCGCCTGGGCCTGTGTCGAGATGTCGAACGCGCGGCGCACCTTGCCGACGGCCGTCACGATCTCCGCAGGGCCCACGCCGTAGCCGACGCGAAGGCCCGCGAGCCCGTAGATCTTCGAGAACGTCCTGACGACGAGCACACGCCGGCCCGCCTTGAAGTGCTCTTCGATTGCGTCCGGATAGTCGGACTCGTCGATGTATTCGAAGTACGCCTGATCGACGACGGTGAGGACGTGCTCGGGAACACGCTCGAAGTACGCATCGAGCTCGTGTCGCACGTTCATCGTTCCCGTCGGGTTGTTCGGATTGCAGATGTAGACGAGCTTCGTGCGCGGCGTCACCGCGTCGAGCAGGGCGGCGAGCGAGTACCGATCTTCGACGAGGGGCACTTTGACCGGCTCGGCGCCGAGCTTGACGGCGTAGATCACGTAGCTCGGAAAGGACGGCCAGCCGCAGACGATCTCGTCCCCCGGCCCCAGGACCGCCTGCGAGAGGCAGTCGATGACGCCGTCGGCGCCCGCGCCCACGGCGATCTCCTCGAAACGGACGCCGTGGCGCTCGGCCAGGGCGCCGCGCAACCGGTAGGCGCCGCCGTCGGGGTAGCGGTTCAGGTCGCCCGCGTTGCGGGCCATTGCTTCCAGCGCCGCCGGAAACGGCCCGTACGGCCCTTCGTTGGAGGCGAGCTTGATCACTCGTGCGAGACCGAGCTCGCGCTGAACCTCCTCGACCGGCATCCCGGGCTCGTACGGGACGAGCGCCGACAGCGCCGGCCGCAGGAAGCCGTCTTCCGTCACTCCGGGCTGGAGCCGCCCGACTTCTTGCGCCAGAAGAGGAGCGCGCCGCCAACCGAGGCCGCGATCGTTGCGATCGCCGACTTGTTCAGCCCGGCGTGATCCCCGCCCCCGGGCACTGCGGCCTTCGCCTTTCGCTTCGCGACCTTCTTCCCGATCTTCAAGACTCCCCAGCCGAGCACGGCGTTGCGCCTGTTCATGATCCCCATCGGGTCTCTCCTTTCGTCGGCGCGAGCGTAGCGCCTCTGTCACACGCCCGGTCGAACGGAAACGGCGCCTGCGGGCGCCGTTTCACGAGGGATAGGGGCTCCCGGGACCGGCGAGCGGCCGATCCCGGGAACTGGGGACGAGGGCACGTCCACCTGCTTAGACGCCCGGGGCCGGAAAAACTTGCGCCGGGCTACTTACCCTTGCCGTGACCGCCGCTCCCGCGGCCGCCTTTGTGCTTGGCGGGCGGGGGGCCGGCGTCGTACGGGCCGGGATGCGCGGGCTTCACGTTGGCGTGCGGCTTGGCGCGTCCCGGCGCAGCGCTGCTCTTGCCGTGAGACGCATTCAACGGATGCACGGGCTTCACGTGGAGGTGCCGTGCGGCGATGCTCGCGTCGCCGTGGTACTTGACGTTGCCGCGGCCCTTCGCGCCGGGCTGTTGCGCCGATGCCGCGGCCGCGTGACTCTTTCCATAGCCGACAGCCGCCGTCCGCTCGCTCGACGCCGAGCCGGCGACAGGAGATCCCTTCGCAGGGGACGCGGCGTGCGGTGTGGCGTGGTGGCGTACCTCATGTTGAACCCCTTCGTAGCCGGCGCCGCCGATGAGTGCTCCGGCCGTCACGGCCGCAGCCGCCTTCAGTGCAAGCCCCGTGCCGAGCGTGGCGCCGCCGCCACCGCCGAAGAGCGACGTCAGCGACGTCGGCACCGGGATCGCGGCGAGCGACTTGATCGCCGTCCGCTGTGCGCGCTGCCGGCGGGCGAAGGTTGCGCACTCCTTGCACTCGCGCAGGTGCCCTCGCAAGGCCGCCTTCTCCTTCCGCGGCAAGCGCCCGTCGAGCTGCCGCGAGATCGCGAGCTCTGCCTCGCCGCACGACAGGGACGACTCGAGCTGCTCGCGAAGCGCCCGACGCGCCCGGAAGATGAGCGTCTCGACCGCGCTCGATGAGAGGTCGAGAATCTCGCCGATCTCGGCGTACGAACGCCCTTCGAGCTCACGCATCACCAATGCGGCACGCTGGTTGAACGCCAGGTGCCCGAGCGCCCGGCGGATGTCGTCGCCGGTCGGCGTGTCGTCGTCTGGCTCCACGAGCTGGCTGCCGATGTCGTCCTCGAACGCCACCTCGGTCGGCCGCCGCGCCGATTGGCGGAAGCGCTGGCGACAGACGTTGTGGGCGATCGCGATCAGCCAGTTCTGCGGCTTCTCGGGCCGTTCACCGCGCTGGAACGCGCGGAGAGCATTCATGAAGGTCGTCTGGGTGACGTCCTCGGCGTCGGCTTCGTTCCGCATCACGGCCAGCGAATAGCGGTAGACGTCCCCGACGTACCGACGGTAGAGACGCTCGAACCCGCGATCCGGACGCGGCCGCTGCGCCAGGAGAGGCGTCATGCCCTAGTAGATACCTCCTCCGGCGCTTTCTTGCGCCCCCCAGTGTGTGGACTTAGGGCAACTTTGGCACAGGTGGGGGCGAAACGGGCAGCGGAGGCGGCTGTGGGAGCGGCGGAACGTCAACCGGCAGCGGCGGAACGGCGGGAAGCGCCTGGGTCACCGTGGCGACGGCGCCGGCGACCTGGGCGGTTGTCGTCGCTGGCTGAGCGCCACCGGCGCCGCTGGAACCGGCGGCGGGATCGCCGCTGCCGTTCCCGACCGGGCTCGACGAGACACCCGATCCGTCCGCGCTCGCCCGATCTCCGGGGCGCGCCGTCGAGACCGCGCCGGCCGGCCGGTCGTTCCGGACCGCTGCGAGACCGGCGGCCCGAGCCCCTGCCGCCAGATCGGACTGGATCCCCGGCTCGTTCCTGCTTCCCCATCCGGCCTGCGTCGCCTGACGCGCCGCAGCTCCGGCGTTGCGCGAGTGGTCGCCGCCGACACCGGTCGCGACGACGCCCGCAACGACCGCGACAGCAGCTTTGAGCAGAAGACCGGAGCCGATGACCGCGCCTCCGCCGGCAACGACACCCCCGGCGTCGAAGAACTGCGCCAGCGAGGACGGAAGCGGCACCACCGCGAGCGTGCGGACCGCGGACGCCTTCAGCCGCAGCGACCGCCGCGCGCGGAAGATCAGCGTCTCGACCGCCGCAACGGAGACCTCGAGCAGCTCGGCGATCTCGGCGTACGTGCGTCCCTCGAGCTCCCGCATCACGAGCGCGGCACGCTGGTTCAGCGGCAGGCGTCCAAGCGCCTCCAGCACCTCGCGGACATCCGGCTTGTCCTCCTCCGGCACCGCGAGCTGCGCGACGTGGTCGTCCAGGGGAACCTCTTTCACCCGGCGGCTCGCGCGGGCGTAACGCGTCCGTGCCGCGTTATGGGCGATCTTGATCAACCAGTTCTGCGGCTTGATCGGATCCTCGCCGCGCAGGTACGCGCGATACGCATTCAGGAACGTTGTCTGCGTCACGTCCTCGGCGTCGGCCGGATTCCGCAGCAGCGCGAGCGCGTAGCGATAGACGTCCTGAGCGTAACGTCGGTACAGCAACTCGAAGTCTCGAGCTCGTGCTGCGGCAGGGATTTCAAGCGCTGCCGATGCCATGACTCAGTCAGAACGAGCCCTACCCGTTTTCGGATACGGCGACACTTGTGACTTCAAACACGTACGCGTCCGAGCCGAAAGAGGTGCGAAAAGCGCCTCCGGGGGAAGCTCTTAGGCGGTGGCCTTGGCGCGCTTGCGATTCGGAACGTGAATCGCGCGTCCGAGCGCGACCAGCCCGGCTTCTTTGATCGCCTCGGAGAGGGTCGGGTGGGGCGCCATCCCGTCCGCGACCGTCTCGACGGTCGCCTCGGCGTCGATTGCGACGACGCCGGCCTCGACCATGTCCGTCACGTGTGGACCGACCATGACGAGGCCGAGGAGCTCCCCGTATCTCGTTTCGTGAATCGACTTGACCCAGCCGACTGTCTCGTTCTGCATCACTGCGCGTGCGTTCGCGATCCACGGGAACATCCCCGTCGCCACGTCGTCGCCGTACTGCTCGCGCGCCTCGGCCTCCGTCAGGCCGACCCCGGCGATTTCGGGATCCGTGTAGATCGGGCGCGGAACGGCTCGATTGTCGACGACCGCGTCGTGGCCGCACGCGTTCTCCGCTGCGACCTCGCCTTCGCGGAATGCCGTGTGCGCGAGCTGCCAGTAGCCGGCGCAATCGCCAACGGCGTAGATGTGCTGGACGGTCGTCCGCCGGTGCTCGTCGGCGGCAATTCCGGTCCGCCGGTCGAACTCGACGCCGATTCCCTCCAGACCGATGCCTTCGACCAGGGGCCCACGCCCGACGGAGACGAGCATCAGGTCGGCCTCGACGGTTTCCCCGTCGCCGAAGTGCACGGTCAGCTGCGACCCGGAGTCCTCGACCTTCGTGCACTGCTTCTCGAGGTGGAGCGTGATGCCCCGCTTCCCGAACTGCTTCGCAAGCTCCTTCGACGCGTCTGCGTCCTCCTGCGGGATCAGCGCCGGCAACATCTCGATGATGGTCACCTCGCTGCCGAATCGGCGGAAGATCGACGCGAACTCGCAGCCGATGATCCCGCCGCCGAGCACGACGAGGCGCTTCGGAACCTGGGTCTGGGCGAGCAGCCCCTCCGAGTCGACGCAGCGGTCTGAGTCGATCCCCTCGATCGGCGGACGCAGCGGGAACGAGCCGGTCGCGATGATCGCCGACTTGAACGTCACGTCCTCACCGCCCTCGACCGCGATCGTGTTCGCGTCCTTGAACGCGCCGCTGCCCTTCACCCACTCGACGCCGTTCGCCTTGAACAGCGATGCGACGCCCTGCGTCATCTGCTTGACGACACCGGCCTTCCACTCGTTCGCCTTCGCGAACTCGAGGTGAGAGCCGCCGAGTGCGACACCGAGCTTGTCGAAGGTCTCCTCCGCCTCCTTGAGCGCGAATGCGGTCTGCACCCACGCCTTCGTCGGGATGCAGCCGATGCGTAGGCACGTGCCGCCGAGCTCGGTCTCACGCTCGATGCACGCAACGCTCGCCCCGAGCTGGGCCGCGCGAATCGCCGCGGTGTAACCGCCTGGGCCGCCTCCGAGAACAGCGACGTCGACTTCCATCAGGCTCGATCGTACAGACCGACGAGCTGCCGCCAGAGCTTCGGCTGCGTCAGGAAGTCGGTGCCGTCCGAAATCGCGTCGACCGCCTCCGCTCCGGGCCGGAGCGCACGAAGCTCCTGATCCGAGATGGCCGCATGCAGTGCGTCTGCGAAGCGGTCGGCGAACAGGACTCGGAATGGACGGCCCCAGAACTGGCGGACGGTCGGGTCAACGGGCTCGGTGACTTCGAGTGCGTTGTGCGCACCCGCAACATGCTCGTACGCCTCGATGAGCGCGTCCTCGCGCGCGTGCCAGTCCGCAGCCGACAGAGCGGTCTCGAGCGCTGACGCCTCCGGCCGGCCGAGCGACGCGTACGCCGTGCCGAGCCATTTCCAGTAAGGCGCATAGCGGCGCTCCTGCACGAACGCCAGCCGCATCAGGTCGCGGACGAGCGACGCGGCCACGATGCGCGAGCCGAGCTCGTCCCCGCGCGAGCCGGTTCGTCCGAGGAGGTGCTCGAGCTCTCCGACCCGGGCCCAGTGGCCCGCCATCACGAACAACCAGACATCGTGCGGATACCACGAGAGGAGCGCGCGCACGCGTGTGAGATCGCCGATCGGATCTGCGAAGACCTCGCCGGCGGTGAGCTCGAGCAGTCGTTGCGCAGGCGTGACGAGCCAGTCCGCGACGGTGAAACGTGCCAGCGGATCGACGCCGATCCGGTCGCGGAGATACTCACCGAGGACGAACGTCTGGACGCGGTGCGCAACGGGGCCCGCGTCGAGCGCCGTGATGCGGGCTACGCCCTCCTCCTCGGTCGGCCCGAAGTGGGTCGGGAAGCCTGCAAAGGTCCTCGGCAGCTCGCGTGCGAGCAGGAGCTCGATGTCGACAGCCGGGCCGAAGTCGCGCACGAACACTTGCACGCGCGGTCCCCACTCGTGGTCTTGCGACCGCTCGTCGTCGTGGCCGAGAACCTCCGACCCGTATCCGATGAGGGCGGCCGCATGCTCGACGTTCGGGAAGTGCCGCTCCAGAATCGGCCGCACCGCCTCGAAGTAGAAGCGGCGCGAGAGCTCGAGACCTTGCACCTACAAGTCGGCCTTCATCGTCACCGTGCCGTCCTTTTCCTCGACGGGACGGAAGCCGTATCGCTCGTAGAGGCCGGTCTGGCCCCGCTCGGCGCTGAGGCTGATCGCTGAATGCCCTTCCTTGCGGGCGCGGTCGAGCAGCGCGTCCATGAGCTGCGCGCCGAGTCCGCCGCCGCGGCGGCTAGGGACGACCGCAATCGTCAGCTCGGGAGTCTGTTCGTCCACGAATCCGAACCCCGGCGCGCTCCCTGGGAACACGCGGTACCACGCCGCGCCGATCGGGCCGTTCTCCCAGGCGATCAACCCGGCGTCGCCGGGCCGGCCCCAGTTGTTCACGTAGCGCGCGACCGGCAGATCAGGGTCTTCGTTCAGGCGCCAGTGATATGCGTGTTTCAGCATGTCGCGCAGAAATCGAACATCCTGCGGTCCAGCCTGGCGGATCACAGCTTTGAGTCTAAGAGGTTGCCGCGGAGGCCGGCTTCGTCGGCGTCCGCTCAGACACGCCCGAACTCAGCCCTCGCATCGTGATCGTCATGGCGCGCCGGAGCGCGCCGGATCACGATGCGATGGGATCACCTTTTGGAGTGTCCCAAAAATCACCCTTCCGGTTGCAAGGGCGGGCAAGATTTCGTGCGGTGCGGCATCGAAATGGGTGATGAAGCCGCATCGCCCTATCACCCTCCCCGAATTCGGGACCGGTCTCCGCGAATGGCTCGAGCGCCGGCGCATCACCCGGATGTCCTCCGCAGCACCGTCCAGGATCGATCTTCGCCCCGCGACGATGCCGCGCCGGCCGTCCGCGATCTAGCGCTCCAGCCGCTTCGGGCCCCCACGCCGCACCAGCTCCGGTGCGGGCGAAGCGTGCCGCGTAACCGTGCGTTAGAGCTCTTGCGCGAGCTGCACCCGGTTGCCGTCCGGGTCGAACACATCGAGCAGGCGCATCGCGCCGTGCAGCTCGAAGACGACGCCGACGTCGACGCCGTCGTTCCGCAATTGCTCCGCAGCGGCCTTCACGTCCGGCACCTCGACGTGGGCGACTCCGCCGTCCGCCTGCGGCTCGCCCTCCGCGAGGCCGATCTCCATCGGCCCGCGCTCGAGCTTCACCCAGGCTCCGTCGTCGTCGACGAACGTCTCGGTGAAGCCGAGCTTGTTCGTGTAGAACCTGCGCCCCGCGTCGAGGTTGCGCACGTGGTACCAGACGATCACAGAGCGAGGCCCGGCTCTTCGAGGAACTGCTTCACGGTCATCAGGAACTCCGCGCCGGTTGCCCCGTCCACAGCGCGGTGGTCGCACGTCAGCGTGATCTCCATGCGCGGCCGCACGACGGCCTGACCGTCGACAGCGACGACCCTGTCCTCGACGGAGCCGACGGCGAGGATCGCCGCCTGCGGAGGATTGAGCACAGCGATGAAGCGCTCGATGCCGTACATGCCGAGGTTCGAGATCGTGAACGTGCCGCCGTCGAGGTCGCCCTGCTGCAGCTTCCCGGAGCGCGCGCGTTCGACGAGCTCGGCCCGGGCATTCGCGATCTCCGCGACGCTCAGCCGCTCGGACGAGCGGATGACCGGCACGACGAGGCCATTCGGAACCGCAACGGCGATCCCGACGTTCGCCGTCGGGTACAGCTCGATCTCGTCGCCCTTGTAGAGCGCGTTCACCGCGCGGTGCCGCATCAGCGCTGCCGCGCACACCTTCGTCAGCAGGTCGGAAAGCGTCGGCTTCGCACCGTCGGCGTGCAACTCGACGAGCTTTGCGCGCACGGCCTGCGCGCGCTCCATGTCGACGGTGACGCCGAGCTGGAAGACCGGCGCCTGCCACGCCTCCGTCAGCCGGCGCGCGATCGTCTTACGCATCGAGGACAACTGCTGGACCTCCACGTCCTGAGGTCGCGTCCCCGGGCCAGTCGGGAGTGCGGTGACGGTCGCAGCGACAGGTGGGCCGGACGCGGCGGCACGCTCGACGTCTTCTGCGACCACACGTCCCTCCGGGCCCGTTCCGGCGACCGTGCCCAGGTCGATTCCGCGTTCGCGCGCGATGCGCCGTGCGAGCGGCGAGGCCTTCACACGGCCGTCGGTGCGCTCGATCGGCGTCGGGGGAGCCTCCCGGTTCTCCCGAACCCCCTCCACTGGTCCGCCAACGCGGACGGGCCGCTTCGCGGCCTCCTCTTGCTTGTCGTCAGCGACCTTCGCTTCCGCGGGCTCCTCCACCTTCTCGCCCGCCTCGCCGATCACGGCGATCGTCCTGCCGACCTCGACCTCGCCGTCCTGGACAGAGATCTTCAGCAACACGCCCGATGCGTCCGCCTCGACCTCCTGGGTGACCTTGTCGGTGTCGAGCTCGTACAGCGGCTCGCCCTTCTCGACCTTGTCCCCTTCGGACTTGAGCCACTTGACGATCGTCCCGGACTCCATGCCCTGCCCGAGGCGCGGGAGCTTGATCTCAGTTGCCATGTGACGCTTCCGGTCGCATTGCCGCGCTGATGGCGCGCGAGAACCAAGCCAGGCAAGGACGCAGGGAGTGCGCGTATCCCTCGATACGCGCACGACTGAGGACGCCGCATGGCGCCGCGTTATCGCGCGGCAGCAGCCCGGAGGATGCGGCCGGGAGCGTCACGTGTTGCGGGCGAGCGTCTTGTTGATCGCCTCGAGGACGTCCTTGGCGTGCGGGACGCACCACTCCTCCATGACGGGCGCGAACGGGAGCGGCGTGAACTTCGCCCCCACGCGCTCGATCGGAGCGTCGAGCCAGTCGAAGGCGCCGTGCTGAACGATCGCCGCGACCTCGGCGCCGAAGCCCATCCGCGTGACCGCCTCGTGCGCGACCACGCAGCGGTTCGTCTTCTTCACCGACGCGATCAGCGCCTCCTCGTCGAGCGGCTGCAGCGTGCGCGGGTCGACGACCTCGACGGAGACGCCGTCGTTCTCCGCATCCGTCGCCGCCGCCAGCGCCTCGTGCACGAGACGGCCGGTAGCGATCACCGTCACGTCGTCCCCCTCCCGGTGCACGCGCGCTTTGCCGAGCGGGATCGGCTCGAGCTCTTCCGGCACCTCTTCCTTGATCCCGTACAGCGTGCGGTGCTCGAAGAAGACGACCGGGTTGTCGTCGTAGATCGACGACCAGAGGAGACCCCGGACGTCGGTCGGCGTCGACGGGAAGACGACCTTCAGTCCCGGGATGTGCACGAACCAGGCCTCGAGCTGCTGCGCGTGCTGCGCGCCAGGCGACCAGCCACTCCCGCCCTGCGTCCGGAACGTGACCGGCACGGTCACCTGGCCGCCGGACATGTACCTGTGCTTCGCCGCCTGGTTGACGATCTGCTCGGTGGCGAGCGTGAGGAAGTCCTCGTACATGATCTCCGCCACGGGTCGCATGCCCTGGACCGCAGCGCCGATCGCCGCGCCGGCGAGTGCCATCTCGGAGATCGGCGTGTTACGCACCCGCTGCGGGCCGAACTCGGCGAGCATGCCCTGCGTCACGCCCATCGAGCCGCCCATCTCCGCGATGTCCTCGCCCATGATGAAGACGTCCTCGTCCTTCCGCATCGCGCGCGAGAGCGCGTCGCGGACCGCCTCGCGGTAGCTCAGCTCAGGCATAGACGTTCTTCAAAGCGTCTTCCGGCCTGGGATCCGTCCCGTTCTTCGCGAACTCGACGGACGCGTCGACGACTTCCTGGACGTCCGCGTCCATCTCCTCGAACTCTTCGTCCGTGATCTCGAGCTTCTGCCGCAGAAACGTCAATGGGTCGTGGTGCTGCCGGACGTCCTGCTGCTCCTCCTTCGACCGGTACACTTGCGGGTCGCCGATGTAGTGGCCGACGAGCCGGTACGTGCCGGCGTGCAGGAAAACCGGGCCTTTGCCGGAGCGCGCGTGGTCGAGCGCTTTCTTCGCTGCTTTGTAGACCTCCTCGACGTCCTGTCCGTCGACCTTGATCGCCGTCATGCCGAACGCTTCCGCTCGCTTCGACAGATCCCGGATCGGCGAGTGCTGACTCTCCGGCGTCGACTCGGCCCACTTGTTGTCCTCGAGCACGAAGACCGCGGGAACCTTCCAGAGCTGTGCGAGGTTGAGCGCCTCGTGGAACGTGCCGATGTTCGTCGCGCCGTCGCCGAAGAACGCGACGGCGACGCGGGGCTCGCCGCGAAGCTGGAACGCGAGGGCCATCCCGGTGATCTGCGGGAGCCCGCCGCCGACGACGGCGTTCGCGCCCATGTTCCCGCGCTCGACGTCGTACAGGTGCATCGAGCCGCCGTAGCCGTGGGAGCAGCCCTCGAGCTTCCCGTACAGCTCGGCCATCAGCTCGTTCGGCATCGTCCCCTTGGCCAGTGTGTGTCCGTGCGCGCGGTGGGTCGACGCGATCACGTCTCCGTCCTCCAGGGCCCGGCAGACGCCGACGGCGACCGCCTCCTGGCCGATCGCGACGTGGAGGAAGCCTGGTAGCTCGCCCGCCCGGAAGCGTTCCTCCACCTTTTCCTCGAACCGCCGGATCAGCAGCATCTCCCGGAGGAAGTCGCGCAGCTCTTCCGTCGAGAGCGCCCCTTTCTGCTCCACCTTCGCCACGAGGCTGAGTTTATGCTCCGGCCCTTGGGACTCGTCGACGATTTCAACCGGATCGAGCGCGCGCTGCCGGACGATTGGGCCGAGGCGCGGCTGCAGCTCACGGTTGCGGACGAGGGTCGTTACGAACGCGCGGCGGCACTGCTCGGACCTGCGAATCCCGGGCGACGCGGCAAGACGATCCGCCTCACCGTCGCGCGGCGCGGCGCCGGCCTCCCCCCGGACGCGATCCGCCGCCTCCTGCGCCGGCTCGACGCCGAGCGCATCGACTGCCGGCTCGAGGTCGCGGGAACCGACACGGCCGGGCCGGCTGCGGAGATGCAGCGAAGGCACCGGCCGCTCCGCGCGCAATGGGAGGAAGCCGTCGCCGGGCTCCCGGCCGACTGGAGCGACCTCTATGCCGAGGTGCGCTTCACGTCCACGGACTACGTCGAGCGCGCTGCGCTGCTGCTCGCGCCGGTGAACCCGGCGCGCTACGGCGGCCCGAACGCGTTGCGGTTCCGTTGCGCGCGCACGTTCGGCTACGGCGTCTCCCCGGAGATGGCCGGGCGCTGCCTCGAGCGGTGCGACGAAGAAGGGATCACCGGCGAAGTGGAAATCCTGCGTGCGCTCTCCGACACATATCCGGTCGCGACGCAGGGACCCGTCTGGTACGTGGGCGGTCACGCGGTCTGGTGGCCGATCCCGTCTTCTGGTTCCTGATCGAGCCC
>VAXU01000155.1 GCA_005885125.1 Actinomycetota bacterium
AGGACGAGCAGAAGGAGCTCGAGGCGCGGATGCTGAAGGGCCAGTTCTCCTTCGACGACTTCCTGAAGAGCTACAAGATGCTGCGCCGGATGGGGCCGCTGCAGGGCGTCCTGAAACTGATTCCGGGCCTCGGCCAGCAGCTCGACGGGCTCGACGACGTAGACGAGAAGCACCTCGGTCGCGTCGAGGCGATCATCCTGTCGATGACGCCGACGGAGCGCGCGCGGCCGACGGTGCTCGACGGTTCGCGTCGTCAGCGGATTGCGCGGGGATCCGGCACGAGCGTCGAGGAGGTCAACCGGCTGCTCGACGCGCGCAAGCAGATGGAGAAGCTCATGAAGGGAATGAGCCGCGGGAAGATGCCGGATCTCGGTGCGCTGACCGGTGCCGCGCCGGTGGACGCAGCGCCGCGGCGCAAGGCGACCAAGTCCAATAAGAAGAAAAAGCGAACCAAGACTCGGAGGTAATGGATGGCAGTGAAGATGCGTTTGACGCGTGTCGGGTCGAAGAAGAACCCGATTTATCGCGTCGTGGTGGCCGACTCGCGCTCGCCGCGCGACGGCAAGTTCATCGAGATCGTCGGGCGCTACAACCCGCAGACCGATCCGTCGACGATCGAGCTCGACGAGCAGAAGGTAAAGGACTGGCTCGGCAAGGGCGCGCTCCCCTCCGACGCCGTGCAGAAACTCTTGAAAGCGAGAAACATCTCTTAGTGATTGCCGAGTTGCTCGAGTACGTTGCGCGGCAGCTCGTCGACGAGCCGGATGCCGTGCGCGTCGACCAGGTGGACGAGAACGACGAGCTCGTCCTCCGCCTGTACGTCGCCGACGCCGACCGCGGCAAGGTGATCGGCCGCCAGGGACGGATCGCGCGTGCCCTGCGTGCCATCGTGCGCGCGAGTGCAGCACGCGAGCAGCGCCGCGTGCGACTCGAGATCGTCGACTAGCTCGCCGTGAGCGACCGTGTGACGGTCGGCCGTGTCGGCAAGTCGCACGGCCTTGCGGGTGCGTTCGTCGTCGAGCACCCGAGTGTCGATGCCGCGCGATTCGCCGTCGGCGCGGAGCTGCTCGTCGGCGGGGAGCCGGCGCGCGTCGTCGAATCGAAAAGGGCGCGCGGCCGACCCGTCATCCGGCTCGACCGCCCGGTCGAACGCGGAGCAACGCTCGAGGTGCCGCGCGAGTCGCTCCCTCCCGCGGCGGCCGGCGAGTACTACGTCTTTCAGCTCGTCGGCCTCGACGTCGAGGAGGAGGGTGGCCGTCCACTCGGCCGCGTGACGGACGTCGCGCCGGGCGTGGCGAACGACGTCCTCGAGCTCGACTCCGGACTCTCGCTGCCGATGGTCGAGGACTGCGTCCTGGCGGTCGACCTCGATCGACGGAGAATCCTCGTCGCTCCCGGCTATTCCGACGCTGGGTAACCTGGGTCGCGTCGCCCGTGCAGCTCGACGTATTCACCCTCGTTCCCCACGCCTTCGCGTGGCTCACCGAACAGCGCCCCGTCGCCTCGGTGCTCGGCACCGAGCTCGACCTCCGGCTGTTCTCCTACCGGGACACGACGCCGCTCCGCGCCGGGCAGGTGGACGACGAGCCCTACGGCGGCGGCGCGGGGATGCTGCTCAGGGTCGACGTCGTCGCCGCCGCTCTCGACGCAGCCTACGGTGCCGTGCCCGACCACCGGATCGTCGCGCTGACCCCGCAGGGCCGGCAGCTGACCCAGGACGTCGTGGAGGAGCTCGCGCAAGAGGAACGGCTCACCCTCCTCTCGGCCCGCTTCGAGGGATTCGACGAGCGCGTCGTGCAACACCTCGCATCCGACGCGATCTCGATCGGGCCTTATGTGCTCTCCAACGGCGATCTGCCGGCGATGGTCCTCGTCGACGCGATCGCGCGCAGGCTCCCCGGTGCGATCCGCGAGGAGTCGGGCGCGTGGGAGACCTTCTCCGCCGAGCTCGAGGGCGGCTTCGAGTATCCGCACTACACCCGCCCGGCGGACTTTCGCGGCTGGCCGGTCCCCGAGGTTCTCCTTTCCGGCGATCACGGAAAGATCGACGAATGGCGCCGCGAACAGAGTAGGCGGAGAAGCCTGCTGTGACCGACTACTACGCCACGCTCGGCGTCCGCCCGGAGGCGACGCCGCAAGAGATCGAGGCCGCATACCGCCGAATTGCGCTCGAGCGGGGGTGGGAGGACGGCTTCTGGCGCGAGCTGCGCGACGCGTACGACGTGCTCTCCGACTCGGAGGAGCGAGCGCGCTACGACGTCGAGCGCAACGGCGCGATGCTGCGAGTGCCCAAGCGCCCGTCGCGCAACCCGATCGACCGGCTCTTCCCGAACCTCTCGCACGGCTGGCGCGTGGCGATCGACTGGGTGGTGACGATCGCCGGCGCGGTTGCGATCGTGCTCGCGATCAAGGCGTGGGTCGTGAACCCGTACCGGATCCCGTCGTCGTCGATGGAACCGACGTTGCACTGTGCGCGACCGGGAACCGGCTGCGAGTCGAGCACCTCCGACCGCGTGCTCGCGAACCGGTTCATCTACCACTTCCGGAACCCGAAGCGAGGCGAGATCGTCGTCTTCCACACACCGTCGCTCGCGAAGGAGAAGTGCGGTGCCGGCGGGACGTTCGTGAAGCGCCTGATCGGGCTTCCCGGCGACCGGTGGGAGGAGCGCGCCGGCTTCGTGTACATCGACGGGCGCAAGCTCAACGAGCCGTACATCCACGCCGACCGCCGCGACTCGCAAACGCTGACGCTCGCAGACATCCCGCCGCGGGCCACCATGACCCGCATCCCGCCGAGCATGTACCTGATGATGGGCGACAACCGGAGCTCGTCGTGCGATTCGCGCGTCTGGGGGCTCGTTCCGCGCAAGAACCTGATCGGCAAGGTCTTCGCCACGTACTGGCCGCCGAGTCGCATCTCGTTCCACTGATGCACCGGGCGCTCGGCGTCGTTGCACTGGTCATCGTCCTGAGCGGATGCTCGTCGGATCGGGACACCGAGCTCTTCAAGGTCCCGACCTCCTCGATGGAGCCGACGCTGCACTGCGCCCGCCCCGGGGCCGGCTGTCTGGCGTCGGAGATGGACTTCGTCGCCATTCGGCCCTACGGCTCCAGCGACCCGAGGCGTGGAGACATCGTCGCGTTCCGGACACCGCACGAGGCGCTCGTCAAGTGCGGCGCCGGCGGCACGTACGTCAAGCGCGTGATAGGCCTTCCGGGCGAGTCCTGGTCGGAGCGTGGCGGCTATGTCTACATCGACGGGCTAAGGCTCGCGGAGCCCTACGTCGCCGCCGGCCGCCGCGACGACCGGTCGATGCCCGGAGGCCGGATCCCGGCCGGCGACTACCTCGTCCTCGGCGACAACCGCGCCAGCTCGTGCGACTCCCGGATCTGGGGCTTCGTCCCGCGGAAGAACCTGATCGGGAGAGCCGTGGAGATCAAACGCGGCTCCAAGAAGATCCACATCCGCTAGCATCCCGTGGCCCTTCGGGGCCTCCTTCCTATGGGCAACGTGATCGACAGCCTCGAGCGCGCCCAGTTGCGCGACGGGATCCCCAGGTTCAAGGCGGGGGACACCGTGCGCGTCCACTTCAAGGTGATCGAGGGCCAGCGGCAGCGGATTCAGGTCTTCGAGGGGATCGTGCTCAAACGGCAGGGAGCCGGAGCACGGGAGACGTTCACCGTCCGCAAGCAGTCCTTCGGGGTCGGCGTCGAGCGAACGTTCCCGCTGCACTCGCCGAAGATCGACAAGATCGAGGTGACCGCGATCGGCGACGTGAATCGCGCCAAGCTCTACTACCTGCGCGGCAAGGTCGGCCGGAAGGCCCGCGTCCGCGAGCTGCGGCAGGACGGGGCCCGCGCTGCCGCCCAGGCGCCGGTCGAGGCCGAGGAGCCGGTAGAGGCCCCGGAGCCCGAGGCGCAGGCCGAGACGGCCGAGCCCGAGGCCGTCGAAGAGCCGATCGAGAGCTAGTCCGAGCGGGCCGCTATCCTCGGCGCTCGTGCGCCGGACCGGCCAGAAGCTCCTCAAGTTCGACCGCAGGCTGGGTGCGCGCTTCGTCGCCGGGACGGACGAAGCAGGGCGTGGCTCACTCGCTGGGCCGCTCGTCGTCGCCGGCGTGCTCCTCGACTATGGCTGCCTGCGCGACCACAAGGTGCGGCCGCTCGGGCTGCTGAACGACTCGAAGCAGTGCAGTCCCGAGCAGCGAGAAGAGCTCTTCCGCGCGGTCTTCGGCTGTGCGGAGCGGATCGAGGTGCGCCTGATCCCGCAGGGCGAGATCGACCGGAACGGGCTGCACAAGTCGAACCTCGCGGCGATGCGCTCGATCCTCCATGCGCTGACGCCGCCCGCCGAGGCATGTCTCGTCGACGGCTTCCGCCTCGGGCCGACTGCACCCGAGCATCGAGCCGTCGTCGACGGAGACGAGAAGAGCGCCGCGATCGCCGCCGCGTCGATCGTCGCGAAGGTGACGCGGGATCGGCTGATGCGCCGGATGGACGCGTTGTTCCCGCACTACGGATTTTCGTCGCACGTCGGCTACATCACGCCGGGCCATTCCGCGATCGTGCGCGAGCGGGGCCCGTCGCGCCTGCACCGGCGATCGTTTCAGGCGCTGTGCTACCTCAGCGAGGAAGAGGCGGCGGTTATCCGCGCAGCGAGGCTCCGCGACGAATCCGCTGAGCCAGCTGGAGTGGGATCTTGAGAATCGTTCCGTCGATCCAAAGAAGGCTTCCCCGACTGGCAATCCGCACGTCCGTCGCGGCGTCGGTCCAGGGGCTAGCCGTGTCGGCCGTGAACCGAATCGGCTGCCAGCCCGGAAGGATCGCCGGGAACACCTCGTAGCCTCGGCCGAAGAGCTGGAGGTACGACTCCGGGTCACGCACTCTGCGTGTGCCGACGGTGACGCGCGTCACGCGAGGAATCGGAAACGGGTCGAGACTCGCCGTCTTCGTCCTGACGCTCGTTGCCGCCGCGAGCTCGTACCAGGCCAGGAAGCCGTTCGTGTCGAGGATCCGGTAACCGCGCACGCGGTACCACCACGCCGCGCGCCGCTCGGCGTCGTTTCGCGGCCGGCCCACCCTGCGACGGTAGCGTCCACCACGTAACGGGATCGTGTCGACATCGGCGCTAGAGTTCCTCACAAGCCGATGAAGCGACTCTTCCTCGTCGCGTTCGCAGTTGCAGGCGCGCTGTTCTCCCGTTACGTGGTGGACGCTACCGTCGCAGGGTGGGCCGGCCGCGAAACGACGCCGAGCGGCGCGCGGCGTGGTGGTACCGCGTGCGCGGTTACCGGATCCTCGACACGAACGTGTGGGCGGGCGGAAACGAGCTCGACGTCGTCGCGCGGCGCGGACGGCGGCTTATCTTTTGCGAGGTGAAGGAGAAGACGGGCCCGCGGTACGGTGATCCGCTCGAGATGGTCGGGCCGGAGAAGCAGCGCCGCCTGCGGCGAGCAGCCGAGACGTGGCTCGCGGCGCGGCCCGAGCTCGCCGACCTCGATGTGTCGTTCGAGGTCGTCGCCGTACGCGCGGGCCGGTTGGAACGGGTAGCCGATGCCTTCTGATCCGTTGCCGCCGGGCGTCTACGAGGAGGCGTACCTGGCATCGGACGATCCGCGCGCCCAGTCCGGGTTCCGCGGAGACGAAGCGCGGTGGGAGAGTGCGCGACGCCCCATCGTCGAGGCGATCGACTGCGACGGGTCCTTTCTCGACATCGGCTGCGCGAACGGATACCTGCTGGAGAGCATCGTGCGGTGGTCGCGACATCGGCTCGAGCCGTACGGGCTCGACTTCGCACCGGAGCTCGTCGAGCTCGCGCGGAATCGGCTCCCTCGGTGGGCGGATCGCATCTTCCTCGGCGACGCGCTCACGTGGGAGCCTCCGCGCTCGTTCGAGTTCGCTCGGACCGAGCTCGTCTACGTCCCCGAAGAACGTCGCCCCGAGCTTGTGGAACGGCTGCTCTCCTACGTCGACCGGCTGATCGTGTGCTCCTACGGGAGTCGGCGCCGAAGCCTGCCGGCGGAAGACGTCGGCGAGCAGCTGCGCTCGCTCGGCTTCGACGTCGCAGGAGAGCTCGAGCGCGAAGGCTGCGACGGCGCGCTCATTCGTCTGGCGTGGATAGGAGGGAGCGCGACCGCGTAGAACTCGACTCTTCATGGCTCCGACGCAGGAAGCACTCTACGAGGACATCGACCTTGAGCTCTCCTGGTCGGAGCGCGACTTGCCGGAACGGGAGCGGACGAAGCACGTGCACCGCCTGCACCCGTATCTAGGCAAGTTCATTCCGCAGCTCGTCGAGATCCTGCTCGTGCGGTACTTCCGGCGCGGGCACCACGTCCTCGATCCGTTCGCGGGCTCGGGAACGACGCTCGTGCAGGCACTCGAGAGCGGGCTCGATGCGACCGGCGTCGACATCGCCGCGTTCAACTGCCTCCTGATGAACGTCAAGACCCACGCGTACAACGAATTCGTCCTCGAGCACGAGTTGCGCGAGGTCTACGCGCGGATTCCCAGCCTGACCTTGCCACGCGGTGTCACGAAGCCCGCCTACGTGCGACGCTGGTTCGCACCGCGGGCGGCACGCGAGTTGCTCGCCTTTCGGGAGCTCGTCGAAGAATACGAGCACGAGGACGTGCTCCGCGTCGTCCTCGCCCGCGCTGCGCGATCCGCACGGCGAACGACCCACTTCGACCTCGACTTTCCGCGCTCCCCGCAGCTGGAGCCGTACTGGTGCCACAAGCACAAACGCACGTGCCGGCCGGTCGAGACCGCCTCGCAGTTCCTCCGCCGTTACACGCTCGACACGCTCGACCGTCTGAAGGCGTTTGCCCGGGTTCGCGCTCGCGCTCGCACGGCGTCCGTCGTCCACGGCGACGCGCGGGTTGAGGACTACACACGACGCTTCGACGGGATTCTCACCTCGCCGCCGTATCCGGGACTGATCGACTACCACGAGCAGCACCGGTACGCGTACGAGCTGCTCGGTCTCGACGATCGGCGCGACGTCGAGCTCGGAGCGGCGGCGGCCGGAACGAGCCGCGCCGCGCTCACCGCCTACTCGGACGGGATCGTCGAGACGCTGCAGAACGCATCCACGGCGTTGCGCCGCGGCGCGCCGGTGATCATCGTGGTCAACGATCGGCGCGACCTCTATCCGGAGATCCTGGAACGCGCGGGTCTCCGTCTGGAGGGGCGGTTGCGACGCCACGTCAACCGGCGTACGGGACGGCGCGCCGGTGAGTTTTTCGAAGACGTGCTCGTAAGCCGGTTCTAATTCGTCACAGACGCGTGCGCTTTTGCGCCGTACCGTGGTTGCGTGCTCGCACGCGCAGTCACGCATGCACCGGCGGAACTGCAATTGCCGCGCGGCCGCGTGATCGTGAACCTCGCTCCGGCCGAGCTTCGGAAGGAAGGATCCGGGTTCGATCTGCCGATTGCGCTCGCGATGCTGGCCGCCTCGGGCCAGGTTCCACACGATCGCCTCGCCGAGCACGCATCGGTCGGCGAGCTGGCACTCGACGGTCGGATCCGACCGGTCGGCGGCGTGCTCGCCGTCGCGGAAGGCGCACGGCGCGAGGGACTGACGGAGCTGCTGTGTCACCCCGACTCGGGAACGGAGGCCGCGCTCGCGGGCGTGGAACCGATCCCCGCGCGTCATCTCGCCGACGCGGCCGCGTATCTTCGGGGCGAGCTGGAGCTCGAGCCGTTAGTTCCCGGCAACGGTCGCCGGGATACGAGCGCTCACCCGGACCTTGCGGACGTGCGCGGGCAAGAGCGCGCGAGACGGGCGCTCGAGCTGGCGGCCGCCGGGCGCCACAACATCCTGCTGGGCGGCCCACCGGGAACCGGCAAGACGATGCTCGCGCGTCGCCTGCCGGGAATCCTGCCGCCACTCTGGGACGCGGAGGCGCTCGAGGTGACGCGGATCCACTCGGTCGCGGGCCTCGTCGACCCAGACCATCCACTGGTCGTCGAGCCGCCGTTTCGCTCGCCGCACCACAGCGCGTCGACGGCGGCGATCGTCGGCGGCGGCCCGCGACTCCGTCCGGGCGAGGCGAGCCTCGCGCATCACGGGGTGCTCTTGCTCGACGAGCTCGCAGAGTTCATGCGACCCGCGTTGGAGGCGCTCCGGCAACCACTCGAGGACGGCGAGATCAGCGTCGCGCGCGCGGCGGGCAACGTGCGATTTCCGGCTCGGTTCCAGCTCGTCGGAACCATGAACCTGTGCCCATGCGGCGCGCGCGGCGATCCGAACGCTCAGTGCTCGTGCTCCGCTCAACGCCTCGCGCGGTACCGCGACAAGCTCTCGCGCGCGTTACTCGATCGCTTCGACCTCGTCGTGACCGTCCCACGGCCTCGCGCCGTCGAGTTGCAGGGAGAGCCCGGAGAGGGCTCGGTGACGGTCCGCGCGCGCGTGGTCGCCGCGAGGGAACGACTCCGCGATCCGCCTCGGCGGACGGCCGAAGCGGACGCCCTCCTCACACGGGCGGTCGAGCGGTTGCCGCTGTCGGGACGGGGCCGCGCGCGCGTGGCGCGCGTTGCGCAGACGATTGCTGCGCTCGCAGGCAGCCAAGACGTGGCGCCGGAGCACATCGCCGAAGCCCTCTCCTACCGGCGGCCGGCCGAGCTTGCGTCGTGAGATTCCTCTGCCGTCGGGATCTCCCGCCGTTGCTACGCGCGATCCACGATCCGCCTGCCCGTCTCTACCTCCGAGGCCTCGCTGATGCGGAACTCCTTGCCCGGCCTGCTGTCGCCGTGGTTGGGGCGCGTGCGTGCTCGCCCTACGGTGCCCAGGTCGCGCGGATGCTCGGCCGCGAGCTTGCGGCCGCGGGCGTGGTCGTCGTCAGCGGGCTGGCGCGGGGCGTCGACGCCGAGGCGCACCGCGGTGCGCTCGACTCGGGCGGGCTCACGGTCGCCGTCCTGGGCTGCGGGATCGACCGCGACTATCCGGCCGCGCACGGGTCGCTCGCGGCGGCGATCGTGGAACGTTCGTTGCTGGTGTCGGAGTACGAGCCCGGTGTCGAGCCGGCGCCGTGGCGGTTTCCGGCCCGGAACCGGCTCATTGCCGGACTCTGTGCCGCGACGATCGTCGTCGAAGCCCGCGAACGGAGCGGCGCGCTGATCACAGCCGACTTCGCACTCGACGAAGGGCGCGAGGTGTTTGCGGTTCCCGGCGAGATCACGTCCGCGCTCGCGGCCGGGACGAACGCGCTGCTTCGCCTCGGCGCAACACCGCTCACGAGCGCCGCGGACGTGCTCGAGGCGCTCGGCCTCGAGGCACCCGAGCCCGCGGCTTCCCCGTCGCATCCATTGCTCGAGCTTCTGCCAGCGAGCGTCGACGAGCTCGTCCGCGCGAGCGGTCTCTCTGCGGGCGAAGTGGCCTCGGCTCTGGCCGAGCTGGAGATCGCCGGGCTTGCGGCGGAAGGGGAAGGAGTGTTTCGACGCTGCGGCTAGCATCGCCCCGTGGACATCCCGTTCTGGCTCGCAGAGGAAGCGCCGCCTTTCGCAGAGCTGGCGCTTGACACCGTCGACGTCGAGATCGTCGGCGCGGGCATCACCGGCTGCTCCTGCGCGCTGACCCTGGCGCAAGCCGGCAAACGTGTGCGTGTACTAGATCAACGCGGGGTCGCGCAAGGCGCAAGCGGGCGAAACGGAGGCTTCGCGCTGCGCGGCGGCGCGGCGCGCTACGACGTGGCCCGCGACACGTACGGTGCAGATTCGGCGCGCGAGCTCTGGCGCCGGACGGAAGGGGAGCTCGATCGACTCGAGGAGCTCGGCGGCGATGCATTTCGCCGCACGGGAAGCCTGCGTCTTGCCGCCGACGACGAGGAGCGGGCCGAGATCCGCGCCGAGTTCGAGACGCTGCGACTAGACGGCTTCGTCTGCGAGTGGCGAGACGAGCTGCCGCCACTTTTGAGCCCGCACTTCCGCGGCGCGATCTACCACGCTGGAGACGGGGCTGTGCAGCCGGCGCGCCTCGTGCGGCGACTCGCAGGAGCGATCGCGGAGGCGGGCGCGGAGATTCGGACGAACGCGTGGGTCGAGTCGCTCGACGAGCTGAACGCCGAGCATGTCGTCATCGCCACAGACGGGTCGGGGCGGGGCCTCCTTGCGGAACTCGACGAAGCTGTCTGGCCCGCCCGCGGCCAGGTGATCGCGACCGAGCCGCTCGCGGAGCGGCTGTTCGACTGTCCCCACTACGCACGGCACGGTTTCGATTACTGGCAGCAGCTCCCGGACAACCGCATCGTCCTCGGCGGTTTCCGTGACTTCTCGATCCTCGCCGAGATGACCGATGAGGAAGTGACCACCGAGGAGATCCAGGGCGCGCTCGACGCGTTCCTCGTCGAGCTGCTCGGGACGAAGCCGCGCGTCGAGCACCGTTGGGCCGGCATCTTCGGGCTGACGCAGGATCTGCTGCCCCTCGTCGGCCCAGTCCCGGGGCGCGACGGCACGTGGGTGTCCGCCGGGTATTCCGGGCACGGCAACGTACTCGGGCTGCTGTGCGGACGGTTAGTCGCCGAGGCGATCCTCGGCAGAGACGACCCGCTGCTCGGTTTGCTCGACCCAGCGCGGCTTCTTGGGTTAACGACGGGCGGCGACCAGTTCGGCTAGCTTGCGCGTCGCCGAGACGTCGATGCCGTGCTGATTGCCGCCGCGCAGGATCGGATCGCTGATTGCATGCAGTTCCGGCTCTCGGCCTGTCGCGACGTCCTTCTGCATCGAGCTGCGCATCGAGTCGGGCACGGAGCCATGCATCGTCCGCACCGAGGACTCGTCGACGTCGACTCCTTCGGCCCGCGCAACGGCCACCACCTCTGATCGCGCTCGTTCTAGTAGGTCTAGCCACGCGGGCTCGGCGCGAACACCACCCATCGGCGCGTCAAGAGCTGTTGTGGTGAGCGCGATGGGAGCCAAGACAGCGAGCTTCTCCCAGAGCACCGAGTCGTCGTCTGCGCGAACAGTGCATTCCATCCCCGCGGCGCGCATGTCAGCCGCGATCTCGTCTCCGCCCGGGCCGAGGTCGACGCGGAGGAACGGGCTCGTCTGACGAACGACCCAGGCGGGGCTGCGTTCCGACTCGACCCGGATCGCGCCCGCGATGACACGGCGGTAGCGGCGGCGGAGAAACTCGAAGTGGTCGACGCCGTTGAGAAGCGGCACGACGAGCGCGTCGCCGACGTTCTCCGGCGGCGCGAGCGTGAGCGCCTGCTCGAGGCCAGTTGCTTTCGGTGTCACCCAGAGAACGTCGATTCGCCGCTCCAGACCAGGCATCGCAGGCACTTCGACGGCGAAGGTCCCGAGG
>VAXU01000156.1 GCA_005885125.1 Actinomycetota bacterium
GGTCACGGGCACCACCGGCGCGCGCGACGACCTCTCCCCTGCGCTCGCCGGCCTCGTCGCGCGCGTACGCGCGCTCGGGAACGGCGTCGCGCTGTACGCCGGCTTCGGCATCTCGACGCCGGAACACGCACACGCCGCCGCGTCGCTCGCGGACGGGATCGTTGTCGGCTCGCGCGCAGTCCAGGTCGCGGAGCAAGGCCCAGACGCGCTCCGCAAGTACGTGAGCTCGCTGCGGGGCGCGCTCCACGCGTGAGTCTCCTCGTTCTCTTCGACGTCGACGGAACGCTTCTCCTCACCCACGACGAGATCTACGTCGAGGCGAACCGCAACGCGCTGCAGGCCGTGTGGGGATCCGCGCCCGACGGCCCCGACGTCCCCGGCGACACGGCACTCGCGCACACACGGCGGGCGCTCCAGGGCGCCGGCTTCGGGGACGACGAGATCGACTCAGGGCTCGACCGTTGGTGCGCGATTTTCTCGAACCGCTACGAGCAGCTGCTGCGCGACGCGGACACGAGTCACTGGGAGACGCCGCAGGATGCGGCGCACACGCTCACGCAGGTGGAACACCGAGCGCTGCTGACCGGCAACCCGGAGAAGGTCGCACGCGCGCGCCTCCGCCGGCTCGATCTCGACGGCCTCTTCCCGGACAATCAGGGCGCGTTCGGCTGCGAGCGCGAGGATCGGGTCGAGCTGTTCCCGCTCGCGCGAGGACGGGCGGGCGGCTGGCCCGCTGCGCGGACGGTCGCGGTCGGCGACACACCCCTCGACATCCGGTCGGCGCACAGCGCCGGCGCACGTTGCGTCGCGCTGACGACCGGTGCCTACAACCGGGAAGAGCTGGCAGACGCCGAGATCGTGATCGGAAGCCTGGCCGACCTTCCCGAAGCGCTCTCCTCGCTCGCCTGATACCCCTTCCGGGGGATGAGAGGCGAACGACTCCGGCCGACACGGACCTCGGAACTGCCCGCCGCTCGCGCCGCTCGCGCCGCCTTGCCGCAGCCGCCGCCGGACTCGTGTTTCTCGTCCTCGCCGGCTCGGCAGGCGCGCACTCGTCCAGCCCCCCGCCGCCGGCCGCGCGAGAGTTAGCGCGCCCGCTCCAGGCCCCAGCCGGTCGCGCCCCAGGTAATACCCCGCCCGGCTGCATACGCGAACGGGTGGTTGAACGCCTCGAGCGCCTCCTCGCGGGCAACCGGAAGCTCGAAGCTCTCCCCGGTCATCGTGTCCGCCACGGACACGACCAGCTTGCCCGCACCTCGGCTCCAGAGCAATGTGACCTCCAGGCCGGCACTCGCACGCCGGTGCAGTTCCTCGAAGA
This sequence comes from Actinomycetota bacterium, assembly GCA_005885125.1. Taxonomy (GTDB): domain Bacteria; phylum Actinomycetota; class Thermoleophilia; order Gaiellales; family Gaiellaceae; genus 3-1-20CM-4-69-9. Next base: position 1,319 of record VAXU01000156.1, read on the forward strand.
AACCCCGTGAGCTTTCGACGAACGGGCTCATTGTTGCTCCTTCCCTTTGACTGCTCGTACCGAGGCTAGGGCGGGAGCGGTCGCTTGTCGTTCGCGGGTGCGACGCTCGCTGTGTCAACGTCGTGACACTCGTTGTGTCGCGAGCACGAACGACGGCGACCGTTCAGCCGCTTAACGTTCTCAGCACCGCGCTGCAAGGCCGGTTGCCGGGGGCGCCTATGCGGCGGGCGCCCTCGGCCAGTCGCCGGCAGCGCGAGACCGCGACAGAAGAGGAGTACGCTCAACTTGATGCACTGGGAACTCTTCGGTGATCTCCCGCCCGAGGAAATCCGTCGGGTGCTCGCGATGGCGCGTCGCCGCACGTTCAGCCGCGGCGAGGTCGTGTTCCACGAAGGCGACCCCGCGGACTCGCTCCACCTGATCGCCAAGGGTCGCTTCGCGGTCCGCGTCACGACGCCTCTCGGGGAGACCGCCACACTCGCCATCCGGGGCCTCGGCGAAGCCTTCGGGGAGCTGGCGCTCGTCTCCGACGCCCCGCGGTCGGCGACCGTCGCCGCCCTCGAGTCCGCCGAGACGCATTCGCTGTACCGACGAGAGTTCGACGAGCTCCGCCGCGACCACCCGTACGTCAACCGGATGTTGGTCGCAGTGCTCGCGGCCTCAGTGCAGCGCATGGACGTGCTGATCGTGGAGGCGTTCTACGTCGGCGCCGAGAAGCGGGTTCTACGGCGGTTGCGGGATCTGGCGGCCGTCTACGGCAACGGCTCCGGTCCGATCACGGTCCCGCTCACGCAGGAGGACCTCGCCGGGCTCGCCGGCACATCACGCGCGACGGTGAACCGCGTGCTACGAGACGAGGAGACCCGCGGCACGGTCACGCTGGGCCGCGGTAAGACGGTCGTTCTCGACCTGGAGAAGCTGAGCCGCCGCGCGCAGTAGACGTCGGTTACGCGTGCACGACGAGGATGAACGTCCTCGTCGACGCTGCGCCGAGCGTGTCCCGGGCAGCGACGGTGAACCGGAACGTGCCGGCGTGACGCGCGGTCCCCAGCAGTGCGCCACTCCGGCGATCGATCCGGATTCCGCGCGGAAGCGCGCCGCGCACGACGCGCCACGTCACGGCGCCGACACCGCCCCGCACCGTTACCTTCGCCGCGTACGCGCGGCCGACGATCGGGCGGGCGAGCTTGGTCGTCGCGATCGCGAGCCTAGACGCCACCTCGACAGTGAGCGCCTGAGGCGTCAGTCCACCGCGGTCGTTCGACACAGCGAACCCGAGTGGGAACCGCCCGGCCGTCGCAGGAACGCCGGTGATCGTTCCCTGCACGGAGTCGATGGCGAGCCCGGCGGGAAGCGTTCCGCTCGCGACCGACCACCGGTACGGCGCCGTGCCCTCGGTTGGCGTGATCGGGGCACTGAACGGCCTGCCGACCTCGCCCAAGGGAACCGGAACCCGCACGGGCTTGGTGTCGGCGATCGTGATCGAGATCAAGCGCTCCGAATGATCGTGGCAGACGTTGGTCACGTCGCCCCAGAAGCTCCAGGTGCCCGCGGCGGCGGCCGTGCCGCTGATCTGGCCCGACGGCGCCATCGACAGCCCCGGCGGCAGGTTGCCGGAGTCGATCAGGAACATGTAGGGCGGGCAGCCGTTCCGTGCATTGAGCTTGAAGCTGTACGAGTGTCCGACCAGCCCGTTCGGCGGCAGGAGCGACTCGTCGGTGAAGCCGAACGCCGCCGCGCTGGGAACGATCCCCGCGGCCAGCACGACGGCGAGACAGAACAGCTGGAGAAAACGCATCACGACCCCATTGCCCGTTTGTCCGCGCGGCAGGGTAGCACCTCAAATGGCCAGTCGAGCGCGCGCGGCCCGGGCTGCGACCACGTCCTCGCGGGCTCGCAGGACCACGACGCGCGCAGGCGCACCTTGCGCTGCGATCTCGGCGTCGGGCCGCGCGGACTCGTTGCGATCGGGATCGAGCTCGACGCCGAGGAAGCCGAGCCGGCCGCAGACGTCGGCGCGAACGGGAGCTGAGTTCTCGCCGATCCCCGCCGTGAAGACCAGCGCGTCGAGGCCGCCCAGGGATGCCGCCATCGCCGCGACCGCGCCGGCGACGCGATGCGAGAAAACCGCGAGCGCGAGGCGGGACAACGGATCGTCCGATCCCTGGAGCTCTTCGACGCTCCCCGACACTCCTGAGAGCCCGAGTAGACCTGACTCGTGCTCGAGCGCGTGTTCGAGCTCCTCCAGACGAAGCAGCTGCGCGCGCAGCAGATGAAGCGGTATCTCCGGGTCGATCGACCCGGAGCGAGTCGCCATCGGCACGCCGTCCAGCGGGCTGTAGCCCATCGTCGTGTCGACCGAGCGACCGTCGCGGACAGCAGTCACCGAGCAGCCGCCGCCCAGATGACAGACCACTAGCCGCGGCTCGGCGACCTGCTCGGCCGCCCACTGCACCGAGAGGCCGTGGAAGCCGTAACGGCGGATTCCCCACTCCTCGCGCCAGCGACGAGGCACCGCGTACGCCCAGGCCTCGGCCGGGAGCGTCGCGTGGAAGGCAGTGTCGAACACGGCGACGTGCGGCACCGCAGGAAGCAGCCTGCGGGCATCGTCCATCGCCGCGATTGCGGGCCCGTTGTGGAGCGGCGCAAGCTCGGCGAGCGCACGCAACTCTCTCTCGATCGCGTCGTCGACGACGACCGGCTCGCGGAACCTCGATCCCCCGTGGACGACGCGATGGGCGACGGCGTCGACATCGTGCGCGACATCGGCGATCGACCCGACGGGGTCGCTCGACCCGTCTTCGCTCACGACGGAGAGCTTCAGGCTCGTCGAGCCCGCGTTGACGACGAGGACACGTTGCTCTACTGCTGTCTGCACGCGGGTCGGAGTCTGTCAGGGGGCAAAGCCGTGCGGTTCGCAACCCATCACTCGTTCGAGTGATCCTGCGGACAAAAGTGAAAGTTCCGCTCGGTGTGCAGGTCTCTGGTGCGAACGCCTTCGACGCGCCAAAGGAGACAGCAAATGCCTTCCCCGTGCCGCACCCGCAGCCACTGCCGCTTCCTGATTCTCGTTCTGTCGCTCGCGTCGGTCGCGCTGTTGGCGCCGTCCGTCTCGAGATCCGACATCGATCCGCCCCCGATTCCGGTCCCGGTCACCTTGCCTCCTCCGGTCGGTCCAGCTCCCCAGCAGTCGGGATCCGCCTCAGCGCAGGCCACGGAGGCCGCAGCGCCTACCAGCGCGAAGAAGACCACTGTCGCGGCGACACCGTCGTTCAGCTCTTCGATCGTGGCCGAGATCAACAGGACGCGTCGAGCGCACGGGCTGCGGGCGCTGCGTGCTTCGGCCGCCCTCGTCCGCGCAGGAACGGAACATGCGCGTGTTCTCGCCACCGCAGGCCTCTTCACACACAGTTGGTCAGACGGGAAGCTGTTCGGCGCGTGGATCCGAGGCTTCTACTCTCCGAGTACGTATCGCGTGTGGAGTGCAGGCGAGAACCTCCTCTGGTCGGCGTCGGCACTCACGGCTCGGAATGCCGTGTCGCAATGGCTCGCGAGCCCATCGCACCGGCGCATCATGCTCTTGCCGTCCTGGCGCGAGATTGGCGTCGGCACGGTTCGAGCCCTCGCCGCGCCGGGTGCATACGGCGGGCGGGACGTCGACATTGCCGCAGCGGAGTTCGGTACGCGCACGAAATGATCCGCATCGCCGTCGCAACCGCGCTTGCAGCCGTTGCACTCGTCGCCGTCCCGACGGCTCGCGGCGGCGGCGGGCACTACGTCCTCGACGGCGGGACGCCCGCGGAACGACACGCGGTCGTCGCCGCACTCGAGGCGAGCTCGTTCGACTGGAACCTCGTGCCGGCGGTGATCACATTCCACATCGTGCGGGGCGCCGATGCGTTCGCGATCCAGGGTGAGATCTGGCTGGACGCTGATCTCCTCGACGCGGGCCGCTTCGCCTGGGGCGTCGTGCAGCACGAGTACGCGCATCAGGTCGACTACTTCAGCTTCGACGACCGCCTCAGAGCGCGATTCCTCAAGCTCATGAAGCCGACGTCCCCTCAGGACGAGTCGGCAGCGGTGAGCCCGAGGCGTTTCCGCGCCGCACTCGACGCTGCCCTCGGCAAAGCTGTCCGGAAGCGTTAGCCCCTCGTTACGGACGGCGGCTGTGGCTGGGCTCGTGATAGCGCGAGAAGCCGTGGAATCCCGCCGGTCATGCGCCTTCCGCGAGAATCGGCCGATGAGCGGATCCGGCCCCACGTTCGTCTCACCGCCGGGTCTGTACGTAGGCGTTCCCTACGAGTACGCAGCGGTCGCCCCGACCGGGGGAGCCGTTTTCACGGCAGGTGCCTGTCCCCTCGACACCGAGGGGCACGTCGTCGCCCCGGGGGACCACGAAGCGCAGGCGCGTGCGGCGGTCGCGAACCTGATCACGGCACTCGAGGCGGCCGGCGCAGAGGCGGGCGACCTCGTGAAGACGACCGTGTACGTCGTCGCGGCCGAGCGGGCCGACCTCGTCCGGGTGTGGCGCGTCGTCGAGGAGGCGCTGGCGCCGAGCCGTCCCCCGAGCACGCTCCTCGGCGTCGCGTTCCTGGGCTACCCCGAGCAGCTCGTCGAGATCGAGGGGATCGCTTCGATCCGAGGAAAGCGGAAGCCGTGACGAAGCGCGTGCCCCGCCACCGTGTCGCTCAGTTCACGTGCACGCGCCGGCTCGTCACCGTGCCGCCGCCCGCGCTCGCGGTGACTCGGTAGTCCCCCGCCTTTGGCATATGCAGGACGTAGAAGCCCCTGGCGTTCGTGCGACCTCTGACCTTGCCGCTGTGAACCGGCACCGACGGCATCGGAGCACCTGAGCAGTCGAGGACGAAGCCGACGATCGTGTGCGGAATCTGGTTCGGCGTGATGACATTCGGTGGACCGGCGGTGATCCTCGCGGCCGGGAGATAACCCTTGAGAGCGACGTGCAGCGGCGCAAGGATCGCGGTGTCCCTGTTCCAGCTGAATGCGTCCTTGTCGCCGACCGACAGGACGACGCGATACTGCCCGCCCAGGTTGTCGATGTCCGAATCGGGCTCGAGGTAGTTGAACTCAGCCGACGCGACGACGCGCTTGCAGAGCGGGAAGCTGAGGACGCCTTCGAACTGCGTGTTGTGATCTCCCGGGCCCTTCGTCAACCTCCACTGGCCCTTGATCGCAGCGATCCGGGTGTCGCCGACGACGTGCGGCACGTCGATCGACGCCTCCTGGAACCGCTCCCACCCCTGCGTGAAGTGCTTCGCCATGGCCTGTTGCACCGAGATGCCCTTGTCGAAGTACACCGTCCAGGAGGCCCTGGCCCGCCCACCCAGGTTCTGGTTCGTGGTCGAGTGATACGGAGGTCCCAGCCAGTTGCCGTGATCGCCGTCGAAGTCGATCTTCTGGTACTCGTCCTCGACCATCACTTCGACGAAGAGCTTGGGAGAGAACCCACGCGTGTCGTTGCGCCCCGGCACGCCGACGACGACGTGGTCGATCGTGTTCGCGAGCGCGACCGGCACTGCGACAGCCGCCGTCAGTCCGATCAACAGCGCAAACCGTTTTGCCCGCCGG
>VAXU01000157.1 GCA_005885125.1 Actinomycetota bacterium
GACGCGAAGGCGAACGCGATCTGCGACAAGTACCAGGCGAAGATCAACGCCGTCGGGCCGCCGAAGAGCGTCACCGACGTCCCGGGATACATCGACAAGGTCTTGCCGCTCCTGCGCGAAGGTACGTCGAAGCTCGACGACCTCAAGCCGCCGGCAGACCTCCAGAGCACCTTTGACGAGTGGCGTCAGATCCAGAGCGACCAGGTCGACGAGGCCGTGGCCCTGAAGACGGCGGCCGACAAAGGCGACGCCGCGGAGGTCAGCCGGATCGCGAACGAGGCGAGCGCGAAGAACAAGCGCGGGAACGACCTGGCGTCCCAACTCGGGGCCAACACCTGCGCAAAGGATTGACGGGCGGCTAGCCTGCAGGCATGACGGTTCGCATCAGCTACTGCGTCCGCTGAAGCTACGAGCCCCGGGCCGCGAGTCTCGCGGCCGCGATCGAGCGGGAGACTGGCGCCACGACCGAGCTGGTCGAAGGCGACAGTGGACAGTTCGACGTCGAGGTCGACGGACGGCTCATCTTCTCCAAGTGGAAGGCGAATCGTTTCCCGGACGAGGGAGAAATTCTGGCTGCGCTCGAGCCGGGGGCGTGAGCCTCGGCGGCTGCGGCGTCAGGACGAAGACGTAGGCGAACACCTCCGTCTGGTAGCGAAGGCAGAACGAGCCAAGCTCACGTAGACCTTCCGTCGTCCGGCCCCGAAGGAGCGCAACGAACCATGCGGCGACAGACGTCAGACCGAGAACGACGCCGAGCACGCTGCCGAGCACGAGCCCCGGCAGCGCGAGGAGCAATCTCAGCAGCGTCCCGAACCGCGGCTGAGGCTCGCGCGGCGCGTCGAGCTGCACCGGGTGCGCACCGCGCCCGCGCACCCTCGGGTAGCTGCCCGAAACGAGGTTCCACCAGGCGTTGAACTGCAGGGAATACCGGAGATAGCCGCAGAGGAAGCGATGTGACGCGTCAGGCGCCCGGCCACGCAAGACCGTCGCGACCCACGAGACCATCAACGCGGGCGTCGCGAGCAACCCCCACACGACGAGCACGAGCGCGGGCGGAATCGCGATCGCGATCCGAAAGAGCACAGCGAGACGGCGGCGGCGCAGGTCGGTGTCGAACGTGACGCGTACGCGCTCGGCCACGCCGGTACCGTATCGCCGTGCGATACGCGTCCCTGGTGGCGGCCTCCCTCGTGCTCGCCGCGTGCGGGTCCGGCGGCGAGAAGCGCCTGTCGAAGGAGGAGTACGCGAAGCGCGCCGACGCGATCTGCGCTCGCTTCAACCGGCAACAGCCGTCGCTTCCGAATCTGACGAACGTGACGGTCAAGCAGGTCGTCGACCTTGCCGATCGCACGCTGCCGCTCCTCGACAGGACGATCGTCGCGCTACGGCGGCTCAAGCCGCCAAAGGACGAGCAGGTGGTTGCGGACCGCTGGCTCGCCGCGCTCCGCCGCCTGCGCGTGGACGCCGTCAAGATCCGTGACCGCGCCCGCGCAAACGACCTGAGCGGGGTCGGCGCTCTCGTCGGCCCGTCCCAGCGCGACGAGCAAGCCGCCGACCGGATCGCGGCTCAGCTCGGTACGAGCATCTGCAGCAAGCCCTCGTAGGACGTCAAGCGCCCCGAAACTTCGGCGGCCGCTTCTCGAGGAACGCATTCACGCCCTCGCGGAAGTCTTCGGTCTGCGTCGCGGCGGACTGCAGTTGCGCCTCGCGCTCGAGCTGGTCCTCGAGGCGGGCCGTCCACGCGTGGTCGAAGAGACGCTTCGTCATCCCGATGCCGCGCGTCGGCAGCGCAGCGAGCTCGGCGGCCAGCTCGGCCACACGAGTGGGCAGCGCCTCGGTCTCCACCACCTCGGAGACGAGCCCCCACGCATGGGCTTCGGCAGCGGTGAGACGTCGTCCGGAGCTCATCCACTCGAATGCGCGCGCCGGCCCCAGGAGCCGGGCGATGAAGAACGAGCCGCCCGAGTCCGGAACGAGGCCGATGTTGATGAATGCGGGCACGAACGTGGCCGCGTCGGCGGCGATCCGAATGTCGCACGCGCACGCGAACGAGAGCCCGGCTCCGGCCGCAGCGCCGTTGACTGCGGCGATCACCGGCTTCTCGAGCGCGCGCACCGCGAGCACGTTCGGGTGATACGTCGCCCGCAGCCGTTCACCGATGTCGCCGGGCGCCTCGCGGAACTCCGTCAGATCCTGGCCGACGCAGAAACCGCGACCGGCACCGGTGACCACGACCGCACGGACAGCAGGATCGCGCGCATCTTTGAGCGCTGCGGCAAGGCCCCTGTGCATGGCGGCGTTGAAGGCGTTGAGGACGTCCGGGCGGTTGAGCGTGATCGTCAGAACAGCGCCGTCACGGCTCGTCTCGACCTCGGCCATCCGCGAGACTCTCGCAGATGGGCGGGCGCCGGAGACGGGACGACCTAGCCTATTTGGCCGGTGCTAGCTTGGCCTGACATGTCGCTGATCGATATCGACGCCATCCTCGGCCCCGAGCAGCCTGGCTCGGCCACGAACGGCGCTACGGACGATGCCGAGGCGCTCGACGCGTACTCCCGCGCCGTGATCGACGTCGCCGAGCGGCTCACGCCGTCGGTCGGCAGCCTGCGCGTGGCCCGCCGCGTGCGCGGCGGGCGGCTCCTGGACGGCGGCGGCAGCTCCGTCGTGATCACGCCCGACGGGTTCATGCTCACGTCGGCGCACGTCGTCGCGCGCACGGACGGGACCGGACGAGCGTCGTTCGTCGACGGGCGCGAGGTCGACTTCGAGGCCGTCGGCGCGGACGCGCTGTCCGATCTCGCTGTGCTGCGCGCCGACTCGCGGGATCTGATCCCGTCGACCCTCGGCGACGCGGAGCGTCTGCGCGTCGGTCAGCTCGTCGTCGCGATCGGGAATCCGCACGGGTTCGGCGGCTCGGTCACCGCGGGCGTCGTATCGGCGCTCGGCCGCTCGCTGCCGACCCGCTCGGGTGCGACCCAGCGTGTGGTCGACAACGTGATCCAGACGGACGCCGCACTCAACCCCGGCAACTCGGGCGGCGCGCTCGCCGATGGTCGCGGCCGTGTCGTCGGCATCAACACTGCCGTCGCCGGTGTCGGCCTGGGCCTCGCCGTTCCGATCAACGGCGCGACCCGACGCATCATCGCCGCGCTGATGACGGAGGGGCGGTTCCGCCGTGCGTACCTCGGCATCGCCGGCGGGCCGCGCCCGCTCCCGCCGCGGCTCGCACGCGAGCTCGGGCAGGAGAGCGGCGTCGAGATCGTCCAGGTGATCGAGGAGAGCCCGGCTGCGAGCGCCGGCCTGCGCCCGGAAGACCTGATCGTGTCGGTCGACCACGCGCCGATCACGGGCGTCGACCAGTTGCATAGGCTGATGATCAGCGACGCGATCGGCCGCACGGTGCACATCGGCCTCATCCGCAGCGGCCGTCGCATCGACGTCGAGCTCGTCCCCACCGAGCTCGAGGGCTAGACGCCCTAGCGGCCCTTGAAATCCGCCTTCCGCTTCTCGGTGAACGCGGTGAGACCCTCCCGTGCGTCCTCCGACGCGAACGCGAGGTAGAGCGCTCGCCGTTCGTACTCCAGGCCGAGTTGCAGCGTGCTCTCGTACGCGCGGTCGACCGCCTCCTTCGCCAGCCGCGTCGCGACCGGGCCCTTCGAGGCGATGTCGCGCGCGACGCGCTTTGCTTCGTCGAGCCAGGCCTCCTTCGCGACGACGCGTGCGACGAGGCCCGAGGCGAGCGCCTCGTCCGCGGTGAGCAGCCGTCCGCTGAGGATGACGTCCATCGCCACCGACTTGCCGACGACGCGGGTCAGCCGCTGCGTGCCGCCGGCACCGGGAATGATCCCGAGCGACGTCTCCGGCTGCCCGAACCGCGCCGACTCCGAGGCGACGATCAGGTCACAGGACAGCGCGAGCTCGCAGCCGCCGCCGAGGCAGTAGCCGGAGACCGCCGCGACGAGCGGCGTCCAGAGATTGCGAATCGTGTCCCAGCGCTCGATCCTCCGGGCGTAGTAGAGCTCGATCGCGGAAACGCGCGCGAGCTCGCCGATGTCGGCGCCGGCCGCGAATGCGCGCTCGTTGCCGCCGAGCACGATGCAGCGAACGGCGTCGTCTGCGTCGAGGTCCTGCAACGCCGTGACGAGCTCGTCCATCAGCTCGTCGGAGAGCGCGTTCAGCTGCTGCGGCCGGTTGAGGAGCACGACCGCAATCGGCGCCTCCCGTTCAACTGTGACGAGCCCGCTGATCAGCTTCCGCCTTTGCGGTCGAGGAAAGCCTTCACCGCTTCCTGCGCCTCGTCGCCGAGCATCGACATCGCCAGCCAGTCGCGCGCGTGGCCGACGGTCTCGTGCCACGAGATGTCGCGCCACCAGTTCAGCTGCTGCTTCGCGTAGCGCGTCGTCTGCGGGAGCTTCGAGGCGAGCTTCTCCACCACCTCGTCGACCTTGGTATCGAGCGCAGCGGCCGGCACAACCCAGTTCACGAGCCCCCACTCGGCTGCGCGCGCGGCCGGGATCTCCTCACACATGAGGATGATCTCGCGCGCGCGGCGATCGCCGACGAACACCGGCAACCACTGGGTCGCGCCGCCCGCGGGCACGCTCCCGTGCTCCAGCCCGACGTGCCGGATGAACGCGTCGTCGACCATCACCGCGAGATCGCAGGCCATCTGTAGCTCGTTGCCGCCGCCGACGGCGATCCCGTTGATGCGCGCGAGCGTCGGCTTGCCGATCTCGCGCAGCCTGTCGTGCATGTCCTTGAACGCGCCGAACCACTTCCAGTATTCGCGCGGATTGCCGAGATAGTCCGCCGCCCAGGACTTGAGGTCGGCGCCGACGCAGAACGCCCGCCCAGCGCCTGTAACGACCACCACGCGCACGTCGTCGTCCCACGACGCATCCTCGGAGGCTCGCGCCACCTCGCGCAGCATCTGGAAGTCGAACGCGTTCAGCACGTCCGGCCGGTTGAGCGTGATCGTCGCGCGCGGCGGCGCCTTCTCGTAGACGATCGTCTCGAAGCCGAGCTCGTCCGGTGAGACCGCGCGCGGATGCGTTGGCTCAGGCAACGTCGGCGAACATGACCGTGAAGCGACCGCCCA
>VAXU01000158.1 GCA_005885125.1 Actinomycetota bacterium
CTTGCGCGAATCGCGCTCGCACAGCTCGGCGCGGCAAGGCGGATCGAGGCGCTCGAGACGGGCGATGACGCGCTGGAGAAGCTGCTGGCGCGGATCGGCCCGGACGTGCGAGTCGTGCGCACGCGGGCGGAGCTCATAAGCCTAAGATGACTGGCGTGGAACAGAAGGAAGTCGCCGACCGCCAGCTGGACGCGCTCCTGGAGCGGCTCGACCGGTTGTGCGACGAAGTCCACGGCCTGACCAAGCGGCTCGACACGAACGAGCAGCTGCTGCGCATCTCCCGGGAGCTTGCGACGCTGAACGAGTCGCTGCAGGCACTCGCGTACGCGGCGCTCGGGCAGCAGGCCCCGTCGGTGCGTCGCCGACGCACGGGCTAGGGAACGCGGTAGATGTTCAGCACGCCGGTCTGCCGGTGATTGTTCGCGTCGCCTTCGGGAAGCGCGATTCGACCCGCGACGACGATCGGGCTGTTCCAGTGGCCGGCGCCGGCCTGCAGCGTCGCCACCGTGCTGCCCGAGGTCGGCCGGTAGATCCGTAGAGAGCCGTTCGGGTCGTAGACGTACAGGAGACCGCCGGCGACGACCGGGCTCGTACCGGCGCGCCCGTTCTGCCACGCCCGCTGGAGCCGTCCCCCGACGAGGCGGAAAGCTGCGGTGCCCGAGCCGTCCGCGACGAACGCCCACGTCATTCGCCCCTGATGCCACACCGCAGGCGCCGTGAAGAGGTCGACGCCTCCCGGAGTCGACAACGTCTGCACCTCGCCGCCCTTCCGCGCAGCGGCGTGCGCGGTCCCGTTTAGGCGGCGGAGGTTCAGCAACCGCAGACGTCCGTCCTTTCCTCCCTGCAAGGCGAGCCCGTTGCCGAGGAGCGCCGGCGCCGTGCTGCCGAGGTCGGCGTCGGTGCTCTCGAGCACGTCTGCGTTCCGCGGCGTCCAGTTCTGGAGCAGCCGGCCGGCGTCCGCAGAGAGCTCGAGAGCGCTGTCGCCCCAGTCGGTGCGGCCGTTCCACGGGCCGTTGCCGGTCGCGACGAGCAGACGACCGTTCCCCGGTTCGACCACTGCCCCCGCCCGCGCCCAGATCGCCGAGTCGCTCGAGCGGCACGAGCTCGGATTGATCAGGACGTGGCGATCGCTACACAGGGAGTTCCAGCCATGGACGATCGCTCCCGTCGTTGCGCGGAGGGTGACGACATGGCCCTGGTACGGCGGCGCGTCGCCGACGTAGCCGCCTGTCGTCGCGATCACGAGCCCGCGGGAGATGTTCAGGGCCGGCGCGATCTTCTCCCGGCGGGGAAGCAGCGTGATCGCCGTCGACCACAGCTCGTGACCGTCGGCGACCGACAGCTTGCGGATCCGACCGTCCGGGCCCGCCGCGTAGAGCGCGGTGCGGCTCGGGTCCGCAACAGGGGTCGCGTTCGTGATCCTGTAGGTGCCGGCCAGCGACGAGTAGCCGGGCGGGGTGTACTGCCACAGCATATGGCCGTTCGCCGCGTCGATCGCCAGCGTCTTTCCGTACGTGGTCGTGACGAAGAACGCGTCGTGGCGCGATCCAGCGACTGTGACGCCCTGCAGGTAGATGGGCGACGAGTCGACCGTCCCGTCCAGCTCGATCCGCTGCCGCTGCAACCGGCCGGCATTCGCGGCGGTGATCCCCGTCGCGAAGGGATAGACACCCAACCGCGCCGCGTCGTAGTCGAAGCGCGTCCAGTCATGAGCCGGCGGAGCCAGGATCGCCGCGACGGCGAGGAACGGGGCGAGCATCAAGGCACGACGCGGTAGATGCGGCCGCTCCCGCCCGAGGCGGCGTACAGCTCGCCGGCCGCGTCCTCGCCGAAGCTCGTGAGCTGTCCGATGCGGGCGTCCTCCTTTCGAAGGTCGAGGGCGCGACCGTCCTCGATGCGCAGGCTCCAGATCGTGCCCGAGCACCAGTCACCGAAGTAGTAGCGGCCGGCGGCGGAGGGCACGGCATGACCGCGATAGACGTAACCGCCGGTCACGGAGCAGCCCTCGTCGTGGGAATACGCGCTGACGGGGAAGACGAGATCCCCGCGTGAATTCGGGGCGCCGCCCGCGTATCGCGCGCGGCCCTCGTACACACGCCAGCCGTAGTTCGCGAGCCTGCCAATCTGCGCACGAGAACGGAAGTCAATCTCTTCCCATGCGCTCTGACCCACGTCGGCGATGTACAGGTCGCCGGTTGCGCGATCGAACGAGAAGCGCCACGGATTGCGCAGGCCATACCCGACCGTTTGCCAGCCTGCGCCCCGCTTCAACGGATCGATCCGCAGCAGCTTCCCTAGCCTGATCGAGAGATTCTGCGCCCGGTTTCCGGGGTCCCCCGCTGACCCTCCGTCGCCCATCCCGACGTAGAGCAAGCCGTCCGGCCCGAACTCCAGTTGGCCGCCGTTGTGGTTCGGGTAGGGCTGCTTGACGTACAGGATCTGCCGGGCGCTCGAGAGGATCGCCTTGCCGTTCCGCGAACGGAACTCGACCACACGGGTGTCGCCGTTCCTGTCGGTGTAGTCGACGTAGAAGCGGTGGTCCTGGCGGTAGTTCGGGCTGAACGCGATCGAGAGCAGCCCGCGCTCTCCTCCGCTCGCCACCCGCGACCGGATGTCGAGGAACGTCCCGGCGATTCGACGTCCCACGAGGTAGCGGATCCGGCCCGCCTGTTCGACCACGTAGAGTCGGCGAGGCTCGGCCGGGGTTGAGGCGACGAAGGTCGGCTGCGTGAAGCCCGATGCGTACGGCCGAACGTTCGCGGCGGCAGACGGCGTCGTCGACGGCGCGAATGGGTTCCAGACCGCGAGCCCCACCACCACGCCGACCGCTCCGGCGACCTTCGCGCCGAAGATGAGGAGCGACCGTCGCCGACCGCGGAACGACACGAGATTCAGCGTCGCTGCAGTGCGCGCGGACGATGAGCGCAGAGCGCGGGCGCGGCGGCGATCACACCGCCGCCAGGTCCTCGTCCCGAACCCAGGGGCCAGGTGGCGTCAACAGCTGCTCGACGTGGAGGTAGGCGAGCGCGACGAGCGGCGCGTCGGTCCACCGCTCGAAGCAGACGAAGCGTGGGCGCCAGACCGGGAAGAACTTCCGGTTGAAGCTGTGGAGCCGCTCGAGTTGGAAGAACCGGTCGAAACGGAGCAGCCCGGCGCGGAGCAGGCGCAGGCCGAGGGACGCGTCACGCGTCGCCCGGAGAGCCTTCGCGAACACGGCGAAGTTCAGCGACAGCTCGCTGACGTCGTGCCCGCGGGCCCATGAGATCGCCTCGACGATTAGGAACTCCATCAGCCCGTTCGGCGTGTCGCGGCGCCGGCGCATGGTGGCAAGCGACCAGCCTCCACAGGCCGGCGAGGGAACGAGGTGGAGGAAGCCGCCGATTCGGCCCCCGGCGTCCTCCGCGAGGACGAGCACGCTCTCCGGGTAGTCCCACAGCGCGTCCATCGTCATCGTGAAACCGCGCTCGGGCCAGCGGCCACGCCATTCAGCAGAGACACGCGCGATCTCGCTCCGGAGATCGGCATCGACCTCCTGCACACCGAGGGTCCGCACCGTGAACCCGGCTTTGCGCAACCGGGTCACCGACTGGCGCACCTTGCGAATCGGCCGTCCCTCGAGCGAGAACTCGGCCGGACGGACAACCGCCTCGTCGCCGAGATAGACGGAATGGAAGCCGAGACGGCGATACAGAGGCACGAGCTCGTCGCTGGCGCCGAGCGCGGCAACGCGCCATCCAGCGGCGTGTGCGATGCGACGGAACTCCACGAGCAGCTCCTCGAGCTCCTCGGGCTCCCCGATCGGATCGCCGCTGACGAGCGCGGTACCGTTGACGACCCGGTAGGCGAGGAACGTGCGGCGGGACGGTGAGAACAGGTAGCGCTTGTCGCGACGGAGCGCGAAGAACGCGAGGCTGTCGCGTCCCTGGTCGCGTACGACAGCGCGCGCCTGCGCATGTTCTTCGTCCGTGTGAGGGCCTTTGTCGGCGAGCGGATGGAACCAGAGATAGAGCGCGCGGAAGGTGAGGAGGATCCCCAGCAGCACGAGCGCGTTCTCGACGATCTTCGTGACGACGAGGACCTCGCGCAGCGTGACGAACAAGGCGACGACCGCGAGTGCGACGAGCACGCGCGCGAGTGGGCGCAGCACCGCCGCGTCGCCCGGGGCTGTGAACTGTTCGCGATAACGCCAGAGGGCGGCCAGGAGCAGCAGGCTCACGGTTGCCTCCTCGACGTCGAGTCCCTTGACGAGGTGTGCAGCCGCCGCGACCGCGACGATCACGACGGCGAGCTGCCAGGCCCGCTGCTTCCGGTGGGCGAGCCCGCGGGCGAGCCAGATCAGCGCGAGCCCGAAGGCCAGTGCGACCACTCGTGCGGCCTCCGGGAGACCGGGCGGGAGCACTCCTCGGACGAGGTCGTACCGGTCGGCGAACTCTGGCGTCAGAGCCGAGATGATCCCGATCGAGCCCGCGAGGGCAGCGCCTAGCGCGAGGAAGAACGGAGCCGGGCGGCGCACCGTCACGCCCCAAGGGTAGCTGGATATCTGGCGGACTACCGCTTGAGCAGCACTTTTCGGAGCTCGTCCTCCTTGCCGGGCTGGAGGATGGCGAGGACCTGGTCGCCGGCCTGCAGCTCGGTGGAGCCGACGGCGATCTCCGACCGCCCGTCCCGCATCACGGAAATCAGCCGCGCGCCTTCGGGCAGCGACAGGCTTTCGACCTTCTTGCCGGCGACCGGAGAGCTCTTGTCGATCTGGACCTCGACGATCTCGAGGTTCTCCTTGCGCAGCTCGAGGAGGTGGACCAGCTCGTGCTCAGGCACCTCGTGCTCGACGAGCCCCATGACGCTTGACGTCGCACACACGGTCGGCGAGATGCCGAGCAGATCGAAGTGCGCCTGGTTGCGCGGGTCGTTGACACGCGCGATCACCTTCGCGACGCCGTACTTCTCCTTCGCGAGCTGGCAGATGACCATGTTGTCCTCGTCGTCCCCCGTCAGCGCGAGCACGAGATCGGGAGGCCGGCGGATTCCGGCCTTCTCCAGCACGTAGATCTCGGTCGCGTCGCCGAGCATCGCCTGATGCTCGAACTCGTGCTCGAGCCGCTCGAAGCGCTCGCGGTCCTGCTCGATGACCGTCGCCTCTTTTCCGTTGCGGAGCAGCGTGCGCATCACGTTCGCGCCCGCTTTGCCGCCGCCTGCGATCAGGACGTACATCGGTTAGACGCGTACCTCTTCCGGGTC
>VAXU01000159.1 GCA_005885125.1 Actinomycetota bacterium
CGTCGTCGTACCGGTGGTGATCGCCGGCGCGATGTTCGTTTGGGCAGCGGTACGCGACGGCCGGGAGGACCGCGCACTGCAGAAGCGGCTCGGCATCCGCCGCCGGACGAGGCTCGGTCGTTAGCCGTCGTCGTCTGCGCACGCTCTCCGCTCAGTCGTAGATCGAGCGTCCCGCGCCGCCCCGCGCGTTCTCCGGGTACGGCTCGAGGTCGTTCACGAATCCGGGTTGCTGCTCGACGCGCCGGAGCCACGCGCTGACTTCGGGGAATCGGTCCAGGTCGAAGCCCGCGTCCCGTGCCGTGTGCGTGTACGCGTAGAGCGCGATGTCCGCAATCGTGTAGCGGTCGGCGACGAAGAACCTGCGATCTCGAAGGTGCGCCTCGAGCATGCCGAGCGCGCTGAGCCCGAGGTCACGACGGTGGACCGCCGCTGGATCGTCCGGCGCCCAACGACCGGTCAGAAGGCGGAAGCGCAGGCCGCCGATTCCGGGCATCACGTCGGTCTGCTCCAGGATCAGCCACCGCAGCACGTGCGCCCGCTCGAACGGATCGGCCGGCAGCAGTTCGCTTCCCTCGGCGAGGTACCAGAGGATGGCACCGGACTCCTGGAGGTAGCGCCCGTCGTCAGTCTCGAGCACGGGCGTCGAGCGAGCCGGGTTCTTCGCCGCGAAGTCGTCGGTCAGCGTGTCGCCGGCGAAGATGTCGATGGGGATCCGCTCGTACGGCTGCCCGAGCTGCGCAAGCAGGAGCCGCGCCTTGTAGCAGTTGGCGGAGGCCGAGTAGTCGTAGAGCCGCACGGGCAGAGCTAGCCCGGAAGCCAGCCTTCGCGGTACTTGGTCCGCTCGCGCTTCGTGAATCGGGCGTACGCCTGTTTTGGGTCAGTTGTCTCCTGCTCGACGCTCACGCCGTGCCTAAGTGCCGCCTCGTCCACGGTGTAACCGCCCCAGTTCGGACCGGTCGACTTGTCGCGAGCGCCGACCGCGAGGACGACCGACGGCCCGGTCCCTGCGCCCACGATGACGTGCTTCGTCTCCGGAGGGCAATGCACGAAGTCCCACTGTCGCAGCGGCCGCTCCTCACCCTCGATGATCAGGAGCGCCTCGCCGGCGAGCACGAGGAAGTCCTCCTGATCGGCTTCCCAGTGGTACATCGCCATCGTTTCGCCCGGCTCGAGGACGCTCAGGTTGATCCCGAGCTGCTCGAACTCGCTCTCGCCGTCGCCCTCGCCCTCGAACACGCAGATAGCGCTGCGACCGTCGGTGTGATACCAGCGAGCGTCGCGTGCGTTGAGGACGAACCAGCCCTCGCCTTTTGGGACGAGCCCTTGCTCCGTCGATTCGAGTGCGGCCTCGGAAACCACGCGCGAAGCCTAACGCCGTGTGCCTAAGAGCGGACGTTCGCGGTTAAGAAGCCGGTCCGTCCCGGAAGCCGACGCGCTTGTGCGACCCATCGCAGAACGGCTTGTTTCTCGACTGACCGCACCGGCAGAGCGCCACCTTCTGGAGCCGGGTGAGCTCTTTGCCGTCGGCGCCGACGACGCGGAGATTGCCTCGTAGGATCAACGGGCCGTTCGGAATCGCGCGGACCTCCGTTGCGTCGTTGGTATTGACTCGCGTCTCCGTGTTCGGTCGGCGCGTGCTCAACGCGCCGGAGGGACAGAGCGCGACCGCCGCTTCGATCTGGTCGGTACCCGCCGCGCTGACGTCGATCCATGGCCGGCGCTCGGGATCGAAGACGCCGGGGAGCGCGGCGATGCAGTTCTGCGAGTGGTAGCAGAGCGAGGGGCGCCACTCGACGACGATCTCGTCCGTCGCGTACTCGCGCGCCGGCTTGGCGAGATCCTCGCTCACGTTCGTGCTCCGCTCATCGGTGTAGCGCGCTCGAGGATGACTCCGCTTGCGTCGCTCTGGCGGGCAGGTCGGTGCTCGTGGTAGCGGCGGCGGTGGCCGGCCGCATACGGAGTTGGCTCGAAGCTCTCGAGGTACGCGAAGATCGCGCGCGTGCCTTCGTAGAACTCGCCGTCGTCGGTCTCGAGCAGCGGAATCTGGTCTGTCCCGGTGCGCGCCAGGAGCTGAGAGCGCTGCTCGGGCCACGGCGCGACCTGCCGGGCGACGAAATCGATGCCGAGTTCCGTCAGCCGTTCGCGAACGGCCGAGGAGAACGGGCACCATTCCGCCTGGTAGAGGGTCAACATGGGCGTCGAATGGAGACTAGCCCCGGGAAATGCCTCTGCGTCCTGAAGCGTTTGAAGGAGACATGGAAGCAAAGGTCGTAAGGGATGACGAGCAGTCGCTGTACGAGCTCTACGTCGGCGAGGACCACCTCGGGCTGATCGCGTTCCGCTCGAGGCCGGGCCGGGTGGTGATGCTGCACACGGAGGTCGACGAGCGCCTCGAGGGACGGGGGCTTGGGAGCCGCCTGGTGGCAGACGCGCTCGCGGACGTTCGGGCGCGCGGCCTCACGGTGACGCCGCTCTGCCCGTTCGTCGCCGCGTATATCCGGACCCATCCCGAGGACGCCGACCTGGTCGCCGAGGCGTCCGCAAAATAACGCCGCGCGAGCAACTTGCGGCCTTGGGCAGCGTGCGTTAGCCGTTCGGGGCGATCAAGACCTTCATCGCCTCGTCCGACTGCGAGAGCTCGATCGCTTCCTGCGCACGCTCGAGTGGGAGTCGATGCGTGACGACGCGCTCGAGCGGCATGTCGTCGAGGTGGGCGGCCATCGCCTCCATCGCGGGGACATAGCCCTCCGCTGTCTCGCCGCCGATCCCGAGCACGCACACGTTGCGCGTGCAGATGTCGCGATTGGGATTGACCGGAACGGGGCCGAGGTCGACGAATGCGCCCGCCTCGATCACCGTCCCGCCCCAGCGCACCATCGCGAGCGCGTCGACGAACGTGTCCGCGATGCCCGAACAGTCGACGACGAGATCGGCGCCGCGGCCGCCGGTCGCCCGGCGCACAGCCTCGACGCGCTCGTCTCGGTCGATCCGAGACGCGTCGATCGTCACCGTCGCGCCGAACTCCTCCGCAAGCCGGAGCCGCGAGGGGAGCACGTCCACGGCGACCAGATCGCCGCAGCCGGCGAACCGCGCCTTGATCAGGTGGCAGAACCCGAGCGGCCCGACACCGATCACCGCGACGGACGAGCCGGCGGCGAAGCGGTGCGGCGTCGGGAGCTGCGCGGCCGTGTCGATGCCGTGCGTCACGGCCATCACCTCGGTCAGCGCCGCGAGCTCCGACGGAAGCTCCGCCGGGACGCTGAAGAGCGGCGTTCCCGGCAGGAGATACATCAGCTCCGCCCAGCCGCCGAACAGATGCGGCGGACGCGAGGCGTTGAGGCTGTTCCCGTAGTCCTCGAGCCGCTCGCAGGCGTAGTACGGGAAGCCCTCCTGGCAGAACCAGCACTCCCCGCAGGCGACGTTGGCACCCGGAACGATGCGGTCGCCCGGGCGCAGCGGGCGGCCGGCGCTGTCCAGGACGTCGCCGCCGGTCTCGACGACGACGCCGACGTTCTCGTGCCCGCAGACGATCGGGTACTCGATCCGCCGCTCGTGCGGCGTTCCCGCGTACTGCACGGTCTCGCCGCGGAAGGTGTGCTTGTCGGTGCCGCAGATCCCGGAGTACAAGACCTGCATCAGGACCGCGCCGGGCTCGACCTCGGGCCGCGGGAACTCCTTGACCTCGATCACGCCCGGTCCCTTCATGACCGCGGCGCGAACGCTCGTCACAGAACGCGGCGCCGGAGGTCGGATTCGTAGCGCGGATGGGGCCCGGCGCCCGGGCCCCATCCGATCGTCTTCCCCACGGTCACGCGAGCTACGAGCCGAAGACCTCGTTGAACGCGTCGATGTAAGCCTGGGCGTTCCCGGACGGCCCCTTCAGGGTCATCGACAGCGGCCGCTCGGGATGGTTGTAGAAGAAGCGGTCCGCCCGCTCCTTGTGCCCGGTGTTCACGAGGATCTTGTACGCCTTTTCGTTGAAGAGCGGGCGACCGTTCGCGAGGAAGTTCTTCGCGATCCACGGCGCCTGCTCCATGGCGTTCACGAACGTCGGGAACTTGTCCTTGTGGTGTGAGCCCTTCAGCATCATCTCGGCGTCCATCCAGCCGTAGATGCCCTCCTTCGCCGTGGCGACCTTGATGAGCGGGCCGCCCGCTTCCTTCACCCGGACGTCCGTGCCGAGATTCTCGATCGAAAGCCAGGCCGAGCCGTCGGACAGCGCGCGCACGACCTCCGTGTTCTGCGAGACGAGCTTCAGCACGTTCGGCTTGAACGACTTCAGGAACTGCTTCGCCCGCGAGATCTCGGCCTTCGTCATGTTGTACGGCTTCTTCGCGCCCGTCGCGATGCCGGCCATCGCCATCAGGTCGGTCGGCTGGTTCTCGACGACGATCTTCTTCTTGTACTTCTTGTCGATCAGCGCGTGGTACGAGTCCGGCTTCGTCTTGACGTACTTCGGGTTGTAGTAGATCTGCAGGCTCGACCAGCCGAACGGGTAGCCCATCTGGTTCGACCCGGTCTTCCAGAACGGGATGTTCAGCGCGATCGGATAGAGCTGCTTCGACACCGGGATCGACTTGATGTCGAACGCCTCGATCAGGCCGTCCTTGTAGAACTTGGGCACCCAGAGGGCGTCCTCCGACGAGATGTCCCACTGGCCGCCGCCGCGCTTGACCCTGATGTATGCGTCGGAGTCGTCGCTGATCAGCTGCACCCGCCCACCGATCTTGGTCGTTCCCTTCACCTTCTGCAGCTGGTTCGGGAAGTAGTGGTCCGACCAGGTCAGCCAATTGAGAGTGACTCCCGCGGACTCGGCCGCAACGGCCCCGGCCGCGCGTGACGCGAGACCGCCTCCCGCGTAGAGCCCGAGCGCTCCCGCCGCACCAACACGGATGAGCCCCCTCCGCGTCATCCGCCCTTCGACTTGCTCCATGCTGCCTCCTCTCTCGCCCCGGTCGCCTGCGCGCCGCTGCCGCTCGGCGGCTCCGAGCATCTACATCAGAGCTTCCGCCTCTCCATGAGCGCTTGCAACCAGCAACGCGCTCGTGCACTCCTTGCAGGACGCACGCGGGCGACAGTACCATCATGCGGACTAGGTGTCTAGAATGCGGAACACGCGGCGGCGGCGACACCGGGTATGAACGCTTCCGCGCGCGTCCGCATCGGGGTCGTCGGCTGCGGGATGGTCGCGCAGGCAATGCACCTGCAGCACCTTGCGGGGCTACGCGACCGCTTCGACCTGTTGTCGATTGCCGAACCGAGCCGCACGGTGCGCGACGCGATCGCCGCGCGGTATGCCGTGCCGCGAGCGTACGACGACGCGCGTGCGCTCCTCGACGCGGACGTCGTGCTCGCCGCGCTTGACGCCGGGCTGCACGTGTTCGTGGAGAAGCCGCTCTGCATCACGCTGAAAGACGCCGACCGCATCGTCGAGGCGCGCGACCGAGCCGGGAAGGTCGTGCAGGTCGGCTACATGAAGCGCTTCGATCCCGCGTTCGAGCGGATGCTCGCCGAGCTGCCGGATTCCGCCGACGCGCTGCGGTACGTGCGCGTGATGTGCCACGACCCCGAGTGGGTGCCGTTCTTCGCGGCCGACGACATCGTCCGCGGCGCTGACGTTCCAGCCGTGGTGATCGACGCGACCCGGAAAGCCGAGTCGGAGCAGGTCGAGGAGGCGGTGGGCGACGGGTCATCCGATGCGGTGTTCGCTTTCTCGGACGCCTACCTCGGCAGCATGGTGCACGACGTCAACGTCGTGCACGGCCTCCTCGAGCGCCTCGGCGAGCCGTTGCCCGTCGAGGTCGCCGACGCCGCGTGGTGGGCGGGCGGCCGGTCGATTACGGGGTCCGCGCGGCTCGCCAACGGCGCGCGCTGGGACAGCGCCTGGATCCAGCTACTCGATGTCCGCGAGTACCGCGAATCCGTCACGTTCTACTTCGCGGACTCGATCCGCAGCTTGCAGTTCCCATCACCGTGGCTGAAGCAGTCTCCGACGCGCTACGAGCGGAGCGAGGCCGACGGAGCAGCACGCGACGTTCGGATCGTCGAGTCGCACGAGGAGAGCTTCCTCCGCGAGCTCGTGCATTTCCACGACTGCATCACGACGGGCGCCGAGTGTCGAACCCCGCCCGAGCAGGCGCGGCTCGACATCGAGCTGCTGACGAACATGTTCCTCGCCGCGCGCTAGCCGGCGAGCCACGCCTGAACGCGGCGAAGGTTCTCCTCCTCGACCTTGCGCACGGCGGGCAGGTCGTTGATTCGGACCGCCATCCGGTCCTGTTCGAGCACCGCGTACCCGTCGAGGTTGCGCACCTCCGACAGCGCAAGGAACTCGGGCAGCGGCACGGCTCCTTCGCCGAACGCGCAGAAGATCCCCTCTCGCCACGCCTGATCCATGTCGATCTCGCCGGCGCGAAGGCGCGCGAGGACGGCCGCATCCACGTCTTTCAGATGGACGTGCACGAGCCGGTCGGCGTGGCGCCGGACGAGGTCGACGGGATCGCCCCCGCCGACCACCGTGTGGCCGGTGTCGATACAGAGGCCGAGCTGCGGCGGCGTTCGCTCGAGGACGGCCTCCGTCTCGGCCGGCGACTCGATGTAGGTCGCCGCGTGCGGATGCAGCGCGGCGCGCAGACCACGCTCCGCGCAGCGCTCGACCGCCCGGCCGAGTCGTTCCGCCACCGCGTCGAACCCGTCGGCCGAGAGCCCGGTGCGTCGAAGCTCGTCCGGTCTCCCCGACGCAACGGCCCGCTCCGGCCGCTCGGCGTCGGCGAGGAGGACGAGGCGGCCGCCCGTGGCGGCCAGCACCTCCGTCGTCCGGTCGAGTGCCGCCAGGTCTTCCCGGAAGCCGTCCTCGTCGTCGAGTCGTAGCGGCAGGAACGTCGCGACGATTTCCACGTCGAACGGCTCGAGGAGTTCGAGCGCGCTGTCGCCGTCAGCGGCGAGGTATCCCGGCGGGCCGGTCTCGAGTGCGCGGTATCCAATTGCGGTCACCGTCTCGAGCAGCGGCCGAGGCGGGACGAGATCGAGACGGTCGATCGTCTGCTCCCAGATGCCCCACGACACGGGCGCTGTGGCCAACCGCAACCGAGTCACGCCACTCCACCCGCGCGCGGGCGGAAGGCGCGCCGCGTTGCGCGCATCACCTGCGGCAGCGCAAACGCGAGCGCGAGCACGAGCAACGAGGCCCCGAGCAGCATTGACGCGAGCGCGTTCACCTCGGGCGTAATCCCGAACTTGATCTGCGTGTAGATGTAGATCGGCAGCGTGATGCGATCGCCGATCAGGAAGTACGTGATGATGAACTCGTCCAGCGAGAGCGTGAACGCGAGCAGCGCTCCCGCCAGGATCGCAGGCAGGAGTGCCTGCAGCCTCGCCGCGACGAGCAGGATCACGAACGGTGTCGTGTACACGCTCTGACCGATCACGGCGGTCTGCGGAGACAGCTGCCAGTGCAGCGAGCCCGTGAACAGGACGAGCAGGCTGACGCCGATCAGGAGCCCCGGAATCATGATCGGCAGGATGAACGCGACCCGGATCCCGTTTCGGAACGGCAGCCGCGAGCGCACGAGCGGGAACGCCGCCGCCGTGCCGACGACGACGCTGATCGTCGTCACCTCCGCGGCGACCTTTAGCGTCGTTGAAAGCGCATCGTGGATCTGATAGTTGCCGATCGCGTCGCGGTACCACTTGAGCGTCCACGCCGTGACCGGGAACGTGCCGTACCGGTTCGCGTTGAAGCTGAACAACACGAGCAGCACGATCGGCGCGAAGAGAAAGACATAGATGAACGCCCCGTAGGCCGCGAGCCCGAGACGTCCGACGCGCGCGCGCGTCGAGAGGACTTCGACGTCACCCGCCATAGGCCTCGGGTGCCGACAGTGAGCGCCGGAAGACGATCAGCAGCAGGAGGATGAAGAGCGCGATCAGCAGCGAGACGGCGGCGCCGCGCGTGTACTCGGCCGCCTGGAAGAAGTTGACGACGAGGTTGCCGATCATCACCCCGCCGGTTCCGCCGACGATCTGCGGCGTCAGGTACTCGCCGAGGATCGGAATGAAGACGAAGATGATCGCCGTCACGATCCCCGGCCGGACCTGCGGCACGAGGATGCGCCGGATCGCCTTCAGCGGCGTCGCGCCGAGATCCATCGCGGCCCGGAGCCGGTCCCAGTCGAACCGCTCGATCGACGAGTAGAGCGTGAGCGCGGCGAACGGGAAGTACAGGTAGACGAGCACGAGGATCACGGCCGACCGGTCGTACAGGAAGAGGCCGATCGGGTGGTGCGTGATTCCCGCCCACTGCAGGAAACGGTTCAGGAGCCCCTTCTCGCCGAGAATCGTCAGCCACGAGTAGACGCGCAGCAGGTAGCTCGTCCAGAACGGGACGACGACGAGGATCAGCAGCGGCGCACGCAGCCGGCGCGGGACGTACCGGGAGAGCCAATAAGCGAACGGGAACGCAAGGCCCAGCGAGATCGCCGTGGCGACGACCGACACCCAGAGCGTCGCCCACATCGTCTTCACGTACGCGGTGACGCTGAAGAAGTAGCGGTAGTTCCCCAGCGTCCAGTGGTGAACGACGTTGTAGTCGATCACCTCCCAGAAGCTGTAGATGACGATGATCCCGAGCGGGACGAGGAAAAAGCCGCCGAGCAGGACGACTGCCGGGAGAAACGGCGCGTAGGACGCGGATGCCGGACCGAGCCGGCGCCGCGGGGCTTCGGGCTCGGCGACGGTGTTCAACGCGACTCCCCCTCGGGCGGCAGGACGAGCGCGTCCTCGGCCGCCCACCAGAGCGCGACCCGGCGGTCCGGCTCCGGGAGGGCGGTCGCCTCGTCGCCGTGGAGCGCGACCATCAGCGGCGCGGAAGCGGCCTCGCAGTCGACGGCGACTCGCACGCGCGTCCCGAGGAACGACGACTTCACCGTGCGCCCGTGCAGTGCCCCCGCGGGAGCATCGTCAGGATCGACGAGGCGGAGCGACTCCGGCCGCACCATCAGCGTCGCGCGTCCACGCACGCCGCCGCCGGAACACGGCGACCGCGTCCCGTCCGCCAGCACGGCGGTGTCACCGTCGATCTCGACGTCGAGGAAGTTCGCATCGCCGATGAAGTCAGCGACGAAGCGCGACGCGGGTCGCCGGTAGATCTCGAACGGCGTCCCCAGCTGCTCGAGCACTCCCTCGTTCATCACCGCGATCCGATCGGCCATCGACATCGCCTCCTCCTGGTCGTGCGTGACGTACACGAACGTCGTGCCGACCTCCCGGTGGATCTGCGATAGCTCGACCTGCAGTCGCTGCCGCAGCTTGAGGTCGAGCGCGCCGAGCGGCTCGTCGAGGAGGAGAACCGCCGGTCGTTTGATCAGCGCGCGCGCCACGGCGACACGCTGCTGCTGGCCGCCGGAGAGTTGCGCCGGCGTCCGGTCGCCGAGCTCCTGCAAGCCGACCAGCCCGAGCGCCTCGTCGATTCGGCGTCGCGCTTCCGGCCCCCGCACCCGATCCATGCGCAGCCCGAAACCGACGTTGTCGCGCACCGACATGTGCGGGAAGAGCGCATACGACTGGAACACGGTGTTCACGGGTCGCTTGTGCGGCGGCAACGTGTCGATGCGCTTGCCGCGCAGCCAGATCGTCCCGGAGGTCGGAGCGACGAAGCCGCCGATCAGGTTCAGGGTCGTCGTCTTCCCGCAACCCGACGGGCCGAGGAGGCAGAAGAACTCGCCGTCGAGGATGTGCAGGTCGAGCTCGCGCAGCGCGGTGTTGTTGCCGTAGCGCTTGACGACCTTGCGCAATTCGATTCCCGCACGCGCAGAGCCCGTCGCCGTCGATTCCGGGACCGCCACCGCCTTCACCGCCATCCTGCGCCTATCCGTACCATCATGCGGACTAGCTGTCTAGGATGTGGAATCGCGATGCGGAAGGCGGCGGATGGACGCGGGGACCCGTCAGGCGAAGAAGATTATCCGGGACAATCCGGTGCGTTCGCTTGCGAAGGCGGTGCTGCTGCTCGAGGCGCTCGCGGATGAGCGCGAGGCGACACCGCGACGGCTCTCGGAGCTTCTCCACGAGCCGCGCACGACGGTCTACCGGCTGCTGACCGGTCTCCAGGCGCTCGACATGGTCGAGGCCGGATCTGGCAGCGGGACGTACCGGCTCGGCTGGCGCCTGTTGCGACTCGGCAGCGCGGTGATCGAGCGACTCGACGAGCGACAGGCCGCGCTGCCCGTGATGGAGCGAATCCACGAACGGACGGGCGAGACCGTGTTTCTCTGCGTCCGGCGCGGCGACGAGGCCGTCTGCATAGAACGGCTCGACGGGTTGCGGGTTCAGTCGATCGCGCTGCGCCTCGGCGGCTCGCTGCCGCTGCACGTCGGTGCCGGACCGCGTGCTCTGCTCGCGTGGGAGTCCCGGGAGGAATGGGACGCCTACGTCGCGCGCCGGCCGCTCGAGCCGATGACGGAGCACACGCCCACGACCCGCGAGGAGCTGTTCGAGGAGCTCGAGCGATGTCTCGAGCTGGGCTACGCCGTCAGCGACGAGGATGTCACGCTAGGGATTGCTTCCCTCGGCACGCCGGTGTTCGACTACACGGGCCACATCCGCGCCGCGATCTCGATCGGCGGCATGCGGCAGTTCCTGCTCGAAGAGATCCGCGACGAGGCGGTGCAGCTGCTCGTGGACGGCGCACGCGAGGTCTCAGCGTCGCTCGGCTTCGACGCGCGGGCCGCGTCGCTCGCGGTCGGCTAGCTCCTAGGCGCGCGCCCTAAGAGCGAGTCAGACCCAGAGGGTCTGACCCTTGGTTTTTGGCAATGGGGCAAGGGTCAGACCCTTCGGGTCTGACCCGCTTTGGATGGCGGCGACCAGCTCGGCCACGAATTCTTCGTATGCCTTTGGGCCGCCGACACGCCTGACGGAATCCAGTGACAAGAAGGCCGGCGCAGGGGTCAAGCCGACGGCGGCGCGATAGCTGCTCCACGGCCAATCACGCGGATGTGCGCACAGGCCGGCGAGGACCGGGTTGCACTCGACGTACCGGCACGCGTATGCAAGGTGGTGCTCTCTCTGGACGATGCTTGGTCGATAGCGGCCACCGAAGACATGGCCGGTTCGGTTGTGTCGGTTGTTGAACGTCCGTGCATAGATGCCGCTCAGCCACTGCATGCCGCCGGCGAGTGATTCGCGCGAGATCTGGAGGACAAGGTGAAAGTGGTTCGGCATGGCGCAGTAGGCAAAGCAGCGCCATCCGAAGTCCGGCACCGCCCGGCTGAGAAAGGCGACGAGGCGATCAAAGTCGGTCTCGTCCAGGAAGATGGGATCGCCGCTGTTGCCACGCGCCGTGACGTGGTAGTAGGCCCCTACGACCTCGTAACGCGGCTGACGTGGCACGCCATCGACGGTAGCGGAGCGAATTCGTCGAGTCTC
>VAXU01000170.1 GCA_005885125.1 Actinomycetota bacterium
CCCCGGCAAGCGTCAGTGCGAGCACGGCGGTGCAGAGCAACGAGGAGGCAAGCCGCTTCATGCGAAACGAAGACTTCTCACAGGCTTAATCGGCGCTTAATCGTGTCCGTCCTATAAACGAGTCAGGCGATGTCATCGTTCCGCTTCAGCGGGCGCTCTTCAGCACGCGCGTTTGTCCTCGGCGCTACGGCTCTTGCTGCGGTCTTCCTTGCCGTCGGTTTCGTCGGCGTCGACCGCTATGGCAACAACTACTGGCTCTACCGCGGGTTCCCGCCACCGTCCGATCCAGCGTACGTGACGCAGCGCGGCGTGGAGCAGCGCATCGCCGTCACGAGCCCGGCGCTCGGCGGGCGCAATCAGGAGGTGTACGTCTACCTGCCGCCCGGTTACGACGCCCATCCGAACAAGCGCTATCCGGTCGTGTACCTCTTGCACGGGTTCCCGGGACGGCCGCTCGCCTTTCTCCTCACGGTGCGCCTGGGTGTCGTCGAGGACGAGCTGTACGCGAAAGGGAGAGGACAGCCGGTGATTCTCGTGATGCCGTTCGGGTCGACGGGCACTTTCACAGACAAGGAGTGGGCGGACGGGGTAGGGACGGGTGACGACTGGGCGACCTTCGTGTCGCGCGACCTCGTCCAGGCGATCGACGCGCGGTACCGCACCGTTGCGGCACCTGCGGGCCGCGCGATCGCCGGCCTGTCTGAGGGCGGCTACGGCGCGATCAACATCGCTCTGCACAACCCGCACGAGTTCAAGGTCGTCGAGAGCTGGTCGGGCTACGAACGGGCGGCACACGTTCGCTCGGTCTTCGGCCGTGACCTGGAGAACGTCGCGTACAACTCTCCGCTCGACACCCTGGCGCGCGCCGCTCCGGCGTTGCGACGCGCCCATGTCTTCTTCTGGTTCTACTCCGGCATGGACGATCCGCTGCGCGTGCAGAACCGCGAGTTCGCCGAAGAGTTGAAGCGGCTGGGTATCGCCCACCGGTATCTGGTGTTCCGCGGCGGCCACAACTGGGCGCTCTGGCGCGGGCAGGCGACGCGCGAGCTGCTCGCGGCGATGACGAGGCTGGCGCATGCTTAAGGTGCTTCGCGCAACGACGGCGTCGATCGTCGCGTTCGCCCTGGTCGTCGCTGCGACGGGATGGCTCTATGTCGTCCAGCCGCACTTCGCGTTGCCCGGGCCCTCGGTCGCGGATGCGCTGCCGCTCGACGAGCTCTCGCGCCGATCGGCAGTGCCGATGATCGTGTTCCTCGCCGTGTGGGGCACAGCGGCGCTCCTGCTCGGCGTCGTCGTGCATACCGCGCGCGCGGATCGGCTCACCGCCGGGGTGCTGCTCGCCCTCGGCGTCGGTGGCTGGGGCTACCTCACAACCGGTGTCTCGCTCCTGATCGTGCGTCAGATCCCTGCGCACCAGGCGTTTCACGCGGCCGCGGGAAGGCAGGCAGTCTACATTCCGGCCGCGCTCGCAGGTCTCGCCGGTGCGCTGGCGGGGCGCAAGCGCACGTCCGTTCGCTCACGCAGCCCGCTCGTCCTGGCCTGGCTGGTTGCCGCCGCGGGCCTGCTCGGCGTCCTCGACGCTCTCCTCCCCGGTGAACGGCACGCCCTGATCGGCGCGCTGGCCCCGGAGCGTGTCCACGGCGTCTCGGCGGCGTTGGTCGCGCCGCTCGGCTTCGCCCTTCTGGTCGTCGCGCGCGGGCTCGCACGGCGGAAGCGGCGCGCATGGCAGATCGCCGTCGCCGTGTTGTGCACGCTCGTCTTCCTCCACCTCCAGCAACGATTCGGCTACGGCGCGATCGCGACCGGCCTGGTCACGATCGCGTTGCTCGCGCGGCGGAGTGACTTCGACGCTCCCGGCGATCCGGAGTCGCACCCGCGAATCGCGGTCCGTGCACTGCTGTTCGCGAGTGGGATCGCCTCGTACGGTCTCGTCGCGATCTGGATGAACCGCGTGATGGCCGACCAGACGTACACGATCCACTTCGCGCTGGTCGTGACGGCGCGGGCGGCGGCGGGCATCAGCGCCGGCGACGATCCGCACCTCGCAGGGGTGTTCGGGCAGTGGTTCCCGATCTCGGTGCTGCTGCTCACCGTCGGCGCGGTTGGGCTGCTCCTCTTCGAGTGGATCGCACCGTGGCGCTATCGCCTGAAACAGGAGGCCCGCGAGCGCGAGTTGACGCGGGCCCTCGTCAGTGCGTGGGGAGTCGATACGCTCGCGCCGTTCGTGCTGCGCGGTGACAAGTCGTACTTCTTCGACGAGGACGAGACGGCCTTCCTCGCCTACAAGGTCGTGGGCGGCGTCGCGATCGTCTCGGGGGATCCGATCGGCCCGCCGGGACGGTTCCCCGTTCTCGTCGGCCGCTTCCTCGAGTTCGCGCACGAGCGGGGCTGGCGCGTCGCGGTCCTCGGCGCCTCCGAGAGCGCGCTGGGGCTCTACCGGGCGCACGGGCTGCACGCGCTCTATCACGGCGACGAGGCGGTGATCGAGACGGCGGAGTTCTCGCTCGAGGGCCGCCCGATCCGCAAGGTCCGGCAGTCGGTGCACCGGCTCGAGCGCGCCGGTCACCGTGCCGAGGTGCTGCGCCCGAGCGAGCTCGGCCCGGAGCTGCGCGGGCAGCTCGAGGACGTCGCCCGCGCATGGCGCGGCGCGCAGCCGGAGCGCGGATTCGTGATGGCCCTCGACACCCTGTTCCGGCTCGACGACGAGCACGCGCTCTTCGTCGTTGGCCGCGCGCCCGACGGCACGCCCGTCGGCTTCCTCCACTTCGCCGTCTGCCGCCGCGGCTCCGCGCTCTCGCTCTCGTCGATGCCGCGCCTGCGAACGACGCCGAACGGCTTCAACGAATGGCTCGTCTGCGAGGCGGTCGCGTGGGCACGCGCGAACGGCTTCGAGCGGGTGTCCCTCAACTTCGCGCCGTTCGCCGCGCTACTCGCGCCTGAAGCGGAGCTGTCGGCGCTTCAGCGGCTCGAGCGGCGGGCGCTCCTCCGCCTCAAGGGGAACTTCCAGCTCGACAACCTGCTGCTCTTCAACCGGAAGTTCTTCCCGAGCTGGCAGCGCCGCTTCGTGGTCTACGAGCGTCGCCTCGATCTGCCGCGCGTGGGAATCGCGGCGCTCGCCGCCGAGGCGTACCTGCCCTTCAGCGGCCGCGAGCGGCGGTGACCCTGAAGGTCGGCGCGGGCCTCGTGCTCGCGCTCGCGTCCGCCGGCGCGCTGAACTGGAGTTACTTCGCGCAGCACGGCGCTGCGGCAGGGCTGCCGCCGCTCTCGTTGCTGCGGCCGCTGCACTCGCTCGGGCTGCTGTTCACGAACCGTCGCTGGGTGATCGGATTCTTCACCGGCATCGGCGGCTGGGTGCTCTATGTGGTCGCGCTCGCGCTGGCGCCGCTGTCGCTCGTGCAGGCGGCATCTGCCGGCGGGATCGCGCTGCTCGCCGGGCTCGTCGGGAGGCTCTCACCGCGCGAGCGCGTCGGGGTGGCGGTCGCGGTCGCCGGGCTGTTTCTGCTCGGCCTCTCCCTCATTCGAACCTCTGCGCCGAGCGGACACGGGTCCTGGCCCGCAATCGCGATCTGGATGGGCGCTTCTCTGGGGGTCGCCGCGTTCGCCGCCGGTCCGGTCGCGCGCGTGCTCGCCGGCGGCGCCGGGCTCGGGATTGCCGCCGGTGTCCTGTACGCCGCGGGCGACGTCGGCACGAAGGCGGCAGTCGTCGGCGGCGGGCGGCTCGCATTCGTTCCGGCACTGCTCGCGTGTCACGGGCTCGCCTTCGTCGCCCTGCAGCTCGGCTTCCAGCGTGGCGGCGCGCTCGCCACGGCCGGGATGGCGACGTTGTGGACGAATGCCCTCCCGATCGCGGCCGGGTCGGCCCTCTTCGGGGAGTCCCTGCCCGCGGGCGCCCGCGGCGTCGCGCGGGTCGCCGCCTTCGCATGCGTGGTGGTCGGCGCGGCCGCCCTTGCCCGCCCGGAAGCCGGCGAACCGGCTCCGGCCGGGCCCGTGAGTGCAATTGACTGACCAGTCAATCAAGTAGAATTCGAAGGTGGCGATCGTCGAACAGACCGTCGCGGGCGGCGTTTCGTTCGCCCTGACCGACGAGCAGAAGGCGCTGCGGGAGCTCGCGCACGAGTTCGCGGAGAAGGAGATCCGTCCGAAGGAGCGCGAGTACGACGAGCACTCCATCCATCCCGCCGACGTGATCGCGAAGGCCCACGAGCTGGGGCTGATGAACGTCCACGTCCCGGAGGCCTACGGCGGCCTCGCACTGTCGGCCTTCGAGGGGATGCTGATCGGCGAGGAGCTCTGCTGGGGCTGCTCGGGGATCGGCACCGCGATCGTCGCGAACGGTCTCGGCCACGGGCCGGTGATCGTCGCCGGCACGGAGGAGCAGCAGCGCGAGTGGCTCCCGCCGCTCGTCGAGGCGCCGTTGCTGACGTCGTTCGCGCTGACGGAGCCGAACGCCGGCTCCGACGTCTCCGGCATCCAGACGACGGCCGTGCGCGACGGCGACGAGTACG
This sequence comes from Actinomycetota bacterium, assembly GCA_005885125.1. GTDB lineage: Bacteria > Actinomycetota > Thermoleophilia > Gaiellales > Gaiellaceae > 3-1-20CM-4-69-9. Next base: position 4,506 of record VAXU01000170.1, read on the forward strand.
TCATCAACGGCTCGAAGATGTTCATCACGAACGCCGGGTACGCGTCCTGGTTCACGCTCTTCGCGTCGACGGACAAGTCGCAGGGCCACCGCGGCCTGACAGCGTTCATCGTTCCCGCGGATGCCGGCGGCGTGGTCCTGGAGCAGCACCTCGACAAGATGGGCCAGCGCTCGACTGACACGTCGGCGGTCGCGTTCCAGGACGTCCGGGTGCCTGGTGCGAACCGCCTTGGCGAGGAAGGCGAGGGCTTCAAGATCG
>VAXU01000065.1 GCA_005885125.1 Actinomycetota bacterium
CGTCGTGGCGACTGGACCGCTCGAGCTCGCCTACAACCTGCACGTTGGGCCACTCACCATCACGAAGGCCGCGGGTGCGCTGTGTCTGCTGAGCTTCGCGCTCAACTCGCTTCGTTCGCGACGCCCGCTCGTCGTAGATCGAACACAGGCCTTCGTGATCGCCATCCTTCTCTTTGCGGCGCTGTCGACGCTGCAAGCGCGCCATCTGAATGAGGCCGTCACCACCACGGCGCGGTATGCCGGCTTCGTCGCCGTCTTCCTCGTGATCACGCAGATCGGAGGCGATCGGAAGCTCCAAGAGCGGATCGCCTGGGTGCTTGTTGTATCGGCCACTGTGCTCGCTGTGGTCGGCCTGCAGGCGTACTTCCACGGGAAGAGTTTCGTAGCGTCGCCCGCACAATCGAATGCGAACGACTTCGGCTTCAGTCTCGCCACGGCGCTGCCCTTTGCGTTTTGGCTGGTACGCACGCGTCTTACCCTGAGGCCTGTCGTGGTCGCCATGATGGGCACGATCGCCACGGCCCTCCTCCTCAGCCTGTCGCGCGGAACCTTCGTCGGACTCGGCGCCGGCATTGTCTTCCTACTCGCCACGGAGCGTCGTCGGTTCGGCCTGATCGCTGCGGCGGCCATCGTCGCGACAATCGGGTTCGTCGCAGTCGTGAAGACCGATCCAGCGCGTTTCCACCAGGCGCTCTTCGCAAAGGAGCACGTAGCGCAACAGAACGTCGCGACTCGTCTGCAGGCGTGGGACGCAGCGGGCAATCTGGCCGCGGAGCACCCGTTTTTTGGTATCGGACCGGGGAATTTCCGCTTCTATTACTTCGCCGCGACCAGCACTCCACCGGGAACGGCAAACCTCTACGTCGTGCACGACGCATACATCGACATCGCTGCGGAGGTCGGCTTCGGCGCGGCGATCGCATTCATCCTGTATCTGACTGCTTCATTCCTTCAGCTGGGTCGGGTCATCCGTCGACGCGGCCCTGCCGAGAGCTACGCCCGCACCGTTCGCGTCTCCCTGGTGATCGCCAGCGTCTGCGCGGTTTTCCTGTCAGAGCAATACTTCCTACCGTTTTGGCTTCTAGGCGGCCTCGCCACCGCGATGTCGCGCGAGCCCGCAAACGACAACGCCGCCCTCACAGGCGGCCTGTGAAGGTCGTCTACGTCTGCACCCTCGAGCGCGGCGGCCCTCTTTCGCACGTCCGCGACCTCGCGCTCTCCGTCGCCGCCGAGGGAATGGACGTCCACGTTGTCTGTGCATCTGCGCAGACGGCGCGCGAGCTTCGAGCAAACGGCGTCGCGGCGACGGCAATCGCGGTCCGCCACAAGTTTGACCTCCGGGGCGCCAGCGCGATCTGGCCGTTGCTCCGCGGCGCCGACGTCGTCCATACGCACGACCGCCGCGCAGGACTGCTCGCGCGGACGCAGGCGCCCGTTCGCGGAGCCCATTCCGTGCACACGTTCCACGGCCTCCCCGACGAGCTATTCGGAGAGGTCGGGAGTGACGGAGCTGCCTGGCGGCCCGGGGCATCTCGCCTGCGGGTTGCTTGGCTCCGGTACGGGCTTTTGCGCCTGGAAGCGCTCCTCAGTTACGTCGGCACCGTCGTCGTACCGTCGCGCGCGCTCTTGGAGTTCGTTCTGCGAAACGGGTTTCCGGCAACTCGGCTCCGGCATATCCCATACGGCGTGGCGACTCGCCGCCGAGCGCCTCGGCCTTGCAGCGATCCGCCCCGGATCGGGACTGCGGCGATCCTCGAGCGACGGAAGGGAATCGACGTGCTCCTCGAAGCGTGCGCTGGACTGTCGGCCCCGTACGAGCTGCACGTGTTCGGCGACGGGAGGGAACGTGCTGCGCTCGAGGCGCAATCGCGACGCCTCAGAACGAGCGCGTGCTTTCACGGGTTCGTCGATGACCTGGGCCCACGTCTCGACGACCTCGACGTCTTTGCGCTGCCGACGCGCGGCGACAACCTTCCAGTCGCCATCCTAGAGGCGATGGCGAGCGCGCTGCCCGTGATCGCAACGAAGGTCGGCGGCAACCCGGAGCTCGTGGAGGACGGCGTCAATGGGCGCCTTGTCGCTGTCGACGACGTTTCCGGTCTGGCAGATGCATTGGAGTGGACCCTCACCGACGAGGGACGGCGCCAGGCGCTCGGGCGCGCCGGGGCACAGCGGCTTGAAGAACGGTTTCATCCTGCGAGCGTCGCCCGCCGAATAGTCGCGCTCTATGACGAGCTATGCGCCTCCTCCACGTAATCCAGGAGATGCGCACCGGAGGGGCGGAGCGGGTCGTCTGCTCGCTTACGCGAGGCACGCGGGACGCCGGGCACGATGTCGCCGTAGCGTCTTCCGGCGGCGAACTCCTTGATGGCCTGGACGTCCAGCACTTTCCGCTGCCCCTCTTACGGCGTCGGGCGACTGCAGTGCCACGCGCCGTGGTCGCGCTCGAGCGGGCGCGTGGGAGATGGAAGCCGGACCTCGTCCATTGCCACAACCCGGGAATGGCACTGGTGGTGTCGCCGGTGACGCTACGCGGCCGGCGGATGCCCGCGCTCGTGAGCGTCCACGGGGTTCCCGAAGCCGATTGGCCGCCGACGGCACGCATTCTTCGCCTCGCCGGCTTGCCTGCGGTCGCCTGTGGTCCCGGAGTCGGGGCGGCCCTCGAAGAACACGGCGTCGACGTCCGGGCGACGATCCTCAACGGCGTCCCGCCCGCTCCGCCGCCGACGCCGCGCAGTGAGGTGGAGCGCGAACTCGGCCTGCAGCCGGGGTCGCCGCTCGTGCTGGCGGTCGGTCGGCTCGTCGACGCGAAGAACCATGCGCTTGCAGTTCGGGCGATCGCGGCGGTTCCCGGCGCGTCGCTCGTGATCGCCGGCGACGGGCCGCTGCGGGCCCAACTCGAGCACGATGCGCGCTCCGCGGGCGTCGGAGACCGCGTCGTCCTTGCGGGCCTGCGGTCGGATGCCCGGAGGCTGATGGGGTCGGCAGACGCGGTTGTCTTCTCCTCCCGCGCGGAGGGCCTTCCGCTCGCTGCGCTCGAGGCGCTGGCGTCCGGAACGCCTGTTGTCGCAGCGGGCGTTCGCGGGTTACGCGAGCTGCTTACAGACGGCGAGGACTCACTGATCGTCTCTCCCGATGACGCATCGGCTCTCGCCGCGGGCATCCGCACCGTGCTCGACGATCCCGCGCTGCGGGAGCACATCGGTGCCGGCGGACGTCGAGTCGCCGCGCGCTATTCCGAGGATCGCATGGTCTCTGCGTACATCGACCTCTACCATGAGATGGCACGCAGATGAGCGAGCCGCTCGTTTCCGTCGTGATGCCAGCGCATCAAGCGGCGGCCACGATCGGTGCCGCAGTGTCCTCTGTCCTCTGGCAGACGTACCGTCCGCTCGAGCTCGTCGTCGTCGACGACGGGTCAACAGACGAGACTTCTGCGATCGCCGAGGCTCACCAGGGGCCGGTTCGCGTCCTCCGTCAAGAGCAGCGCGGCGTCTCGGCCGCTCGAAACGCGGGGATCGACGCGGCGCGCGGCGAGGTCATCACGTTCTGTGACGCCGACGATCTGCTGTTCGAGTCGCACCTCGAGGCGCTTGCACAGACGTTCCGTCGCGCGGGCGGGGGAATTGCAACGGCGAACAGCTACTGGCTCCTTCCCGGCGGCATCCATCCGTCAAAGAGGCGGTACAAGGGTGGCTTCCCGCCACACGATCAGCAACGGCTGGCGATCCTCGAGCAGAATTTCGTGTCGACGATGTCACTCTTCTCGCGCACGCTCGTCGAGGAAATTGGACCGTTCGACGAGCAGCGCCGACGCGCAGAAGACTGGGATTTCTGGTTGCGCGCGATCTACGCCGGACATCGCGTCACCTTGCAGCCGGAGCCGCTCTCCTTGTACCGCTGGGGCACCCAGAGCCTCGCAGCTGATTGGCGGCAGATGGACGCCGAGGTCGAAGCGATCTTCGTCGGTCTGGAGGACCGTGTCGATCTGACGGAGAGCGAGCGCTTATACGTCCTGCGCCGGCGGTCCGGCCACGGCCCGCGCCAGTTGTCGCGCGACGGCGACGAAGCGCTCCACGCTCGGCGTTACCGAGACGCCGCCCGTGCATACCGCGAGGCCGCCGCACTCTGCTCGAGCGAGCGGATGCTCGTCTGGAAAGCGCGTCTCCTCACGCCGGCGCCGCGTCTGATAGGCCCGCTCGTACGTGCGCGGCAGTTGCGTATCGAGCGGCGCCTCCGCATCGAAACGGGGCATATGAGGTGACACCATTCGCCGTCGCGTTCGTCTGCACCGGGAACCGCTTCAGGAGCCCACTTGCTGAGCACATCCTCCGCCGATCCGTCGATGGTCTCGCGGTAACGATCGACTCGTTCGGGACGCTCGATACCGGGACAGCGCCACCGCTGCCTGCCGCAGTCGCCGCGGCTCGCCGGTTCGGCATCGACATCACGCAGCACCGCGCGCGTGCGCTCGCGCGCGGCGAGCTCTCGCAGATCGACTTGGTGCTCGGCTTCGAGCGCATGCACATCCTTACGGCCGTCGTCGACGGCGAGGCCGCGCGCGACCGGTCATTCACTCTCCCCGAGTTCGTCGAACTGATCGAGCGCCTCGGCGATCGGCCTTCGAGCGGAGCCGCCACGCGCGCACGCACACTCGTGCGCGGGGCCGCGGCGCTCCGTGCCCCAGACCCTCAATTGCTCTCAGTGCCGGAGCTCAGCGATCCCCTTCGGCGGACACCGGCTGAGCAGGAATGGATCGCAGAGGAGATTCGGATTCTCGTCCAACGCCTCGCGCAGGTCCTGTTCGGAGCTGCGGCGTGAAGCTCGTGGCCGTGATTGCGGCAACGGCGGCCTGCCTGGCTGTAAGCCATTCCGACGGTGGAGCAACGCGTACCGACCGCGCCGTGCGCGGCGGCGGTGTCAATGCGATGCCGAGCATGCGGCCGTGGCGTTATGTAGGTGCGAATCCGGACGGCTGGTGGTGCCAGCCCGGCAAATGCAAGGGCGTCGCCGACGGCACTGCTTACTTCAACCGCGAGCTTCCCCTGATGCGGGCTGTGGGCGCGCAGGTGGTACGCGTCGAATTTCCCTGGGCGCTAATCGAGCCGCGACGCAACAGGTTCGACTGGCGACGTGCGGACGCGATCGTGCAGGCCGCACGGCGTGTACACCTCGCGCTGCAGCCGGTACTCGTGTACAGCCCGCCCTGGGCGGCGCCGGGGGCGAACTCACCGCCGTCGGCGACGGCGTTCTCCGGTTTTGCACGAGCGCTCGCTCGGCGGTATCGCGGTCGAATACGCACCTACGAGCTCTGGAACGAGCCCGATCTCCAGCGCTATTGGAGCGGCACCGAGCGTCAATACGTCCAGCGCATCCTGATCCCCGGCTACCGTGCGATCAGGTCGGGCGACCCCCACGCACGCGTTGTGCTCGGCGGGCCGAGCAAGGCCGACCACGACTGGCTCGAGGGGATCTACCGCTATGGCGGTGGGAAAGCATTCGACATCGCCGCCTTCCACGACTATGCGTCTGGCCCGTTCGTCATCAGTGATGCGCGGGTCGTTGCCTCAGTCCTCGCCGATCACGGCCAGCGTGCGAAGCCGATCTGGCTCGGAGAATACGGCTACCCCGACTCGGATCCGTCGTCCCCGCACCAGATCCCGCTGATCGAGCAGGTTCTGACGCAGCCGGGGCCGATCGCAATGGCCGAGTGGTACTCCTTCCGCGATACGTACACGGCTACCTGCTGCCCGCCGCGAGTAATCGACTTTTCACCGTGGGGGCTCGTGACCGCGAGCTACGACGAGAAGGCATCGTTCGAGATCATGAAAGCGTTACTCGGTCGGGGCTGACGCGCTCGTTATTCGGCCGGCGCACGACGGACGACGGCGTTCACGGTGGCGAGCAGGATCTTCACGTCGAGCCACGGAGACCAATTCTCGATGTACCAGTTGTCCCATTCGACCCGGTCCGCGAGCGAGGTCTTTCCGCGGAAGCCGTTGATCTGCGCCCAGCCGGTAATTCCCGACTTGACTCGATGCCGTTCGTCGTACCGGTAGACGTGGTCTACGAACACGTCGACGAACTCGGGGCGCTCGGGCCTCGGACCGACGAGACTCATCTCACCGCGAACGACGTTCAGCAGCTGCGGCAACTCGTCGATCGACGTGCGCCGCACGAGCGCGCCGAGCCTGGTCCTGCGGTCGTCGCCCTCGACGCCGCCTGGGGCGATGTCCGTCCGGATCTCGGCGTCGCCCTCGACGGGAATGCAGCGCTCGGATCGCATCGAACGGAACTTCAGCATCTCGAACGTCCGCCCGTCCCGGCCGACACGGACCTGACGGAACAGGACGGGCTCGCCGAGCGAGAGCCGCACGGCGAGCGCAACGACCAGGAGCAGCGGTGAGAGGACGGCGAGGGCGAGGGCGGCGATCCCGCGGTCGAGGAGGTACTTGACGCGGAAGCGGAGGGAGCTCGGGATGCTGGGGTTGATCGAGAGCAGCGGGATTCCGCCGAGATAGTCGACCGTCAAGTCGCGCGGCAGCTTCTCGAACAGCCGGGGCACGAGCGTCACGCGGACCTCCCGGCGCGTGCACTCGTCGATCATCCGCAGGAGTACATGATGGGGTGCGGTCGAGAACGTGAAGACGACGTGCTCGACCCGTTCGCGTTCAAGAACCTCCGCGAGGTCCCAGCTGGCCCCGAGGACGGGGAGGTTGGGCGAGTCCGAGTCGACGGCGTCGCGCTCGAGCGGCTCCTTGTCCAGGAACCCGACCGGGCGCAGACCTACCTCCGGGTGCTCGGCGAAGCGCCTGGCGAGCAGCCGACCGACTGTCCCCGCTCCCACGATCAGCGTTCGAGCGCCGGCCTCACCCGAGCGCCTCGCCGCGACGAGCGACGCGATCACGCCGCCGCGGCTCGCGGTGAGGTAGACCGTGGAGAACAGCCAGAGCCGGACCCCCTGCACGGCGAGGTCGGTCCGGCCGCCGAGCAGCACAGACGCAGAGATCGTCGTCATTGCAGCGATCGCCGTCGCGCCGGCGATCGTGCCGAGGTCGTCGAGGAGCTGAATGCGCAGTCGCGGCCGGTACATCCGTGCCGCGGCGAGAATCGCGATCGTGATCGGCGGGAAGAGCGTGAACCAGGTGAGCGGAAGGGGAGACGCCCCGACGGCGCGGCCGCCCAGACGTTCGACGAAGACGGCGAGTGTGAGGACAAGGGCGTCGGCAACCGGTGCGAAGACCCACCAGTTGATCGCGGACCGTGTCGGTGTTTCGGTCGCGCCACGGGCGTAGCGCGCCGAAAATGTCGTTCGTTCGAGCGACGACATCAGTCGCCTTCAGGCCGCAGCTTCGAAGTCCCGGCTAGTGCTAGCTCGTTCGCCTGGCCGCGCGCCTGAGCGCTGCGCCCGCGACAACCAACACTGCTCCGCCGACGACGAGCAGACCGAGGTCGAGCCCGGTGAAGGGCAGGCCGGCCTTCTCGGCCGCCGTCCCCGCACTCACCTGCTGCTGCACGTTGCCGCCTTCTCCACCGTAGCCCTTGCCGGCTGACCCGCCCGCCGCCAGTGCACTAGGCACCAGCACCAGGCTTGCCAGAACAGCCGCAAGCAGAAACCGCATCTTGATGAATCCCTCCCCACCTCGCCGCAAGTCCCTCACCCCATTCATGTCGCCGCAACACCTATTGGAGCCCCTCAGTGGAGAGTAGTTCCCTGGTCGGTACGCGTCAAACCAAAAGAGGGACTCTTGTAACAAGTGCGCATCCGACGTCAGCAAAGTGCGCATCCGACGTCAGCGTCCGATCCGACCTCGAACCCGCTCCAGGAAGAGTCGATCGATCGCCGCCCGGTCGACAGGCTTTCGGGCGAGCACGAGGGACCTGACGGTTCTGATCGTCGTCTCTCGGGGATCCAGTAGCCGCGCCTGCTCGAGGAGTGCCAGGGCCGAGCGGCGCCGCCCGGTCGCCGCCTCGGCGACCGCGAGTTCGAAGTGCGCGTACCAGAGGTGGTCGTCGCGGCCCAGCGCGCGTCTGAACGCGCGACGCATCCGGCCGAGTTGATCGAGGCGACTGGCGATCGCACCTTCGATGAGATCGGGGTCAGGGCTCAAAGGGTTCAACTGCCGCGCACGGTGGAGGTCGTGGAAGGCGGAGGCGGGCGACGATCTCCACGTGCGAGCCGCCCTGTTCTGAAGCGCCGCCGACCACCAGGGCAACGCGAATGACGCTGCCAGCGCCGCTGCGACCAGCGTCCCCACGACCGGCGTTACCCGCCGGAAGCGCACCCCCTCGACGGCCCGGCTCGCCCCGGAATCCCGCCACGCACCAGCGATTCCGAGCCAGGCGAGCGCCGGCGCCGTCAGCCCCGGAAACTCCCAGAACCAGTCGATCGAGCCGTGGATCGCCCAGTAGGCGGTCGCTGCAAGACCGGCTCGGGTCACCCCGGCGACGACGTCTCGAGAGCGGAAACGGCCGGCCGCCGCGACGATCGCCGCGCAAACGAACCCGGCGAAGAGCGCTGCGCCGACGAGGCCCGTTTGCGCCAGCACGCGCAACTCGAGGCTGTGCGGATAGAGCGGCTCCTCCGAGCTTTTGCGCGCGGCGAGGTAGTCCTCGGCGAAGTTGTCTGCACCGACGCCGGCCACCGGGTGGTCGCGGAACTCCTGGAGCGCAACGCGCCAGAAGTCGTAGCGGTTGTTCCCGAGCCCGCTCGAGAAGTGCGAGGAGGCACTCGTCGGCGACCGGTATCCAGATCTGAAGTCGTGCCACGCATGCTGGATCCGCCTGCCGGGTGAGCCCGACAGGAAGACGACTGCGACGACGAGCGCAGCAGCCACGCCCACGCCGAGCGCGCCGTCGGCGAAGGTGCGCGCAAAGCGTTCATGGATATGAACGCGACGATCGACGAGCGCGAACGCCGTCCACGCCAGCATGACCGCCGCGGCACTGATCGCGATCGCTGTCACCGCGTCGTGGAGCTCGCTCGTCGCGTCCAGGCGATGGGTCAGCGGACTGTACGGCGCCAGGAGCGGCCCCTGCGCGGCGGCGATCGTTCCGCCGACCACGAGCACCGAGAGCAGCGCCCGCAGCCGTGCCGGCACGAGAGCGAGATAGACGAGGACCGCGATCGGGACCGCGATCAGCGACGCGCGGCTCTCGGTCAGGACCGCGAGCTCGGCGAGAACGGTGGCGATCGCCATCGCTGCGCCACGCACGAGCGGCGTCACCTCTCGCCGCACCGCCGCATACGCCGCGGGCCACGCAGCGAGGACGTAGAGCGCGCACGCCGCGTTGGGGTACCCGGCCGGCGCGTCGAGCCGCCCGTAGATGAAGAAACGACTCGGATCGCCTCCGTAAGCTGCGCGCGCGACCTCGATCACGCCGATCGCAGCGACCCCAACGGAGAACGACGTGAGCAGGGGAACGATGCTTGCTCGTCGCCACGGGACCACGGCGAACAGGGCGTACACGATCAGGTACAGGAGGGTGCGGTTCGCGCCTTCCCACGCAGTGCCCTGCGCGTCGCTCCAGGCGATCGACGCCGCACTCCAGGCGGCGAACCCGGCCAGGAACGCGATCGCGACCAGCGTCGAGGGCGGGATACCGCGGCGGGCCGGAGGGTAGGCCGCCAACACGACGGCGAGGAGCCCGAGCAGGAAGAGGGCACCCGGATACCAGGTCGTGGCTGCGAAGCCTGCGTCCCTCGCAGCCCACACGACGAAGACGCCGACGGCGAGGGCTCCGACGAGGAACGGTGGGCGGGCAGCTTCGCGCAGCGCCGCCCTCGTCGGGCTCTCTGTCACCTTGCCCGGACGAGCTCCGCGAAGACGTCTTCCACGAGCGCGTCGAACGATGCAGGGAGCTCGCCGTCGATTCTCGCATGATCGCGGAGGAAAAAGACGTAGGCGCGCCACTCTTCGACGCGTTCTGCCGGGGCGTCGTGCTTGGCCGCGACGAGCCGTTCAATGTCGTTCAGGTTCCAGCCCCCTCCGCGCGGCGGAGCCAACGGCGCCTCTGGCGCGACCGGCATCGGTGCCGGCTCGGGCTCCGGAACGGGCTCGGGTGGAGGCGGCTTCGCCCCTGCGGCTTCCATCCGGCGAGCTTCGGCTTGACGGTCCTGCAAGGCCTGTTCCCGCTTCGCCAGCTCGCCGGAGCGCCTGGCGAGGGCGCGTTCACGCTGCGTCACGAGGTCGATTCGCTGCTGCAACTGGTTCTCGCGCTCCGCCAGCTTCGCATCGGTCGGGGCGGCCACGACCACGCCACGCCCCAGGACGAGCAGCGCGGCGAGCGCGAGCACCAGACCGATCGCGGCACCGATCAGCGGATCGCGGACGAAATGGCGACCACGGTGACCGACAAGGTGGGCCGGGTCGAGGATCGCTGCCTGCAGCGCCGGCGCCCCGCTGCCGAAGCGCGACTGTACGAGCTGCACGAAGACGACCGCGGCTTCCTGTGCGATCTGGCGCGCGCGGTCGCGCTTGCGATCCGTCACCGACAACCTGATGACCTGCGAATCCGGGGGCGTCGACGCATGCAGCTGCTTGCGCAGGCTGTCGGCCGAGCCGGGTAGGCGGAGCGTGCTGTCGACGTTTCCAGCGAGGAGGCTGCTTGTCGCGAGCTCGCGCAGGTTCGGGAGGAACGGCCGGACCGTCCCGGGTCCCCCCTTCGCCGACACGACGACAGCCGCCGCCGCCCTGTACTCGACGTGACCGGCGGCGGCGACGCCTGCGCCCACCCCGGCGGCCACCGCGACGGCAGCGACCACGGCCGCCCACCAGGGGACGCGCGACACGGCCGCTACTCCTTCTGCCGCAGCGCCGGGAACAGGATCACGTCGCGGATCGAGTCCTTGCCCCCGAGCACCATCGCCAGCCGGTCGATCCCGACGCCGAGCCCTCCCGTCGGGGGCATCCCATACGAGAGCGCCTCCACGTAATCGGGATCCCCCGCCTCCGCAGTCTCGTCGCCCGCCGCGCGCTCCTCCTCCTGCATCGCGAACCGCTCCGCCTGCTCAGTGCTGTCGTTGAGCTCGCTGAACGCGTTCGAGAACTCCATGCCGCTGACGACTGTCTCGAAACGCTCGACCAGCGTTTCGTCGTCGTCGGTCGTGCGCGCGAAGGGCGACATCTCGATCGGCCAGTCGTAGACGATCGTCGGCTGGATCAGCTCGGGCTCGACGAACGCGGAGTATGCGTGGTCGAGCAGCTGCGCCCACGTTTGGTCGTGCGAGGCGTCGACACCCTTCTCCTGCAGGCGTGCGCGCAGCTGGTCGGTGTCGCGGGTCCAGACCCCGTGAGCGTCGAGCGCATCGGCGAAGCGCACGCGTTCCCACGGCGGCGCGAGGTCGACGTCGTGGCCGCGAAAGGTCGCCCTTGTACCGCCGATCGTCGCGTGCGCGGCGCGCTCGACGAGTGTCTCGATCCGTCTCATCGTGTCCTGGTAATCAGCGTAGGCCTCGTACCACTCGAGCTGCGTGAACTCCGGTGAGTGCTTGTAGGAATAGCCCTCGTTGCGGAAGTCCTTGGCCAGCTCGTACACCTTCTCCAGCCCGCCCACGATCAGCCGCTTGAGGTACAGCTCGTCGGCAATGCGCAGATACAGATCCTGGTCGAGTAGATGCGAGTGCGTGACGAAGGGCTCCGCGAACGCGCCGCCGTACCGCGGCTGCAGGATCGGCGTCTCGACCTCGATGAACCCTTCGCCGTCGAGAAACGCGCGGATCTCGGTCACCATGCCTGCGCGGAGGATCGCGTCGCGCCGCGAGTCTTCGTTCATCAACAGGTCGAGGTAACGGCGGCGGTAGCGCTGCTCGACGTCGGTGATGCCGTGGAAGGTGTCCGGGAGCGGCGCACGGATCTTCGCCAGGAGCTCGAGCCGGTTGACCGCGAGGGACGGCTCGCCGCGTTTTGTCTTCGTCGCGACGCCGGTGACCCCCACGATGTCGCCGAGGTCGAGGTCGACTCCGCCCAGGTCGTCGGGTCTGGCGAGCAGCTGGATCCGGCCGCTCCGGTCGACGAGGTCGAGGAACATCAGCTTTCCCATGTCGCGCCGGCCGAGGATTCGCCCGGCGAGGCGGTGCTCGGTCGCGGCCTCGGCTCCCGGCTCGAGCGGTTCGGCCTCAGCCCGAACGGCCGCGATCTCCTCCCGGTCCGGGAAGCGTTTCGGGAGCGCCACTAGCTAGGGCTGCCGGTCTGCCAGAGCTTCTTCAGCCACTTCAGCACGGCAGGAGAGCCTATCGCCCCGCAGGGCGCCGCTAGCCCCAGATCGCCCAGCCGATGGCGATCCCGATCCCGAGAGCGATCGCGAAGAGCAGCCACCCGGCGAGCAGCACCCGCGGATCGCGCCCGATCGGCGCGTACGACGACCGGCGGCGCGGCAGCCGCCCGCGGCGAACGGACGGAGCACTCTGGAGCTGCCATGAGCTTTCCCTGTACGTCCCGACTTTCCGGATGACCTCGTTTCGGATCATCTCCGAGTTGAGGCCCGAGTCGTGGAGTATGCGAGCCGCAACGCCGTCGTCCTCGCGCACGACACCGAGCAGGATGTGTTCGCTGCCGATGTAGTTGTGCCCGAGCGACAGCGCTTCGCGTAGGCCCAACTCCAGGACCTTCTTCGCGCGCGGCGTGAACGGCATCTGACCCGCGGTGACCTCGTCGCCCTGGCCGATGATCGTCGCAACCTCTCCGCGGACATCGTCGACCGTGACGTTGAGCCCTCTGAGCACACCGGCCGCGACTCCATCCTCGCGTAGAAGCCCGAGCAGGAGGTGCTCGGTGCCGATGTAGTCGTGCCGAAGCTCCCGTGCCTCGTCCTGCGCGAGGACGACGACCTGGCGGGCCTCGTCCGTGAACCGCTCGAACACCCGGCCAAGGGTAGCCGGGGCGCGAGTTACGCCGCTTTGATCTCCAGGATCTTGAACTTCAGCTTGCCGCGCGGGGCCGTGACCTCCACGGTCTCGCCCTTCTTCTTGCCGATGATCGCCTTGCCGACAGGCGACTCGTTCGAGAGCTTGTTCTCCGCAGGGTTCGCCTCGGCCGAGCCGACGATGTGGTACTCGAACGTCTTCTTGGCGTCGACGTCGCGGAGCTTCACGTGCGAGCCGACGGAGACGACGTCCTTGGCGACGTCCTTCTTGTCGATCACGCGCGCGTCGCGCAGCCGCTCTTCGAGCGTGGCGATCCGATGCTCGAGGAGCATCTGCTCGTTCTTCGCGTCGTCGTACTCCGCGTTCTCGGCGATGTCGCCGAACTCGCGGGCGATTCGAATCCGCTCCGCGACTTCGCGACGCTTCGTGGTCGAGAGCTCGTCGATTTCCCGCTTCAGCTTCTCGTAGCCCTCGGGTGTGAGGATGACTTCCTTCACTGCTTCAGCACCCCTTCTTACGAAAAAAACGCGGCGCAGGAGCGCCGTCGCGGGCGGGAATGGTAGCTCGGCGGCCGGGAGTCGTCAACAGGCCTTCCCGGTAGCATTTCGCGTCCTATGCAGGTGAATCTGCGCGATTCCTGGTGGATCCGGGAGATCGAGATCCCGACCCGCCTCGTCCTGGCTCCCATGGCGGGGGTCAGCGTCCAGGCGTTCCGCCGCCAGGGGCGCCGATTCGGGGCCGGGCTGGTCTGCTCCGAGATGGTCTCCTGCGCCGGGATCGAGCACCGGAACGAGCGGACTTTGGGTTACCTACGTGTCGGGGGGGACGAGCATCCCCTGGCGATCCAGAGCTTCGGATCGGAGCCGGCGGTGATGGCCGAGGCGGCGCGGATGGTCGAGGCGGCCGGGGCCGACCTGGTGGACGTCAACTTCGGCTGCCCGGTCCGGAAGGTGACGAAGACGGGCGCCGGGGCGACGCTCCTGGACGACCCAGGGCGCGCCTGCCGGATCGTGGAGGCGATCGCGGAGGCGGTCTCGATCCCGGTCTCGGTGAAGATGCGGCGCGGCCTGGAGGACGGCTCGCGCGTCTGCCTGGAGGTCGGGCCGCGGCTCGTCGAGGCGGGCGCGTCGGCGCTGACCCTGCATCCGCGCTCCGCGAAGCAGATGTACCCCGGCGAGGCCGACCATTCGCTGACAACCGAGCTCGTATCGCTCGTCGACGTGCCGATCGTGGCATCGGGCGACATCACGTCGCGCGCCCGTGCCCAGACGGTGCTCGCGACGACGGGCGCCGCCGCTGTGATGGTCGGTCGTGGCGCGCAGGGGAACCCGTGGGCGTTGCGGGAGATCGTCGACGGGGACGTGTCGGAGCCGACGCGCGAGGAGGTCGCGGCGGAGTTGATCCTGTTCGTCCGCGAGACGGTGCGCGAGCTCGGCGAGCGGCGCGCGTCGGGGTTCCTGAAGAAGTTCTACGGCTGGTACCTCGGCCGCGGCCGGTTCCCGCGGCCGTTCAAGCAGGAGCTCGTGCAGCTCGAGACGACCGACGAGGTCGTCACTCGGGTGTTCGCGGCGGCGCCCGATGCCGCGGAGATCGTGGAGCGGCTCGAGGCCGAGCTGCCGGATCCCGGGGCCGAGATCCTGCTGGATCGGATGCCGATCTCGATCTACGGCGGCGGTTAGACCTGCTCAGCCGCCGTGCGGGCCTGCGTGGTCGTGGTTCTTGTCGCCGTGGCCCCAGCCCGGTTTGGTCCTCTCCGTCGACTCGGGCGGCGGTTGTGTGGAGGGCTCAGGCGCCGGAGGAGGCGTCGGCGAGGCGCCCGCGACCGGCTCCTGTGCGGGCGCCGGAGACGGGGCCGGAGTCGTCGGCGGCTTCGGCGCCGGGGCCGGCTTCGGCGGTGGCTTCGGTGCGGGCCGAGAGGGATGCGACGCCGGCGCAGCGGTGCGAGAGGTCACGGATCGAACGGCGGGGCGGTGATGCGGAGTGGACACGTGCGCCCGCGCGCGCTTCGGGGCGACCCGGTGGCTCGCGGGCGGTTGCCGTACCGGCTGGACCGGAACCTGGGGACCGGTCGCCGGCGCGAGCCGGATGATCGTGGGCGTCCGCGCCGAAGGCTCGAACGCGGCGCGCCACAGATACCCCGCGGCCGTCGCCGCAAGGACGAGAGCAGCCAGACGAACGGCGTTCGAAGAGACGCGCACGGTGCGAGTATCCAGGGTAGGCCTGACGGACCCAGCTCTACTCTACCCCGGGGCTTCGACCGTAACCGTGTTCCGGCCCTCGCTCTTCGCGCGGTAGAGCGCGACGTCGGCACGGCGGAGAAGCTCGTCGCCCGTCTCGCCGGGCGTGAGCTGAGCGACGCCGAAGCTGGCCGTGACGGCGCCGCTTCGCTCCGGAGTCGGGCGCAGCGCGCGCAGTGACCTGCGGACGCGCTCCGCAACGGCAACGGCGCCGGCCGCGTCGGTTTCCGGAAGGAGGATCGCGAACTCCTCACCACCGATCCGTCCCGGAACGTCGACATCGCGAAGATGCTCGCGCACGATGTCCGCGAACCGGCGGAGGACTTCGTCGCCTGTCTGATGACCGAAGCGGTCGTTGACCAGCTTGAAGTGGTCGAGATCGCCGAGCACGACGGACAGCGGCGAATGGAACGCGTTCGCGCGCACGATCTCGCTCTCGAGCGCCTCGATGAACCGGCGGCGGTTGACGAGGCCGGTCAGGTCGTCGGTCGTCGCCTGCCGCTGGACGAGGTGGTGGAGCTTCGCGTTCTCGAGCGCGATCGCAGCCTGCGAGGCGAGCCATTCTGCCGTTCGCCGTGTCTCATCCGTGAACCCGCCCTCGGGTGCGTACAGGACGAGTGTCGTCCCGCTCCACCCTCTTGCACGCGACCGCCGCGCGCTCCCGTTGCCTCGATCACGACCTCGAGGATCACAGGCAGCAGCGCGCGCGGGTTGTGCGTCGCGGCGAGCGCGTCGCCGACGAGTGCGAGCGCTTCGCCCGGGTCGGCGTGCACGCCGTCGCGCCGCTCGCGCCGGTCGCGCAGCCGCCGCCTGACCGTCGGTCCGCGGGACGCACGGACGGCGCTCACGAGCAGCCACAGCGTGAGCAGCGTCGCGCCGGTCGCGAAACCGACGAGCCACCATCTGTCTAACGCAAGGAGAAGGAAGAGCATGCGTCAGCGATTGCGCTCCCAGACGAGGCGGAGGCCTTCGAGCGTCAAGAAGGGATCGACCGTTTCAATCGTGCGCGAATGGGGCGCGATCAACTCGGCCAGCCCGCCGGTTGCGACCACGCGCGCGTCAACGCCGAGCTCGCGCCGGATTCCTTCGACGATGCCGTCCACCTGGCCGGCGAACCCATACACGAGGCCCGACTGCAAGCTGGCGACGGTGTTCTTGCCGATCACGGACTCCGGCTCGACGAAGTCGACCTTGCGCAGCCGTGCCGCACGCGCGAACAGCGCGTCCATCGACACCTCGATCCCCGGTGCGAGCACGCCCCCGACGTATTCCGCGTCGGCGGAGACGACGTCGAAGTTCGTCGACGTGCCGAAGTCGACGACGATGCACGGCGCGCCGTAGCGATCGGCCGCGGCGACTGCGTTCGCGATTCGGTCCGGCCCGACCTCTCTGGGATCGTCGTATCGAATCGGGATGCCGGTCTTCGCTCCGGGCCCGAGCTCGAGCAGCTCGGCATCGGTATAGCGCTCCGCGAACTCCGCGTAGGAGCGCGACAGCTGCGGGACGGTCGACGAGAGGCAGATACCCGTCAGGCCGCCGAGGTCGAGGAAGCTGCGGTAGAGCGCGCCCAGCTCGTCACCGGAGCGGTTGCGCTCGGTGGCGATCCGCCAGTGCTCCGTCAGCTGCGCGTCGTCGTACGTGCCGAAGACGGTTTGCGTGTTGCCGACGTCGACAGCGAGGAGCATGGGCCAATCATTCTCACATCGGCCGTCGCGCCGGGCTTTGCCCGGTGCGATCGCGAACGCCGGCCTTCAGCACAGCTTTTGAGTCGTCATGGCGTCGGCGCAGCCGACGCCGGACTCAAAAGCTATACGTCGTCGTCGGATGCGAGGCTTTCGCCGATCTTCTCGGCGAGCGCTTCGGCGGTGAGGCTCGGCTCCTCGCCCTCCATGCGCAGCTCCTCGACCGTGACGTCGCCTGACGTCCACGCCTCGGCGCGCGGGATGATCCGGGTCGGCCTGTTCTTGTCCCAGACCCACACGTCCTCCATCTTGAGGTGGAAGAACGGGTAGGCCGGCTGCGAGATCTGGGCCAGCTCGAGCTTGTTGCAGAGATATGTCGCGTCCTTCGAGGTGGCTCATGCCCCCGAGTCTAGCTTCGCGAGGAGGGCCTCCACCGGGCCCTTTCCGGGCACGTCCAGAGCGGGATCCAGCTCGGCCAGGGGCTCCAGGACGAACCGCCGCTCGTGCAGCCTCGGGTGTGGTACCTCGAGCCCCGGCTCGTCGATTCGAGCCTCCCCGAAGAGGAGAAGATCGAGGTCGATCGTCCTCGGGCCGCCCGGCGGAACGTCCGTCCGGTCGCGCCCCAGCGACCGCTCGATCCCGAGCAGTGCAGCTAGGAGCGCTTCCGCCTGCAGGCCCGTCTCGAGCTCGACGGCGCCGTTCAGGAACCGGGGCTGATCGACGATGCCGACGGGGGCCGTGTCCCGAAAGGACGAGATCGCCCGGACCTCCGTCTGGGGTAGCCCCCGCAGGGCTGCCACGGCCTCGTTCAGCAGCGTTTCACGGTCGCCGAGGTTGGAGCCCACGCCGACGAATGCCCGCGCCATCACTGTCACCCTAGCCCCCCGGCGATACAGTTCTGGCCCTGCTTCGCCTTGCCCTCCTGTCGGTTCTCGCGCTCACCCTGGCGGCTCCCGCGCAGGCGGCCGGCGGAACGGCTCTCGTCGAGGCGAGACCTGCGGCGGCACCGGTCGTGCGGGCGGCCGGCGGGTCGCAGCTGGTGCCGGAGCTTCATCTGTGGCGAGTGCCGCTGCGCGCGTTGGCGAGGCTGCGGCGCGCAGGCATCGTCGTTCGCGCCGAGCGCGAGCGCCTGCTCGCCCGAACCACCACCGCGGTCGACGTGCCGGCTGCAGCTGACAGCGAGTGGTGGCGAACGGCGATCGGCGCGGATGCAGCAACGCCTCCGGGCCCGGGCAAGCCCGTCACGATCGTCGACTCCGGGCTCGACATCACACACGGAGAGTTCGCGTCCCGGCCGAACACGACGCTGCTGAACCAGCAGACGACGTTCTTCGAGGACGACGACCACGGGACGGAGGTCGCGTCCGTGATCGCGGCACCAGGCATCGGGATGACCGGCGTCTATCCGCAGGCGGTTCTGCGCAGCTGGGACGCGAGTCCCTTCGGATTCATCACCGCAGGCGACGCCGTGCGCGGAATCGTCGCGGCCGCGCGCGGAGGGCCGGGCGTGATCAATCTCATATCCCCACGTCCTGACCGTCGGCGCGACGGACGAGACGGGGGTGGTGGCCTCGTTCTCGAGCCAGTCGAACGACGTCGACCTCGCAGCTCCCGGGCGCCACATCCGCGTGGCGGAGCCGGTCGTCGACGATCCGACCGGTTACATCTTCGCCTCGGGGACGAGCTTCTCGGCACCGATGGTCTCAGCCGCGTCGGCCTGGGTCTGGACCGAACGGCCCGAGCTCGACAACACCCAGCTCTTCGACGTCATGCGCTTCTCGGCGCACGACATGGACGCGCCCGGCTTCGACCGCGCGACCGGCTTCGGGATGCTGAACATCCCCTCCGCGCTCGCGTTCCCCACCCCGCCACGCGACCCGCTCGAGCCGAATGACGACATCGACCAGGTCTCCGCCCAGGGGATCTTCGACGGCGGCCAGCCCGCGGTGGTCACAGCGTCGCGTCGGAGCTCCACCATCACCGCACGCGTCGACCGGCACGAGGATCCGCACGCCGTCTACCGTGCGTTCCTTCCCGCCCGCGGCTCGCTGACCGCGCGCACGAGCGGAGGCGCCGTCGACCTTCGGATTTTTCCCTCGGGCGCTCGCGACATCGGCACCAAGGCGGCGGCGGTGAGCAAGAAGGCGGGCCTGGCACCCGAAAGCGCAATGATCCGCAACACCACGCGCCGCGGCGTCTACGTGTACGTCGAGGTGCGGCCCGATGCGTCGACGGTACGCGCGTCGTACACGCTGCGAATCACCTCGTCCGCTCGACGGTAGCGGCCGACCACTCGACTTCCATTCCGGCAGGACGAACCTCGGGCTTGCGCACCCGGACGCGAACGCGCGCCACCGGAAAGCGCGCGACGATCTCGTCGGCGACGGCCGCCGCCAGCGCCTCGAGCAGCGCGAACTGCCTCGCGTCGGAGACCTCCTGCACACACGCCGCCACCTGCTCGTAGTCGACCGCGTCCTCGAGGCGATCGGAGAGCGCTGCGTCGGACACCTCGAGCTCGACGTCGTAGAGGAACATCTGGCCGTTCACGCGTTCCTCGTCCGTGGCGCCGTGGTGACCGAACACTTCGAGGCCGTGGAGCTCGACCTCGATCATGCACCCACCACCGCGGCGGCGACTGCGAGCGCTTCGACGTGCTCGCGAACGTCGTGGGCGCGGATGATCGTCGCGCCGCGCTCGTACGCCGCGACCGCGGCGGCGAC
The DNA here is from genome assembly GCA_005885125.1 of Actinomycetota bacterium. Classification (GTDB taxonomy): domain Bacteria; phylum Actinomycetota; class Thermoleophilia; order Gaiellales; family Gaiellaceae; genus 3-1-20CM-4-69-9. The sequence goes on from VAXU01000065.1 coordinate 19,505, forward strand.
GCTGGCGGCGAGCGGCCCGGTGGTCGCTTTCGGATCGCCGAGGATCCGGCCGAGCGAGCTCTTGCGCGAGAAGCCGATCAGCACGGGACGCCCCAGGGCGGTGAGCACGTCGAGCCGGCGCACCAGCTCGAAGTTCTGTTCGACCGTCTTCCCGAAGCCGATGCCGGGGTCGATGCAGACGCGATCTTCCTGGATTCCCGCGTCGACGGCGAAGCGCAGACGCTCCTCGAGGAAGGCCGCGACCTCCGACGCGACGTCGTCGTACGTGGGGTTCAACTGCATCGTTCGCGGCTCGCCCTGCATGTGCATCAGGCAGAGGTAAGCGCCGGATTCGGCCACGAGCTCTGCGACCCGCGGATCGCCGCGCAGCGCGGTCACGTCGTTGACGAGCTCTGCGCCCAGCTCGAGCGCGCGGCGCGCGACCTCGACCTTCGCCGTGTCGATCGAGAGCGGCGCGCCGTGTAGGCCCTCGAGCACCGGCACGATTCGCCGCAGCTCCTCGTCCGCCGAGACGCCCTCCGAGCCGGGCCTGGTCGACTCCCCGCCCACGTCCACGATCGCTGCGCCCTCGTCGATCATCCGCCATCCAGCCGCGACGGCGGCTGCGGGCTGGAGGTGGACGCCGCCGTCCGAGAAGGAATCCGGGGTGACGTTGACCACGCCCATCACGGACGGGCGGCGGAAGCGCTCCTCGATCGGCAGCGGATTTGACACCGCCGGATACTTTCACCCATGGGGGAACACGACGCGCGCCGGCGCGCGGCGTGGAGATTCGTGCGCGCCGTCATCCGTTCCCAACTGGACGGCGTCATCGGCGCCGCCGTTTCCGGGCTGCTCTGGCAGACGGGAGCGGTCGCCGCGCCGCTGATCGTCGGGCATGCGATCGACCACGGCCTCATCACGCGCGACCGGCACACCCTCGTGCTGTGGCTCGCGGCGCTGCTCGGCGTCGGGCTCCTGGAGATGGCGGCGGGCGCAATCCGCCACCTGTACGCAATCCGCAACCGCGCTCGCTCGGATGCGCGTGTGCGTGACGCGATCTTCGCGCACGCGCTGCGACTCGACGCGACCTACCACGACCGTGTCGGCCCCGGCGAGCTGATGAGCCGCGCCTCATCGGACTCCGAGCACGTCGCGCGGATGATGGACGCGATCGGCCACACGATCGGCTACCTCCTGACGGTGCTCGCGGTGTCGATCGTGTTGCTCGTGATCGACTGGCGGCTCGCGCTGATCGTATTGACCCCGCTCCCGGTGATCAGCGTCGCGGCCTGGGCCTACTCGCGCCGCTACCACGACCGGACGCAACGCGTGCAGGAGAGCTGGGGCGAGGCGGCGACGCTCGTCGAGGAGACGGTCACGGGTATCCGAGTCGTGAAAGGCCTCGGCGCCGGCCGGCCGCTGGCCGCGCAGTTCCGTGCGCGCAGCGACACAATCGTCGGGCGCGCACTCGACATCGCCCGCCTGGACGCTGCCTTCATGCCGCTGCTCGACTTCCTGCCGCTGCTCGGGCTGCTCGCCGTGCTGTGGCTCGGCGGACGGCGCGTGATCTCGGGAGATCTCAGCGTCGGCTCCTTCGTCGCATTCAACGCATACGTCGCGATGCTCGTCTGGCCGCTGCGCGTGCTGGGGCAGCGTGTGACGACGCTGCAGAAGGCCGTCGGCGCGAGCGCCCGGATCAGCGAAGTGCTCGACGCGGAGCCGCAGCTCCGAGAGGCGCGCCATCCTGCGGAGCTGAGCGGCCCGCGCGGCGCCATCCGCCTCGAGGACGTTCGGTTCGGCCACAAGGGAGATCCGCCGATCCTCGACGGCCTCGAGCTCGAGGTGGCGCCCGGCGAGTCGCTCGCGCTCGTCGGAGCAACCGGCTCCGGCAAGAGCACCGTGGCGGGTCTGCTCGCGCGGCTGTACGACCCCGACGGCGGGCGCGTGCTCCTCGACGGCCACGACGTGCGGGAGCTCCGCCTCAGCGACGTGCGCCGGGCTGTGGCGCTCGTGTTCGAGGAGACGTTCCTGTTCACCGACAGCGTGCGCGAGAACATCCGCTTCGCGCTCCCAGACGCGGACGACGCGGCTGTGGAGGGCGCGGCTCGGCTGGCGGGCGCCGCGGAGTTCATCGCCGAGCTCCCCGACGGATACGACACGGTGCTCGGCGAGCGCGGTTTCTCGCTCTCCGGCGGACAGCGGCAGCGGATCGCGATCGCGCGTGCCATCCTCGCCGACCCCGCGGTACTCGTCCTCGACGATGCGACGTCGGCCGTGGACGCCACGAAGGAGCACGAGATCCGTGCCGCGCTCGCGACCGTGATGGAGGGAAGAACGACGCTCGTGATCGCCCATCGTCCGGCGACGATCGCGCTCGCGGACCGCGTCGCAGTCCTCGAAGGTGGACGAATCGTCGAGCAAGGGACTCACGCCGAGCTGCTCCGGGTCTCAGCGCGATATCGAGCTCTGCTCGCGCTGGAGGAGGCAGCAGCGTGATGGAGCGCGCATCGGCTCGGACCGTCTGGCGGCACGCCCGCGTGCATGCACGTCCCGTGCGTGGGCGCTACATCGGCGCGGCAATCGCCGTCGTCGTGTCGACGCTGCTCACACTCGCAGGCCCAGCGCTTGTCCGCTACGCAGTCGACGCCGGCATCAAGAAGCACGACACGCACCCGCTGAACGTCGCGGCGCTGATCTTCCTCGGCCTCGCGTGCCTGAAGCCATTCGCCGTGCGCGCGCAGATCATCTTCGCCGCCACGGCGGGCGAGCGCTTCCTCGGCGCACTGCGGACGGCGGCGTTCGACAAGCTCCAGGCCCTCCCGCTCGGCTTCTTCGAGCAGGAGCGCGCAGGTGTACTCGTGTCGCGGCTGACGTCGGACGTCCAGTCCCTGACGGAGTTCGTCCGCGACGCGTTGGTCGAGGTCGCGGGTAGCGCGCTCCAGATCGTGCTGACGGTGGCGGCGCTGCTCGTCCTGTCCCCGAAGCTCGCGGGCGTGTCCCTCGTCGCGCTGCCGATCCTCGTGGTCTCGAGTTGGAGCTTCCACCACAGCGCCGGCCGTGCCTACCATGCGATCCGCGATCGCGTCGCTGAGACGCTGACGGCGCTGCAGGAAGGGCTGGCCGGGATTCGCGTGGTTCAGGCGTTCCGGCGCGAGAAGCGGACACTCGACAAGTACAAGCCACGCAGCCAGGCACAGGTGCATGCGTGGCGTAACGCGTCGTTCGTCAACATCCGCCTGTTCGCTGTCATGCCACTCGCGCAGGCCTCGGCGCTGATCGGCGTACTGCTCGTCGCTGCCGCGATGTATCGCCGCGGATCGATCTCGATCGGGACGATCACCGCGTTCGTCCTCTACCTGATCCAGCTCTTCGACCCCATCGGCCGCTTCACGGAATGGCTGGGAGATTTCCGGCAAGGAGTCGCCGCGCTCGCGAAGATCGTCGGCCTCCTCGAAGCACCGAGCGCGATCGTCGAGTCGCCGAGCGCACTCGACCTACCGGCGCAGGGGCAGCTCGTCCTGCGGGAGGTCACGTTCGGATACGACGACGCTCGTCCGGTGGTGCGCGACGTCTCGCTCGAGGTCGAACCAGGAGAGCATGTCGCGCTCGTCGGCGCGACCGGTGCGGGAAAGTCGTCGCTGGCGAAGCTCCTGACGCGGCAGTACGACCCGCAGGAGGGCTCGATCGAGCTCGGCGGCGTCGATCTGCGAGAGGCGCAGCTCGAGTCGGTGCACGGGCGGATCGTGATGCTCCCGCAGGAGGGTCATCTGTTCAGCGGGACGATCGCGGACAACGTGCGGCTCGCCCAGCCGGAGGCGAGCGACGACGACGTGCGGCGCGCGCTGCGCCGCATCGGCGCGCTCGCGCGGTTCGAGACGCTGCCGGACGGTCTGGAGACGGATGTGCAGACACGCGGAGTGCGGCTTTCTGCCGGGGAGCGCCAACTCGTCGGCATCGCGCGCGTCGCGCTCGCGGATCCCGCCGTGATCGTCCTCGACGAGGCGACGTCGAGCCTGGATCCGGGCACGGAAGCGGCGGTCGAGCGCGCGCTGGCAGCGGTCGCGGAGGGACGGACGGTGGTGACGATTGCGCACAGACTGTCGACCGCGGAGCGAGCGGACCGAGTGGTCGTGATGGAGCAGGGCCGCGTGGTGGAGGTCGCGTCCCACGACGAGCTGGTCGAGCAGGGCGACCGGTATGCGCGCCTGTGGGCGTCGTGGCAAGCCGGCCTGGCAGCCACCGGGCCTGTCTGACGCGCCGTCAAAAGGGTGTCAGACCCGGAGGGTCTGACACCCTTGGCCGGACATGCCTCAGTCGGACGACTGTGGAGAGAAAGTCACACTCTTTTCACACTGGGGTCAGACCGTAGTGTTTTCAGCCAGGTCCGAAAGGCCGCTCCGGCCACAGCCCCCGGCTGCGAAAACGGGTCAGACCCGGAGGGTCTGACCCTGCTTGCCTTGTTTGCCTTACGCCAGCCGCGGATGCGGGCTTTGCCCGCGTCCGCCGACGACGCTTGGATCAAGCACGCTGACGAAAGTCGTCATGGCTCGCGCGCAACGCGCGCGAGCCGGACTTTCGTCAGTTAGTCAGTTTGCTCCTTCGGGCTTCGGCGGCGGCTGCATCGTCGCCCCCGGGATCGGGAACGGGCGCGGCTTCGGCGCGGGCTGCTTCTTCTTCTCGTCGGCCGGCGCGGGCACCGCTTCGGGCGCCTCGTCGGGGAAGACCGCCTCCTCCAACTCGCCGGCGAGCAAGCGCTCGAACTGCTCCTTGTCGATCGTCTCGCGCTCGATGAGGATCATGGAGATCCGGTGTAGCTCCTCCATGTGCTCGCGCAGCACCTGCGTCGCGGTGTCGTGCGCCTCCTCGATGATCCGGCGGATCTCGTCGTCGATCTCGCGGGCGATCTCTTCGGAGTAATCCGGCTCGGCGCTCATCTCCCGGCCGAGGAACGGCATGTCCTGGTTCCGCCCGAGCACGCGTGGGCCGAGCTTCTCGCTCATCCCGTAGCGCATGATCATCTGCTTGGAGGTCGAGGTGACCTTCTCCAGGTCGTTCGCGGCGCCGGTCGTCACCTCGTTGAAGACGAGCTCCTCCGCGGCGCGCCCGCCGAGCGTCATCGCCAGGTTCGCCATCAGGTTCGCCTTCGTCGTCAGGTACCGGTCCTCGCGCGGCAAGGAGATCGTGTACCCGAGCGCCTGGCCGCGGCCGATGATCGAGATCTTGTGGACGTCGGACTCCTGGTCCATGTAGTGACCGACGATCGCGTGACCGAGCTCGTGGTACGCGGTGATGCGCCGCTCCTCTTCCGAGAACAGTCGCGTCTTCTTCTCGGGGCCGGCGATCACGCGCATGATCCCTTCCTCGAGCTCCTCCTGCTCGATCGTCTTCTTGCCTCGGCGCGCTGCGAGCAGCGCGGCTTCGTTGACGAGGTTCGCGAGGTCGGCGCCGGTGAACCCGGGCGTCCCTGCGGCGAGCGTGTCGAGGTCGATCGCGGGCGCGAGCGGCTTGCCCTTCGAGTGCACTTCCAGGATCTTGCGGCGGCCGTTCCGGTCCGGACGGTCGACGACGATCTGGCGGTCGAAGCGGCCCGGGCGAAGCAGGGCCGGATCGAGGATGTCGGGGCGGTTGGTCGCGGCGATCAGGATGATGTTGTCCTTCAGCTCGAACCCGTCCATCTCGACGAGGAGCTGGTTCAGCGTCTGCTCGCGCTCGTCGTGGCCGCCGCCGAGGCCGGCGCCACGATGGCGGCCGACGGCGTCGATCTCGTCCATGAACACGATGCACGGCGACGCCTGCTTCGCCTGCTCGAACAGGTCGCGCACACGGGACGCGCCGACGCCGACGAACATCTCGACGAAGTCCGACCCGGAGATCGAGAAGAACGGCACACCCGCCTCGCCCGCGACCGCGCGCGCGAGCAGCGTCTTGCCCGTACCGGGCGGCCCGTACAGCAGCACACCCTTGGGAATGCGCGCGCCGAGCGCCTGGAACTTCTTCGGGTTCTCGAGGAACTCCTTGATCTCCTGGAGCTCCTCCACCGCCTCGTCCACGCCGGCGACGTCCTTGAAGCCGATCTTCGGCGAGTCGGGCGTCATGCGTTTCGCGCGCGACTTCCCGAACGACATCACCTTCGACCCGCCGCCCTGCACCTGGTTCATCAGGAAGATCCAGAAGCCGAACAGCAGGACGAACGGCAGCAGCGAGGTGAGGATCGACCACCACGGCGACGAGCCTGTCCCCTTCGAGTCAAACGCGACGTGGTTCTTCAGCATCGCCTGCTCGACCGCCGCCTCCGACTGATCGGTGGCGTAGTGGACGAAGATCTTCGGCTGCCCGCCGGCTTGGTCCACCTCGAACTGATGCTTGTTCGGGTTGATCACGACCTTGTCGATCGAGCTTGGACTGCCCTCGATCTGCTGGATCACCTGGGACGTCGTCTTCTTCTCCGACTTCGTCCCGTGGCCGCCCAGGGTCTGAAGCGCGAGCCAGACCAGGGCCGCGATGATCACGAGCGGGAACAGCGCGCTGCGGAAGAAGCGATTCACCTAATCCCTCTTTCGGCAGGGTAGCAGTGTCGGTTTGAGCTACATCCCCTCATCCGAGGGGCTTCAAGCCGATTTCAGCCCTCTCCAACCAGGTCTGGGTCGAGTACGCCGACGTAGGGCAGATTCCTGTAACGCTCCCCGAAATCGAGGCCGTAGCCGATCACGAACCGGTTCGGGATCTCGAAACCCACGTAGCGGACGGGCACGTCGATCTCCCGGCGGTCGGGCTTGGTCATCAGAGCGCAGACCTCCAGGGTGGCCGGCTCGCGGGATTCCAGGTTTCGCATCAAGTACGACAAAGTCAGCCCCGAGTCGATGATGTCCTCGACGACGAGCACGTCGCGGCCCTCGATGTTGATGTCGAGGTCCTTGAGGATCCGGACGACGCCGGAGCTGTCGGTCGACGCGCCGTAGCTCGAGATCGCCATGAAGTCCACCTCGCACGGAACCGTCAGCTGCCGCATCAGGTCGGCCATGAAGAAGACGGCGCCCTTGAGGACGCCGATCAGCAGCGGCTCTCGGTCCGCGTAGTCGCGTGAGATCTCCTCGCCGAGTTCGGCGATGCGATTGCGCAGCGCCTCCTCGTCGATGAGGACCTCGCTGACGCCGCGTTCGAGCTCAGTCGCCGACACGCTCGACGCTCACTCCCTCCGCGGCGACGATTCCCGGCACCGCGACGACCTCGTCCCCGCGCACTACGAGCGGCCACGACTCGCGCTCCGAGCGGGGAACCTTCGCATCGACGAAAACGTCCTGGATCTTCTTGCTCCTCCCTGCGAGCCGGTCGCCCGCGCGCCAGGCTCGTACCTTAAGGCCTGGGAGCTGCGACTCGATGCGCCACGGGCCCCAGCGCACTTCGCCTTCCAGCGACACCGGCGCGCGCTCCAGCCAGACGCGGTCGTACTCGCGCACCGCCGTCAGGCCGCCGCCGAGGTCGAGCCGCTTCGAGCCGACTGCGGACGCGAGCAGCTCGTCGAGCGCGGAGGGACGTTCCTCGGCGAGGCGCAGGAGGTTCTTGTCCGCTGCGGGATGCAGCTCGCGCAGGCGCGGCAGGATCTCGTCGCGGATCAGCCCGCGCTTCGTGTCCGGGTTCGAGCTGTCGATGCGGAACTCGAGGCCTTCCGCACGGCAGTACGCCTCCGTCTCGTCCCGCCACACCTCGAGCAGCGGCCGCACGACGCCGTCCTCGCGCTTCGCCTTGATCGCGCCGGGCACGCCGCTCGAGACGAGCCGGTAGAGGACGGTCTCGACCCGGTCGGTCGCGGTGTGTCCCGTGGCCCGGAGGCGGTCGGTCAGAAACGAGTAGCGGACCCGCCGCAGCTCGTCCTCCGTCCGCGCGCCGCTTCCATCGACGACGACGGCGTCGAGCCGCTCGGAGCAGAAGCGCGCGTCCTCCTCGGATTCGGCGCCACGGAGGCCGTGGTTCACGTGCAGGGCGGTCACGCCGTAGCCGAGCGCTCGCAGCGCGTGCCAGAGGCACGTCGAATCGGGCCCACCCGAGACCAGGCACGTGATCTCGCCGCCGGGCGGGATCAGCTCGTGCCGCCGGACGAACCCCTCGATGCGGTCCCGCAACGCGACCGTGTCCACGGAGACAGCGTAGACACGAGGGGGATTATCGGCCTTCGCATAGGCACCGATATTTCAGGAATGTCCTTCTTGGAAGCCTGGCGGCGGCGTGAATCGGTGCGCCAAGCGGCCGAATGGGGAGAGGAGCGAACGGCCGCGCGCCGTGCGGTCGAGGACGTCCCGTCGGCGGTTCGCAGCGACGTCGCGCGTGTGATCGAGACCCTGCTCGACGGCCCGGACGCCGACGTCCAGTCGGCGCTGGACGAGCTCTGGCGGTTGCTCGAGCCCTATCCCGAGCTCAGCGAGCGCTTCTTCCGGCTACGCGTCGTCGACGACGCGGTCGAGTTCTTGAAGAGCTAGACGGCTAGAGAAGCGGAGTGATGTCGCAGCCGCGCTGCTTCAGCGGGCCCTGAGCCTGCGCCAGGACGTCGTGGGCGAAGTTCGCCAGGCCGTAGGCGCGATACATGTACCGCCCCGGGTCCGTGTGCTTCGTGTGTGCGCGGATCGCCTTGTCGTACTCGACGAACATCGCGCTCAGGATCGCCCTCGTCTTCGACAGCGACGGATCGCTCGGTCCTGTGCTTCGGATGCCCGTCAGCGCGTCGTGCGTCGTCCTCAGCACCTCGTCCGCCTTTGCGTCGCCGCGCAGGTAGTCCTCCGACATCGAGCTCAACGCCGCCATGTTCAGCTGTGCGTTGTCGATGAACTGACGATCGGTGGCGGAGCAGGTGTGGACGATCTGCGCACGCCCGTTCCCACCCACGAAGAGCATGAAGGTGCCGAGAACGACGACCGCGCAGACGAGTCCCGCTGCCGCAGTGATGCGGGGCTTCATCGCTTTTCTTGTCGGCGAACCGCCGTCCGCCGCTCCATCACCCTTTCGAGGGATGGGTTGCCGGACAGCTCAGAAGATCAGCGAGCGATATGCGCCCTGCCGGCGCATCCCGACGGCTTCGTAGACGCGGACTGCGGGGGCGTTCTCCGGTCGCACGAAGAGGCAGACGACCGGAGCGCGCTCGAGCAGCAGCCGGATCAGGTCCCGGAGCGCCCGTTGCGCGTGGCGCCGGTTGCGCACGGGTGGATCCACCCACACCTGCTGCAGCTGCACGGCCGACGGCGTCCACGCCGACGCCTCCGCCTTGAACAGGATCGTGCCGTCGTCGCGCCAGATCCACGAGCGACCCTCCTCGATCTGTGCCCGCGTCCGCCAGCGGAATCCTTCCGCGTCGCGCGCCATCGGGTCGATGCCGATCTCTTCCTCGTGCGCCGCAGCGCACGCCGGCACGAGCAACTGGTAGTCGTCGTCCGTCGCGGCGCGCAGGCCGGTGTTCCCCGGCTCCGGCGGTTCGTCGATCACGAACACGGGCTGTCCGGGACGGTCGTCGCGGGGCGCGGGCATCCGCTCGCGCAGGTCCGCCCAGAGCTCGCCGACCGCGTGTTCGTCGCCGATGATCATGCGCGCGCGTCCGCGCGCCGCTACGCCTGCGAAGCGGCCGCAGTCGTGTCCCGATGGGACGACGTTCGCGCCGACGTGGCAGAGCGCCGTCAGGCGGCCGTTCTCGGCGAAGGCCGAGAAGCGGCCCAACCCGCGGCGCGCGACGTCCTCGAGAAAGACGCGCTCGACCGGATCTCCCGCGCAGAAGTCGACGATCTGGTCGAGACGCGGCTCGATCGGCTCGGTCACGGCCGCAATCGTCGCACAGGGCATCGCAAGCGACGCCCTGGGTTAGGCTGCCGCCGCAATGCCGATCCACATTCGCGCCGAACCAGGCGAATACGCCGAGGCTTGTCTCCTCCCCGGCGACCCGCTGCGGGCGAAGTACATCGCCGAGACATATCTCGACGACGCGGTGGAGCGGAACTCCGAGCGCGGCCTACTTGGCTACACCGGCACCTGGGAGGGCAAGCCGGTGTCCGTACAGGGCACGGGGATGGGATGCCCGGGCGCGACGATCGTGTTCGAGGAGCTCGTCCAGCTCGGCGTCAAGAAGCTCCTCCGCGTCGGGACCTGCGGTGGGCTCCAGCCCCATCATCAGCTCGGTGACCTGATCGTGGCGCTGTCCGCAGTCCCGGCCGACAGCACCGCGATGCACCTGGTCGCGAACGAGCCGCACTGCCCGACCGCCAGCTGGGAGCTGATCCACGGCGCCGTCCACGTCGCCAAGGAAACCGGCCAGCCGATGCACGTCGGGCCGATCGTCTCCAGCGACCTCTTCTACAACCCGGACGAGGGCCAGTACGAGCGGTGGTCGAAGCGCGGCGTGCTCGCCGTGGAGATGGAGGCGGCAGCGCTCTTCACGGTCGCGGCGCTGCGCGGCGTGCACGGCGGCTGCCTGCTCACCGTCAGTGACATCGTGGTCGAGGGCGAGTTCAAGCGGATCAGCGACGACGAGTTGCGCGCCGCGGTCGACCGGATGACCAAGGTCGCGCTCGCCACGGCAACCGCCGGCGAGAAGCACTGACTCGGACGCTCTTCCTGGTCAATCCCGCGTCGGCGAACGGCGCGACGGGGAAGCGCTGGCCGGAGCTGCAGAGGCGGGCGGCGGAGCTCGGGCTGGAGGGCGAGACGCGGATGTCGACCCGTCCCGGCGAGCTGACGGAGCTCGCGCGCGACGCGGACGCGGACGTGCTCGTCGTCGTCGGCGGTGACGGCGCGGTGAACGAGGTCGTGAACGGCCGCAGGGACGTCGAGCTGGCCGTCATCCCCCGCGGCACGGGGATGGACTTCATCCGCACGCACGGGATCCCGAGCGAGTTCGACGACGCCGTCGCGGTCGCGCGTGACGGTCGCCCGTGCGAGCTCGACCTCGGCCACGTGCAGTTCCGCGAGGGCGAGCGCTGGTTCGCGAACGTCGCCAGCGTCGGCATGAGCGGCGCGGTCGCGGAGCGCGCCAACGGGATGTCCAAGGCGCTCGGCGGCAAGGTGACGTTCTTCTACGCGCTCGCGCGGGAGTTCCTGGTCTGGCGGAACACGGACGTGACCGTCCGCTGCGACGACGCCGAACGGCGCGGGCGCATGCACGACGTGATCGTCGCGAACGGCCAGTATCACGGCGGGGCGATGTGGCTGGCGCCGGAGGCGCGCCCAGACGACGGGCAGTTCGACGTGATCCTGATCGGCGACGTGAACAAGCTCGACTTCATCACGACCGCGCCCAAGCTCTACAAGGGAACGCATCTCGCGCACCCGAAGGTCGAACTGTTGCGAGGTGCGACGGTGGACGTCGACGCGCCCGTGCCGCTGCCGATCGAGACGGACGGCGAGGTCGCCGGAACGACGCCCGCCCACTTCGAGGTCGTCCCCCGCGCCGTGCGCGTTCGCGTGCCCGTCTAGCTGGTTTTCTTCCGCGAGGCCGAGGACGTCTTGCGCGATGTCGACCTGCTGCGCGTGGACGTGCCTTTGCCTTCGAGCTTGTCGAGGCGCCGCTCGATCGTTGCGAGCTGTTTCTCGATCGTGGCGATCGTGCGCATCCGCTTCTGCATGTCGTCCATCCGCTCGCGCAGCGAGTTGACGGCACCGAGCAACCGGTCCGCGCCCGGAGCGCCGCCCAACCGCTGAATCGCCTCCTCGCCTGCGTCGGCGAGGCGGGTGACGATCGTCCGCTCACGTGGCTGTGCCATCGCGCGGAGACTAGCGGACGCGCGTGATGCGGTAGGTGATCTGGTAGCAGCCGCCCGGATTCGGGGCGGCGGGACACGTCGACGGCTGCGCTGTGCTCCCATTCGCGACGTGCACGCCGATAGCCGTCTCGGGCGAGCGGTAACGCGTGACGACGAATCCGGGTGAGTCGTCCCCGCCCTTGTCACCGAACTCGGGGCTCTTCGGGCACGGGGCCATCGGATTCGACGGCTTCGTCCATGTGAACGTCCCGAAGTCACACTCGTGCGGGAGCACGAGGAGGCGGAACGGGCGGCCCCGCGGGACGAAGAGATCCTGGGTCAGCCCGACCGGGAACGTCCGGCCGTCGCGCGCCGGGATCACGCGCGGCCAGAGCCGCCACAGCCCTTCGATGTCCGTGAACAGCAGCCATTCTCCCGGCGGCTTCGTGTTCTGCCCTTCGAGCAGCGACTCGGGGTTCGCGCAGTTGAAGCAGGAGGGATCCATCGACCGCCTGGTGAGCAATCGCGTGAAGTCGACGCGGAGGTGGACGAGTCGCGGGGCGGGGCGCCAGCCCACGAAGACTTCCTCCGCGAGCACGAGCCGCTTGCCCGGCGTTGCGGCGAGCTGGAACCGCAGGCGGGCGCCGTTCGCCTCGAGCCGCGGCCGCTTGACAGGGATCGTCGAGCCCATGTTCACGACGCGAACCACGAGCCGCCTCGCTCCCGGCGGTCGCGGCGGCGGCCGGAGCACGAAGTCGTAGTCCCCGCTCACGTCGAGCCAGTTCGGCTGGGAGAACGAGCAGCTCTTGAACGCCTGTCTGTCTCCCTTCGTCCTGTGCGCGCACTCCGCAATCTGACCGGCGGGCGTCGCGTCCGTCGAGACGTAGAGGTCTCCCTCCGCATCCCCGTACGCACTGCGTGGCGAAGGCGAGCGCTCGGTCCAGAGCGCGCGGTACGGGTGGAGCTCCGTGCGCTCGCCGCCCGGGTCCCAGTGACCGCAGTCCCACACCCATGACCCCATCGCCTCGACTCGCGCACCCGGCGCGGGCCAGACGAATCGTGGCAGTGCGGTCAGCTCGCGCTCGATGTGGATGCGGCCCCTGGATTCGAAGTTCTCTTCGAAATTGCCGCTCTTCTCCTCCGGGTTCCCGCCGAGGAGCCCCTCGTACGCGGGGTCGGGCTTGACGTTGAGGTTGAAGTCGTATGCGTCGTGCGTCGCCGGCTGGTCGCCGCCGGAGACATGAGCATCGAGAGCCGGCCCGCCCGGCGAGCTCGCGACGCCTGCGAGCCAGCGAGGAGGAGGCGGCGGCCCGGACGCGGGAAAGTCACCGTCGTTCACGTACACCCAGCCCGGCCCGAGCCGCGAGACCTCGTCCGTGGCATTGCGCCCGCACCCGTCGCGGCGCGCCTGCTGCTCGGGTTGCGGGCCGAGCACGGCGTACGCAACTGCGCCGAGGCCGGCGAGCACCGCGACCGCGAGGGCGGTCGCGAGGAGTCGCTTGGTCACGCGTGAATGATGACCGGTGTGCCCGCGATCGCCTGCGCGAAGACACGTCGCAGCGTCTGGTTCGGCAAGCGGATGCACCCGTTCGAGACGGCCTTGCCGATCGACCACGGCGCGTTCGTCCCGTGGATCGCGATCGGGCCGCCCTGCGCCCAGCCGGTGAGCACGTTCGAGAACGCGGAGATCCCGACTGCGCCCGGGCCGAATGGGCCGCCCGGATCGCTCGGGATCAGGCGCTGGTTGACGTAAAAGCTCCCCGTCGGTGTGGGCGTTGCCGGAGAGCCGATCGCCGCGGTCGCGCTGAGAATGCGGCGGCCGTTGCGGAAGAGGGTCACTCGGCGGGCGGAGAGATCGACCTCGATTCGGCTCGTCACGGTGGCGACCTCGACCTCTGACGCTCGAACCCAACCGGTGACGCCGTTCGGCCGGATCGGCAACTGGACGAGGTACCACGTTGGCGCGCACGACCTGTCGACCCGCGCCCCGCGCACGGAGAAGACCATCGAGACCCCGTTCTGGTTCATCCGGCCGAACCGGGCGATCGGGGCCCCGCCGGGTCGCCGCACGGCCTGCGCGCGATCGCGGACGATCGCGGCATAGGCCAGCCGGCTGGATCCGTACCGCTGGAAGGAGCCGACGCTGCAGACCCGGCCGCGGCTGGGAGGTTGGACACTGTGGCTCGGCTTCGTCCCTCCGCAGCCTGCGACGGACGCGAGGACGAGTCCTGCGGCCGCTACCCCGAAGAGTGACGTGCGTGTCACGATTCCGTATCAGTTTGCCGACAACATCTGTGACGGCCGAACGTCGAACTACATTGGGATTCATGAGCCTCACGCGCGCCCACAAGCACACCGCGGTGACAGTCCGCGCGATCCGTCAGCGCAACGGCGTTCCGTTCGAGGTCGAACGGCAAGTGTGCAAGGACTGCCGGCGGCTTCTCGACGAAAAGCCTGTGCGACGGGCCGTAACGAGTTAGGCAGCTCTCGCGAGTCCTAAGGGCGGATTTATCGGACGCCGGGCCAAGCCCGGCGTCCTTTGACGGAGCATCGCAAGCGACGCTCAGAAGAGAGCAGTCGCCTAGGACAGCGCCTCCACGAGCGCGGTCAGCGCCTCGCCTGCTCCGCCGTCGATCCTCACTGCGGCGCGCCCGTCGTACGGCGTCGATCCTTTGTTCACGATCGCGAGCTCGCCGCCGGCCGTAAGGGTCTCCTCCGGCAGGCCCGCAATCGGATAGACCTCGAGCGTCGAGCCGACTACGAGCAGCACGCCGGCTGCGCGGGCGAGCGCGGAGGCACGGTCGATCGCGTCCATCGGTAGCAGCTCACCGAACATGACGACGTCCGGCTTCAGGATCTCGCCGCACTTCGGGCACCACGGCGCAGGCGCGTCGCGGAGGGCCGTGACCACGTCGGCCAACGGCACGTGCTCGCCGCACGCAAGGCAGCTCGCCGTCCGGATCGAGCCGTGCACCTCGACGACGTCCTGCGAGCCGGCCCGCTCGTGCAGACCGTCGATGTTCTGCGTCACGACCGCGCACACGAGGCCGCGCCGCTCGAGCTCCGCGAGCGCACGGTGGCCCTCGTTCGGCTCCGCGCGCGTCAGCACCTCGAAGCGGAGCGCGTAGAACTCCCAGACCTTCGCCGGATCGCGCCGGAACGCGGAGATGCTCGCGTACTCCATCGGGTCGTAGCGCGCCCAGATGCCCGTCGGCGAGCGGAAGTCGGGAATGCCACTCTCGGTCGAGATCCCCGCGCCGGTGAGGACGACGCACGGCTGGTGATTTCGGATCAGCTCGGCCAGCGCTTCAATCACGGGCCGCCGACTGTACCGCCGGCCGAAAGCGGGTCAGACCCCTCCGGGGTCAGACCCTTGGAAAAGGGCAAGTGCAAGGACCGCCGTGCATTTTAGAGTCACGGGGGTGAACACGTTTCACTTCCACACCGACGTCAGCGTGCGCTTCGCCGAAACCGACGCGCAGGGCGTCGCGCACAACTCCGCGTACCTCGTCTGGTTCGAG